>CACZXG010000125.1 GCA_902785055.1 uncultured Lachnospiraceae bacterium
CGAGAAGGTCCAGTACTATGTATCCGGATCGTACATGAATCAGGAGGGAACGGTCATCGGAACCAACTTCGACCGTTTCAGCGTGCGTACCAACATCGACGCCCAGGTCAAGAAGTGGCTCAAGGTCGGCGTGAACGCCACCTATGCCGTCACTAATGACGACCTCAAGCTCGCAGACGGCGGCGAGGGCCTTATTTTCCAGTCCCTCGGTACGCTTCCCGACATCCCGGTCTACGACATCGACGGCAATTATGCCACCGTGGTGCGTGAAGGCTATACCTCTGCAAACCCTGTCGGCCTTGCCATGATCAATACCTATACCCTAGGGCGTGAGAAGCTCACCGGAAACATCTACGCCGACATCACTCCTTTCAAGCATATCACTTGGAGGACCGAGATCGGTTTCGATTCCAGCAACTCCGAGAGTAATACTTTCAAGCCCACCTACATCCTCGGCGGCAAGGAGAACAAGACCAACTCCATGTCCGTCCAGAAGAACGCCAGCCGTTACTGGCAGCTCAAGAACTACATGACCTGGAACCAGTCCTTCGGCGACCACAACATCACTGGCATGGTGGGTCAGGAATGCTGGGAATCCAAGTGGAACTACCTGAGCGCATCGAACTCCAACCTTCCGGACAACATCGTCCGGAGCCTGTCGAAGGCTACCGGCTCACAGGGGAGACAACTGTGGAACCCGGAAGGGTCACAGTGGCGGGCAGAAGAGCCGCGCTTGAGAATCTGACGGAGATCAGTATCCCGTCCGCGGAGCTCAACGTCACCGGAAGAACGAAGAGCCTGACAAAAACCTTCAATATTGCCAATTACCTCCCTGACGGAGTGCAGCTGGCTGAAGGAGAACTGGACACTGTAAAGGTAACGGTGGAGATCGTTCCGACCGAAGAGGGGTGATCCGGTTCATGAATACAGAAAGGGGAGCATGTTATGAAAGGGTATAAGAGGTACAGGAGGACACCTGTCGTTAATTATCCGGAGAGAGAATGGCCGAACAGGCAGATCGAAAAGGCGCCTGCATGGGTGAGTGTAGATCTCAGGGACGGAAACCAGGCATTGGTCGATCCGATGGTCGTAAGCGAGAAGATGGAGATGTTCAAACTCCTGGTCAAGCTTGGCTTTAAAGAGATAGAGATCGGATTCCCGGCGGCCAGCCAGCTTGAGTATGACTTTCTCAGGGAACTGATCGAGAAAAACCTGATCCCGGACGACGTCATCGTTCAGGTTCTCTCCCAGTGCAGAGAGGATCAGATCGAGAAGACTTTCGAGTCCATCAAGGGCTGCAAACAGGCTGTGGTCCATATCTATAACTCCACCTCCACCCTTCAGAGGGATGTGGTTTTCGGCAAGGACAGACAGGCAATCATCGATATCGCCGTAGAAGGGACAAAATGGGTCAAGGAGCGGGCTGAGAAGTTCCCCGGCAAGATTTATTTTGAATACTCCCCCGAGAGTTTTACCGGCACAGAGCTGGATTTTGCCCTGGAGATCTGCACAGCAGTCCAGGACGTATGGCAGCCCACACCTGAGGATCCCATGATCTTCAACCTGCCTTCCACAGTTGAGATGACAACTCCCAACGTGTACGCGGACCAGATCGAGTGGATGAGCCGTCACTTCAAGGACAGGGACAGCATCATCCTCAGTGTCCACCCGCACAACGACAGAGGCTGCGGCGTCGCGGCTACGGAGCTTGCGCTTCTTGCAGGCGCGCAGAGGGTCGAGGGAACTCTTCTGGGCAACGGCGAGAGAACCGGCAATGTCGACATCCTCACTGTAGCTTACAATATGTTCTCCCAGGGTATCGACCCCGAACTCAACCTCGAGGATATCAATGAGATCGTCGAGATCTGCGAGAAATGCACCAAGATGGGCGTCGACGAGCGCCACCCTTATGCGGGCAAGCTCGTGTTCACCGCTTTCTCCGGCTCTCACCAGGATGCCATCAACAAGGGCATCGCGGCGATGAAGACCAGAAAATCGGAGATCTGGGAGGTTCCTTACCTTCCCATCGATCCCGCGGACATCGGAAGGGTTTACGAGCCCGTGGTCAGGATCAATTCCCAGTCCGGCAAGGGCGGCGTAGCTTTTGTAATGAGCACCTACTACGGCTTCAAGCTTCCCAAGGGAATGCACAGGGAGTTCGCGGACGTCGTCCAGAAGATGTCCGAGAGACAGGGAGAGGTCCCGCCGGAGCAGATCATGGACGCTTTCCGCAGCGAGTATCTGTACAAGAACGAGCCGCTGCACTTCAGAAAGCTGCAGGTGACGGATCTCAGCAGCGACACCAAGACAGATTTCGACACCAAGGTCATGGTCGTATTTACGGATCACGGCAAGATGGAGAGAGTCGAAGCGGTCGGAAACGGCCCTCTGGACGCGGTGCTGCGCGGACTTTCACTCAAGTACGGTTTCAACGTCCGCATTCTGGACTACGAGGAGCACGCCCTCAAGTCGGGCTCTGACTCCCAGGCGGCGGCATACATCCATCTCATGGATGGCGAGAGCGGAAGGATCACCTACGGCGTAGGCGTCAGCTCCAACATCACGAGAGCTTCGGTGCGCGCTATTTTCTCCGCTATGAACAGACTTCAGCTGGGCGACCGCAGACAGGGAACTTCAGACAGCTTCTGAGCACGACCTGAGTTGGTCAAAATATAGAAGAATCAAAAAACTAGAGAGGAGCCGGTATAAATGGCAGATCAGAAGAAACTGGTGGCTGAGATCACATCCATGGATGAGGATTTCACACAATGGTATACGGACGTTGTAATTAAAGCAGGACTTATCGCTTATTCCAATATCAAGGGATTCATGGTTTACAAACCCGCGGGATACGCGCTGTGGGAAGCGGTTCAGAAGCATCTGGACGCCCGCTTCAAGGCAGTTGGCGTTGAGAATGTGTATCTTCCCATGATGATCCCGGAGAACCTGCTCAGCAAAGAGAGCGACCTGGTCAACGGTTTTGCTCCCGAGGTGGCATGGGTTACCCACGGCGGTCAGGAAGAGCTGCAGGAGAGGATCTGCGTGCGTCCCACTTCCGAGACACTGTTCAGTGACTTCTATAAAGATGAAGTCCATTCCTACAGAGACCTTCCCAAGAACTACAACCAGTGGTGCAGCGTTGTCCGCTGGGAGAAGGAGACCAGGCCTTTCCTGCGCTCTCGTGAGTTCATGTGGCAGGAGGGACACACTGTCCACGCTACTATGGAAGAAGCTGAGGAGAGAACGAAGCTGATGCTCGATGTCT
Source organism: uncultured Lachnospiraceae bacterium (assembly GCA_902785055.1). Lineage (GTDB taxonomy): Bacteria > Bacillota > Clostridia > Lachnospirales > Lachnospiraceae > CAG-791. The sequence continues at coordinate 3,266 of CACZXG010000125.1, forward strand.
ACGCGGATTTCTGTGCGGAGGACCTTGCGATCCCCACGATCAAGGGCCGCAAGACCGACAAGGAGAAATTTGCCGGTGCGATCGCCACATATACTATCGAGGCCCTGATGCACGACGGCAGAGCTCTGCAGTCCGGAACCAGCCACAACTTCGGCGATGATTTTGCCAGGGCTTACGGCATCCAGTTTACTGACAAAGACAACAAGCTTAAATACGCTTTCCAGACATCCTGGGGACTTTCCACCAGGATCATCGGCGCGCTGATCATGGTGCACGGCGACAACTCCGGTCTCGTGCTGCCTCCCAAGATCGCGCCCACCCAGGTTATGATCATTCCGATCCAGCAGAGAAAGGCCGGCGTCCTTGAGAAAGCTGCTGAGATCAAGGAAATGCTGGGGGACTTCCGCGTCAAGGTCGACGAGACCGACAAGAGCCCCGGATTCAAGTTCGCAGAGCAGGAGATGAGAGGTATTCCGCTCCGCGTCGAGATCGGACCCAGAGATATCGCCGAAGGCAAGTGCGTAGTAGTGCGCCGCGACACCCGCGAGAAGATGGTCTGCGACATCGCTTCTCTTCCCGAGAAGATCGGAGAACTCCTTCCTCAGATCCAGAAGGATATGTACGAGAGAGCGAAGAAGCATCTTGAGGAGCACACCTTCGATGCTCCCGACAAGGAGACTTTCGAGTCCCTCTTCGAGGACACAAAGGGCTTCGTAAAGGCCATGTGGTGCGGAAGCAGGGAGTGCGAGGAGAAGATCAAAGAAGATTACTCCGTGACAAGCCGCTGCATCCCTTACAAGCAGGAGCATCTCAGCGACGTATGCGTCTGCTGCGGAAAGCCCGCAACAAAGATGGTCTACTGGGGCAGAGCATATTGATCGACATTGCCCACAGGTCCGGAGCGTATTGATTTCTGGCGGCTCACCGGTCAAAACAGAGCAGATCTGAGGTGAATGCGTGCAGGTGCAGATTTTAATACCGGAACAAGTAAATAGCATCCTGGAAAGTCTTCAGAAAGCCGGTTATGAGGCCTATGTAGTCGGCGGCTGTGTCCGCGATGCCCTTCTGGGGCGGGAACCCCATGACTGGGATATCACCACATCGGCCCTGCCGATGGAGGTCAAGAGTGTGTTCCCCAGGACCATCGATACGGGACTTCAGCATGGGACAGTTACTGTTCTGTGCGGAGGGACCGGGTATGAAGTTACCACTTTCAGGGTGGACGGCGTCTACGAGGACGGCCGCCATCCCAAAGAGGTGACTTTTACGCCGAGCCTTCGGGAGGACCTCAGGAGAAGAGACTTTACCATCAATGCGATGGCCTATAATAATGAGAGCGGACTGGTCGATCTCTTCGGCGGTCAGAAAGACCTTGAGGACGGGGTCGTCCGCGCGGTGGGAGACCCCGTGCAGAGATTTACGGAGGACGCGCTCAGGATCATGAGGGCGATCCGTTTCAGCGCCCAGCTCGGCTATGAGATTGAGCCCGGGACTTTAAAAGCTGCTGAAATCCTTGCGCCCAACCTTCAAAAGATCAGCAGTGAACGGATCCGGGAGGAACTGGAAAAGACGCTCCTCTCCGACAGGCCGGAACTGCTCCGAACCGCCTGGGAGGCGGGCATCACCAAAGAATTCATCCCGGAATTCGACAGATGCATGGAGACCGATCAGATCAATCCCCATCACTGTTATACAGTGGGGGAGCACATCCTCAAGGGAGTCAGCCTCGTCCGCAAAGATAAGGTGCTGAGGCTCACGATGTTTTTACATGACATTGCAAAGCCGATCTGCCACACCGTGGATGAGGAGGGAATTGACCATTTCCGCGGTCATGCGGAAGTGGGAGTCGGCATGTCGAGGACCATCCTGCAGCGGCTCAAGTATGACAATGCGACGATCCGGCAGGTAACTACGCTGATCAAATATCACGATACGCAGATCCGTCTTACGGAACCCTCAGTGCGCAAGGCAGTGGTGAATGTCGGTATTGATCTCTTCCCGCTTCTTCTGGAAGTGAAGCAGGCCGACTTCCTGGCCCAGAGCACATACCGGCGGGAGGATAAGCAGAATGCTTTCGATACTCTGTGCGATATCTACAAGAGAATTGTGAAGCGCGGCGACTGCCTCAGCCTCAGGGGGATGGCAGTGAACGGTTCTGACCTCATTGGGATGGGTATAAAGCCCGGGCGTGAAGTCGGCGATATTTTGGCAGGAATGTTTGAAGAAGTGCTCGATGTACCGGAGCACAACAACAAAGAATATCTGCTGAATAAGTATTTACGGCATGAGAGCACGCTTGGGCAATAAATGGCATTGACATAGTTCACTTGTTGACAAACCAATAGAAACCTATTATAAATTTAATAGGAAATTTATGGGAGAGAAGCTCTCATCACTATCAGGAGGAATCTATATTATGAATAAGACAGAAATGATCGCAGCTATCGCTGATAAAGCCGGACTTACAAAGAAAGACGCTGAGAAGGCACTTAAGGCTTTCACAGATACAGTTGCTGAAGAGCTCGCTGAGGGCGGCAAGGTTCAGCTGGTTGGCTTCGGCACTTTCGAAGTCAGCGAGAGAGCAGCAAGAGTCGGCATCAACCCTCACACCCGCCAGCCCCTCACCATCGAGGCTTCCAAGACCCCTAAATTCAAGGGCGGCAAGGCTCTGAAGGATGCGATCAACTGATATCTCGTATTGGTAAGTAACTGACAGCCCGGAGTTCATTCTCCGGGCTTTACTTTTGCAAAAGGAGCGCATCATGCGCCTCGTGGAACTGGTCAATGCGCAAACGCGTAAAAAGAGCGCGGCGTACCTCGGCAAAGAAATCGAAATTTTGT
>CACZXG010000126.1 GCA_902785055.1 uncultured Lachnospiraceae bacterium
ATCATGTATCAGATGATGTTCGAGCGGCTTCTCCAGTCGACCGGTAAGACGGTGTACAGCATGATCAGCCAGATGACCGGTGCGATCATCAATATCATCCTGGATCCGATCATGATCTTCGGTCTTCTCGGCATGCCTGCGATGGGCGTGGCCGGCGCCGCGATCGCCACCTGTATCGGGCAGATCATCGCAGCGCTGCTCGGATTCTATTTTAATATCAGGAAGAATACAGAGCTGCATTACTCTTTAAAATCTGTCCTGCATCCCTCAGGAGAGATCATACGGAGGATCTATGCGGTCGGCATACCTTCGATCCTCATGATCTCGATCGGCTCTCTGATGACTTATCTCATGAACCTGATCCTGATCGCCTTCTCGACGACTGCGACAGCTGTGTTCGGCGTTTACTTCAAGCTGCAGAGTTTTGTCTTCATGCCGGTCTTCGGGCTGAATAACGGACTGATTCCTGTGCTCGCCTACAATTACGGTGCGCGGAAGAAATCCCGCATCGACGAGGCGCTCAGGTTCTCCCTGACGCTCGCTTTTGTCATCATGACACTGGGGACGATCCTCTTCAATACATTTCCCGAGACGCTCCTGGGCTTCTTCAATGCCTCTCCGGAAATGAAGAGCATCGGTATCCCGGCACTCCGGATCATCAGTTTTCATTTTCCGCTGGCTGCAGTAGGCATCGTTCTGGGATCGATCTATCAGGCGTTCTCAAAAAGCATTTACTCGCTGATCATTTCGCTCTGCAGACAGCTCGTCGTCCTCATTCCCTCGGCCTGGCTGCTTGCCCGGACGGGGACGGTCACCAATGTCTGGTTCTCCTTCCTGATCGCGGAGGGTGTATCCCTCGTCCTCTCCCTGTACTTCTTCAGGAAAATCTACCGGGAGGTCGTTGCACCGATGGGGCAGCATTGAGGCAGCTACACCGATGGGGCAGTATTGATACTGTGCCTTTGCAAGCATCTCCTTGCCAGGCTTCGTTTCTGTGATATAATTCTACAAGACGCAGTAAACACAAAGGAAGGTACTGTAAATTGATAGAACAGTTCAGAAAAATAAATCCCCGCGTACTCATAACGCACGTGATCATAACGCTCGGCTATCCGACGGTCAGAGCCATCACCGCGGAGCGTGACAGGCTGCTGCTCTTTACCGACGCGACCACCATCATTGCGATGGTCCTCCTCATCGGAGGCATTATTTACGCGCTGGCCCTGCGCGGCGATTTCGACATAAGCAGCTTCGTCATGCGGCGCGGCATGAAGCGTAGTGACACGATAAACTACGCAAAATATAAAGAGGATCAGACAAAAAAAAGAGAGGCAGCTTTTAACTATCCTCTCTTTCTCGGAATTCTGTACCTGATCATCGCGGCAATCATTGCCTACGGAGTCCTTTAACGGGCTCCTTTTTCTTTTTCAAGCCTCGCTGCCTTTGCGCAGTACTCATCGTATTCCTTCGGCGTGCAGTGGACAAAATGGCCGGGACGGATCTCCCGCATCTCGCGCGGGTCGCCTGACTGGTCGAGAACACTGGGGTCATAGACCTTATGCTTTCTGCTCTTCTCGATCAGCGGATCCGGCATCGGGACCGTCGAGAGCAGCGCTGTCGTGTACGGATGCAGCGGATACTCAAAGAGAGTCTCTGAATCCGCGATCTCAACGATCTCACCCAGGTGGATAACAGCGATCCTGTCCGCGATGAAACGGACGACAGAAAGATCGTGGGCGATGAAGAGATAGGTCAGATTCTTTTCTGCCTTCAGCTTATTCATCAGGTTCAGAACCTGTGCGCGGATCGAGACATCCAGTGCGGAGATCGGCTCGTCCGCAACGATGAACTTCGGCTCCATGACCATAGCGCGGGCGATGCCGACACGCTGGCGCTGTCCGCCGGAGAACTCATGCGGGTAGCGGGACTTGTGCTCCGGCAGAAGACCTACATCCTGGAGAGCCTTGTCTACCTTGGCGATCCGGTCATTTTCATCCTTGTACAGATGGAAATTCAGAAGGCCTTCAGATACACAGTACTCAATCGTCGCCCTCTCGTTGAGCGACGCCGCAGGATCCTGGAAAATCATCTGGATGCTGCGGACCACATTTCGGTCTTCTTCCTTGGAAATCTTACCGGAAATTCTCTTTCCTTCAAATGTAATTTCGCCGGCACTGCAGGGGTTGATGCGCATAATAGCGCGGCCCAGAGTGGTCTTGCCGGATCCGGACTCGCCTACGAGCGCGAATGTCTCGCCCTTATAGATGTCAAAGTTCGCATCGCTGACGGCTTTAAATTTCTTCTTTCCTCCGGTATCGAACGATATGTCCACATGCTTGACGGACACAATTACTTCTCTGTCATTAGCATTATTCGACATGGAACGCTCCTCCCTTATCTGTCATTTTCTTAATCTTTTCATGAAGATCCCGGATGACCTCCGGCTTCTCCAGCTTCGGCGCTCTCGGATCAAGGAGCCATGTCTTTGCGTAGTGCGTGTCGCTCACCTTAAAGAATGGCGGTTCCTGCTGAAAGTCGATCTTGAGGGCGTGCTCATTGCGCGGTGCAAATGCGTCACCCTTGATCTTATTGTAAAGTGAAGGCGGTGTGCCGGTGATATAATAGAGATCCTGACCCTTCACGCCCAGCTGGGGCAGACTGGAAAGCAGTGCCCAGGTGTAGGGGTGACGCGGATCGAAGAAGATTTCTTCGACAGTGCCGTACTCGATGATCTGTCCACCGTACATGACGCCGACGCGGTCGGCGACGTTGGCAACAACGCCCAGGTCGTGGGTAATATAGAGCGTCGTGAAGCCCAGCTCCTTCTGCAGATCGCGGATCAGCTGCAGGATCTGTGCCTGGATGGTAACATCCAGAGCCGTTGTCGGCTCGTCGCAGATCAGGATTTCCGGATGGCAGGAGAGTGCGATCGCGATAACGATACGCTGACGCATACCGCCCGAATACTGGAACGGATACTCGTCAAAACGGTTTGCCGCATCCTTGATGCCGACGCGCTCCATGATCTCGATCGCCTGCTTTTTTGCTTCGGCCTTGGAAACACCCTGATGCTTTTCGACAACTTCAGTGATCTGGGAACCGATCGTGCGGATCGGGTTCAGTGAAGTCATCGGATCCTGGAAGATCGTGGAGATTTTGGCGCCGCGGATGCCTTCCCAGTCTTTGTCGGTCTTCAGTTTTGTCAGATCCTTCCCGTGGAACATAACGGAACCGTTGGAAATCTTTCCGTTGGATTCCAGCATGCCGGTAAAGGTCTTTGTAAAAACTGACTTACCGGAGCCGCTCTCGCCTACGATCGCGAAGGTCTCTCCCTCATACAGGTCCAGCGAGATGTTGCGGATCGCTGTGAGATAATGATCTCTCACCCTGAATTGGACCTCAACGTCCTTGGCGGACAATATAACATTTCTATTCTCTGACATTGTTATTCCCTCCTGCATGTTACATGTGCGTACGCGGATCGGCTGCGTCAGCAAGCTTCTGGCCTACGATATACAGCGAGATCGAGATGATAGCCAGAACGCTGACCGGAATCCAGAAAAGATGCGGATAGCCGTTCATGTACGAAGTATACATGGCGATGGACTGACCCAGAGACGCGTTTGTCGTGCCGAGACCAAGACCCATGTAAGAAAGGAAAACTTCGTAAGAAATAAGCGAAGGGACCTCACGGGATATATAAGTCATAATGACCGAAATCAGATACGGAAGAATGTTCTTCACGATCATGGTCCATGTGCCTGTTCCGAGGCACTTGGAAGCCAGGTTGTACTCACGGTCACGGATGATCATGACCTGTGTTCGTATGAAGTAGGCGACAAAGATCCACTCCGTACAGGTCATCGTGATGATCAGAGATCTCATGCCTGCGCCAAGGACGTAGGAGAGGATCATGGCCAGAAGAAGGAACGGGACATTGGAGATGATGTTATAAACTTCAATCATCCAGCGGTCCATTTTCTTTGAGAACCCCCACAGCGCACCGATCGGAATACCGACCAGCATGTTGATGGCCGTGCAGATAAAGCTGACGATAATAGAGTTCCTGGCACCTGCCCAGACCGCGTCAAAGACTTCATTTCCGACATGGTCGGTACCAAAGATATGCTCAAGCGACGGCTTCAGGAACTTCAGATGAGAGTTATTGATATTTGGTGTCTTGATCGGACTGTAGCCGGACAGCATCGGCTGAATCATCGCGAATATAATGATGCATAGAAGCAGAACTGCGACGCCGACAGTGAACTTGTTCTTGAAAAACGTTCTCCAGACAGATTTCCAGTAGGAGTACCTGGGCGCGGCAATGTGTTCAGATTCGAGCTCGTCAAACTCAGCAAACTCGAACAGATTGGTGTTTTCCATATCCATTTACGACCTCCCTGCTTTCTCGCTGAGCGAAATTCTGGGATCGACCTTTGTCAATACAATGTCTCCGGCAAGGACCGAAAGTACGGATACTGTGGAGAACATGAACGCAAGGGCGATGATCATGACGTTGTTATACTGCTTGATCGCGTTGGGCAGCATCTTACCCATACCACCGACAGAGTAGATCGCCTCGGTAATGATGGCGCCGGTGATACAGCCGGCCAGAGATGCAGGGATTCCCTGCGCAATCGGGATGATAGCATTTTTAAAGATGTGCGTGCGGAAAATCTCTCCCTGGCTGAGGCCTTTGGCCTTGGCGAACTTGACATAATCCGCGCTCATCTGGTCGACCACGTAGCGGCGTGTCCAAAGCATAAGGCTGGCGATGGACGGCAGGGCAAGAGAGATGACCGGCAGTACCCACGAACGCGGGTCTCCCGGTCCGTAAGTAGTAAAGACCGACGGAAGGTTGAACAGCATCGTGCCGAAATACCGGAAGAGGTAGATATAAGCCAGAGACGGAACCGCGATAATGAAGATGATATAGACCATACCAAGTTTATCCGCAAGTTTGTCTTTTCTTCTCGCCATGAGAAGACCGAAGGGCAGACCCAGCGAGTAGGCAAGGATCATGGCGATAATGCCCATGCGGAAGGACGTTCCGATCATAGAAGGCTGGTTTCTGTAGACTTCGTAGTCTGCATAGTGATCAACGAACTTCTTTGTGTCCATTCTGTCGAGGACAGCCTTGTACTTGAGCGTTCCGAAATTGATGCCTGACTCGCCCTCGAGACCTGTCTCATAGACGACATGGCGTTTTGCTTCATCGCCCTGAGACTGGAAGAGGACACGCATGACATCAAGGCCCTGATAAGTCGGGTAGGAAACGCCGAAATTCAGTCTGATGAAATTCTGATGGATCCACGGGAACTTGCTGTTCGTATAGAAGAGATACTTGTAAGTCGTACCGCTGCCGATGACAGCCAGACCGCCGGACGGAGTCCTGCCGAGGGAAATGCCCCTCTTAAGATCCGGGTTGTCCTTATCTTTGACGGACATCGGAGTGTCAATCACAATGAGATGGGCAAGCCAGGATCCCATTCGCTTGATGACCGGGATATCCTTGTAGGCATAATAGCGCCCGTTGCCGAGAAATTTTTCAACTGTGTAACCCTTAGATGTATATAATTCAACGAAATCCTGACTCTCCCTGGAATCAGGTTCAATTGCTGACGCCATCTCCGGACTGCCGGCGCCGTAAAGCTCCATACAGTAGTCATTGATTCTCACATAGTCGAGATATCCAAGCTTTTTCCATGTGGAATATACGTACTCAGTCTTATCGTCCGACTTACTGCTCAGTTTACGATAAGTGCTGTCCTCGAAGAAAATATTATCACGCGGAACCAGCGTAAAGATCATCGTAAAGACGATAAGCATGATGATCATGATAGATAAAAGCGACCGCAGGAGTCGCTTCCAAATATACCCTTTATTCATAGAAGTAACGATTCCTCTTCATTCAAGAGCGCCTCAGCGTTTTTGCCGCGCCGAGCAGGGTGCGAAGCACCTTCTTCTTTGCGCGGCTGCGATCCGCCGTGCCTAAGCATGCGTAACAATGCTCCAGTGGAGCATTGTGTGGCTGAGGCTTTTATTCTTCATCGCGAGATTGTGCTCACGATGAA
>CACZXG010000127.1 GCA_902785055.1 uncultured Lachnospiraceae bacterium
ACAACGTAAAAAAGACAGCGCTTGGGGGACTGTCTTTTTTAGAGAAGGTATTCTTCTAAATGGGGTATAGCAAAAACTTATAATGTATTGGGGGGTTACAAGTGTATAGTAGCAAATCGCCCTCAAAAGTTAAATTCGCAGAATTCACAAAGTTCACAAAAGCAAAAAAAGTGATTTGTGCATTATCGCCAATACCTTTTATGGGACCAATAAGTTCCGGCTTCCCGCATTTTCGAATGCCGTCATTCCCTGTTTTATAGGGAAAGCGGGCTTTGCAGCCGGCCTCCACCGGCTGCTCCCTCTCTTTAAAAACGTTTGTACCTCTCCGGTTTTTTTGTTAAATATTGCTGGTCTGCAAATCTTCAGACCCGATGACCTGCTCTGCCGGCCCGTCTGTCCGCGCGAACAGCGCGTCAAACTCCTCGCCTGTGATCTTCTCTTTCTCGATCAGAAGGTCAGCTGCCTTGTAAAGGATATCCTCGTTGGCCCTGATGATCTCTCTGGCTTTTGCGTAGCAGTCGCTGATGATGCGGCGCACCTCTTTGTCGATCTCGCCGTTTATGTATTCGCTGTGCTTGTTCTCATGGCCAAGATCATAGCCCAGGAAAACGTCGTCAGTCTCCTGCTCGTAATTAATGGTTCCGATCTTTTCAGACATACCGTAGCGCATGACCATATGCCTTGCGATGTTGGTCGCCTGCCGGATATCCGCGGAAGCACCCGTCGTGATGTCGTCGAGCACCAGTTCCTCCGCGATCCTGCCGCCGAGACTCACCATGATCTCCTCCAGCATTCTGCCTTTGGTCATGTACATCATGTCCTGCTCAGGAAGCTGCATAGTGTAGCCGCCGGCTCCCATACCCGTAGGAATGATGGAAACGGTGTAGACGCGTCCCACCTTGGGAAGCTCATGGAAAAGGATCGCATGACCGGTCTCGTGGAACGCGGTGATCCTCTTCTCTTCAGGTGTAATGACATGGCTCTTTTTCTCCTTGCCGATGCCGACACGGATAAAGGCCTCTTTGATATCGGACTGCATGATGTAGGAGCGGTTCACCCTTGCGGCGCCTATAGCGGCCTCGTTCATGAGGTTCTCCAGATCCGCTCCGGAGAAACCTGCCGTTGTGCGGGCGATCTCTCCCAGATCTACGTCCTCGCCGAGGGGCTTCTGCCTTGAATGAACCTTGAGGATGTCCTCACGGCCCTTCACGTCAGGTCTTCCTACAGAAATCTTTCTGTCAAAACGGCCCGGACGAAGGATCGCCGGATCAAGGACGTCCACTCTGTTGGTGGCCGCCATGACGATGATGCCCTCGTTGACCCCGAATCCGTCCATCTCAACCAGCAGCTGGTTCAGTGTCTGCTCGCGCTCGTCGTGGGAACCGCCCAGGCCAGTGCCTCTGCGCCTCGCCACTGCGTCGATCTCGTCAATAAAGACAATGCAGGGTGAATTCTTCTTGGCCTCGTCAAACATGTCTCTCACGCGGGATGCACCCACGCCTACGAACATCTCGACGAAATCCGAACCGGAAATGCTGAAGAAGGGCACACCTGCCTCGCCGGCGACGGCCTTGGCCAGCAATGTTTTGCCCGTGCCGGGTGCGCCTTCTAAAAGCACGCCCTTCGGAATGCGGGCTCCTACCTTTGTATATTTGCCGGGGTCCCTGAGGAAATCGATGATCTCCTCGAGGTCCTCCTTCTCCTCCTGAAGTCCGGCCACGTCATCGAGTGTCACGCCGCTGTTTCTGGCCAGCCTTGCCTTGCTCTTGCCAAAATTCATCATCTTGGCATTAGATCCGCCTCCCATGTTCTGCGCGTTCATCATATAGAAGAAGAACAGGCAGACCACAACGATCAGGATCGTGGGCAGCACGCTGACCATAAACATATTGTCGGAGGGGATGTCCCTGACCACGGGTACGACCCCCGCCTCCCGCGCTGTCTGCTCGATCACCGCGATCTGCGTCGCGTACAGGGTATTGCGGGTGTTGTCCTCAAGGGTCACCACTGCATAGCCCGTGTCGTTGTCACGGTTGGGCGTGATCGTTACACTCTCAACGCTGCCGCTCTTTAAATCTTCCTGAAATTTCTCCAGCGTATAACTCTCCTGACTTCCCGAAAACGATCCCCGCACCATCGGCGAGAATACGAAAATGAACATCATCAGGATCAAAACCGGGATCAGGAGACTGTTAAATGTTCTCGGTCTCTGATTATTATCCAAAATACTACCTCAGTTATCATTGCAGCACAGTCAAAATATTACTCCTCGGAGAACTCAACCACCCCGATAAAAGGAAGATCTCTGTATCTCTGGTCGTAATCCATTCCATAGCCGACCACGAACTGGTCCGGGATCTCAAAACCCGTGTAATCCACATCCAGGTCCACCACGCGGCGCTCGGGCTTGTCAAGCAGTGTGCAGGTGCGCACGCTCGCGCAGCCTCTCTGTTTGAAAACCTCACCGAGGTAGAAGAGAGTGCGTCCGGAGTCCACGATATCCTCGACGATCAGGACATCCAGCCCGTCGATCGGGTCGTCCAGATCCTTCCGGATTCTCACAATGCCGCTGGATTTCGTGCCGCTTCCGTAACTTGACACTGTCATAAAGTCCATAGATACGGGCACCGTGATCCTCTTGGCAAGTTCACACATGAAGATGCACGCACCTTTCAAAATACATACCAAATGAACGGTCTTTCCTTCATAATCCTTGGAAATCTGAGCTCCAAGTTCCCTGATCCTTGCATTTACCTCTTCTTCACTGATAAGTTCTCTGATAGTCTCGCGCATAATACTCCTCATCCCTATTTGCTGTGTTAATTAAGTTTCTCAGTGATTCCGTCAGGGTTGTCCGGCCGCTTGCCCCCGGCCGGCTGCTTCCGGCCGTCTACTGCTCAATATCCCGGTTCGAATCGGGTTGTCCGGCCGCAGGTTCCCAGTTGATCTCCAGGATTCTTCTTGTCCGGCTGCTTACCATATAGGAAGCACTGATTCTGCCGCTGTCTGAAGGGCGGGTCGTTTCCGCGCTTCCGGTCAGCCCTGCGGGAATCCACAGGATCTCTCTGCCTGCCGCAGGAAGAACTATCCTGCTCCGCAGCTCTGCAGGTATCTTCGCGTCGATCATATATCTGGCGATCGACTTGGATCTGCCGCTCTCATCGAGCGTTATGCGGTCCCCTTCCTCCCTGGTCCGAAAACTTGGAAACGCTCCTATTTTATCATAATCGAACCATTTCGTATACTGCTTTCGGGACACTGATGCCATATTGCCGTCAAAGTCAAAGACTCTGCAGCTGTATTCTCCGGCGTACATCGGCCAGCGTCGGGAAGCAGCTGAAATCGGTCTGTCAGTTCCGGACAGATTCTTCTCCGGAGCTGTTTGTGCAGTTCCAAAAAAGATCAATTTGTCGTAAACCTTCTCCACCCGCACGCCTGCAAAGACATCCAGCTTCCCGTTTCCATTCTTCTGCGCCAGTTTGAGCACATCCTGCACATGCACATCCCGCAGGTCCTTTTTTCTGCCGGCTGTCTCCGCAATTACTTCATAGACAACTCTTCTGCTGATCAGCGGAAGTTCTTTAAGGAGGCGGGGAATTGAGATTACAATTGGCGTCATTGGAATTTCGCTGTTCTGACAGTTGATTTCCTTCGCTTCACGTATTTCCTGCGATTCACGTATTTCCTGCGGTTCACGTATTTCCTGCGGTTCACGTATTTCCTGCGATTCACGGCACGCCATCATAGCTCTGTCGGTTTCATTTTTCAGAAATTCTTCCGTTTCTGCGGCTTCCTCAGCAGCCGTTGCGATGTGCTGCACGGCTCCCGCGTTGATCTTCTCCAGAAGCGGCATCACCTCGCGCCGCAGAAGATTTCTTGCATAGCGGACATCCTCGTTGGTCTCGTCTTCTCTCCAGGTAATTCCCCGCTCACGGAGATAATCCTCAATTTCTTCCCTGCTGCACTCAAGAAGCGGCCTGATGATCCTCCCGTTCACCGGAAGCATCCCGCGAAGACCCTTTAACCTGCTGCCGCGCACAAGATTGAACAGTACGGTCTCCGCCTGGTCCTCCAGGTGATGAGCGACTGCGATCCTGCATGGTGCACAGCTGGATTGCAGCGAGTTCTCGCTGTTTGAGCACTCCGCGCTTCCGGACAGCTGCGATTTCTCATGGTCCCAGCGCTCCGCCGCGCTCTCAAGGGCTTCGTAGCGCAAATGCCTGGCAGCTTCTTCCACGCTCATTCCTACCTCTGCGGCGTACCCTGCCGCATCCACTCTCACAGCCTCGAAAGGGATCCCCGTGTTCGCACAGTATCCGGCCACATATTCAAGATCCCCCTCTGCGCTCTCACGCAGCCCATGGTGGACATGAAGCACCCTCAGTTGAAACCCGGCCCTTGTCCACAGCTCCCGCAGAATCTCCAAAAGGCACATCGAATCAGCTCCGCCCGACACTGCAGCAAGGATGCATCCGCCTTCTTCGATCATTCTATTGCGAATCATATAATCGTAAATTCGATCGATCATAAATTTCCTCTGTATTTCCAGGTGGATGGTGCAATTCTTGATCAGCCAGTCTGAGTCCGGCACAAGCCTTCCATCCATTTCCGGCTTATCGCCATATCCGATGGCATGTTTAAGACTTGTCTGGCACAAACTCTACATCCACTTTCGGCTTGTCGCCATATCCGATGGCATGTTTAAAGCTTGCTTGGCACAAGCTCTACATCCAATTGCGGCCTCAGCTGAATCCGATGGCATGTTTAAGGCTTGTCTGGCACAAACTCTACATCCAATTAAGGCCTCAGCTGAATCCGATTGCATGTTTAAAGCTTGCTTGGCACAAGCTCTACATCCACTTTCGGCTTGTCGCCATATCCGATTGCATGTTTAAGGCTTGTCCGGCATAAGCTCTACATCCAATTACGGCTTCAGCCATATCCGATGGAGGATTTGCGCTTGAACACCATTTTCCGGCCCATCCAATTGAAACAATTTCTTAAAGGATGGAGCCTGCACAGGCGCAGCCTCAATCAACGCAGGCGCAGCCTCTATTAAGCGCACGCTCAGCCTCAATTAAGCCCAGGCGCAGCCCAAATTAAGCACCTCTAACCCAGTTTTCGCCACTCCAACATACTCAAAAAGCCGCCGCCAACCGGCGACAGCCTTTTAATACGAGCCTTCTTCCTTGAAGATCACTTCACCCTCATAGACCAGCCCGAGTTTCTCTCTGGCCACTTCCTCGATGTACTCTCTGGACTTCGTATACTGCTTGTATTCCTCGATCTCTTCCGCCCTCTGTGTTTCCTTCGCGATCTCGCCTTGAAGTTCTTCGATCCTCTCCCTGTTCGAGTGGAGACGGCGGTAGAGGCTTCCGCAGGTTACGAGCACTACCAGGATCAGAGCGCCGACGACCAGAGCAGCAATCCACATGCTGAGCCTGTTCTGCTCTCTTGTCTTTGCTGACCTCTCAATTGCCATTGATCTCCTCCTGCTCTATCCTTTCCACATATATCTGAAAACTGCTGCCGCAGTCCGAGGTTTTGAGTTAACACTCACCGGATTGTTCTCATCTTACCCCTCTTTTTCAGGCTCCGTCAATGCGATGCGCCAATAGTTTAGAAAGAGTTCAGAATTCCCCGCCGGCCTCCGGGTTCATAGTTTCCTCCTCCTTCACAGAAGCCGTCTCCGGCGACGGAAGGTAGCGGAAGAGGTCCGCGGCAGCTTCCTTGCGCACATTTTCCTGCACTGTGAGGACTTCGACTCTGGTCTCCCGGTTTCCGAAGGAGATGCCGATGATGTCGCCTGGCTTCACCTCGGCGGATGCCCTGGCTATGCGGCCGTTCAGTGTGACTCTTCCGTTGTCACAGGCCTCGTTGGCGACTGTGCGCCTCTTGATCAGCCTTGAAATCTTAAGATATTTATCAAGTCTCATTGAGCTTCCTCCCTGAATAGTAAAGGCTCGCAAAACGAGCCGCCGCAA
>CACZXG010000128.1 GCA_902785055.1 uncultured Lachnospiraceae bacterium
GCTCCGGCGGTCTCATTTCGCACAAGTAAAAAGACACGGCTGTTAGCCGGTCATGCACCCTGTCCTTTGACCTGAGAGATTCAGCCTGCGCCGCAGCGGCGGCGAAGCCTTGCACCTTCGGTACTCGATCACGAGATTCTCCAGAGCTACATCCATTCTTAGTCGCCGCCCGCCTTCGCGGGCACCTGAGAGTGCTGCTCCTTCGGCAAAATGGCCCGGCCTCCGCTGTTTTTTGCCGCGGATGCAGGCGCATTTCTTTCTCCTAAGAATTTCAACGTAGAAGTATAAAATTGCTGCAAGAACGAGGTTAGCAAATTATAACAGTTAAGTCAAGTTCCGGAAGAAAAATAGTGTAGTTAATGAGTACTATAGCGCCTTTTATGGAATGATGATAAAATGTAGACGTAGCAGTGGCCTTGACGCGCAGCGCGGTAAACCGCGGGCGGGTCCTGTATGACAGTATTGAGGATAGATATGGGAAAAATAGTGGTCGGCTGCTGGGACTGCGATTACTGCGGCGCGGACAGGATCTCCGGAGAGGTCAAGATCTGCCCTAAATGCGGTAAACCCCGCGGCAAGGATATAACATTCTATATGGCCGGACCTAAAGAGTATGTGAAGGATCCGGACAAGATCAACAAGAATCCGGACTGGCTGTGTCCGTACTGCAACACGCTTAATCCCGACGACAACAAATTCTGCTCCGCCTGCGGCGCCGCAAGGGCAGAGAGTGAAGCCAACTACTTCGAGAGCAAGGAGAAGGACAGAGAGCGTGAGGAGAAGCGTGAGGAAGCCAGGCGTGAAGCTGAAGGCGCCAATATCTCCAAGGCAGGAGCGGGCAGGAGCAGGCTTCCGCTGTTTATCGCGCTGATCATCGCGGCCGGACTGTTGATCTACCTGATGATGCCCAAGACCAAGGGACTGCATGTGGATGCCAAGTCCTGGGAGAGGTCTATTTCCATCGAGCGCTACCAGGAGGTGAAGGACAGCAGCTGGAATCTTCCGGACGGAGCCTGGGATGTCACAAGCCGCGACGAGGTCTACACCTACAATCACGTTCTGGATCACTATGAGACCCGGACGAGGGAAGTCTCCGAGCAGGTCCTGGACGGTTATGACACGGAGATCGAGTACAGAGACCTGGGGAACGGCTACTACGAGGAGATCGAGCACCAGGTGCCGCGCTACAGGACGGAGTACCACACGGAGACCTACGAGGAACCGGTTTATGTGGACGTTCCGGTATTCGCCAAGAAGTATTACTACAGTATAATGAAATGGCTGTACGATCGGGATGAAGTCACATCGGGCACTGATACGGAACCCTATTTCGCGGAACTCAGTCTCCCGGATACGGAGCGGGAGAGCGGCCGGAGCGAGAAATACTGGATCCTGTCGGGAGATAAGCAGTACAGGATCAAATATGATCTGTGGCAGCAGGTGAAGACGGGATCTGACATCAAAGCCACGGTCAAAGGCGGCGAGATCATTGAACTCAAATAGATGTTAAAATAGTGTGAAATTGAAAGAGACTGTCGGACCGGCAGTCTCTTTTTTTTGTATAATGGGAGATATCGATCGACGATAGGAAATTAAGAAGATGACTAAAAGATATAAAAGGATACCGGCAGCGATCCTGCTGATCCTGTTCGTCCTGTACTGGGCGGCAGTTAATCTACTGGTCAGCGCCGTGCTGGTGCCGTCTTTTATGGAAAAACTTGACGCTTTCCAAAGGATCTCTGAACAAAGCTACGCGGAACAGGTGCAGGAGACTGAGATGAAGCAGAACCTGACCGCGATGACCGTGGTTGGAAAAGTCTGGGGACGGCAGGACGGTATTGAGAAAGTGGAGATTCTGTCAGAAGACGGATACAGACTCAAGGGCGTACTCATGCAGACCTTAGATGACGCGGCGGAGGCGGGGCATAAGTCTGATGGCGGCACATCGGAGGCAGCACATAAATCCGCGGATCCGCATCGCTGGGTCATACTGCTGCACGGTTACACAGGAAGCAAAGAGATGATGTACGGCTATGCGTACTGGTATTGGACGCACGGGTACAGTGTTCTTGCGCCGGATTTCAGGTGCCAGGGCGAGAGCGAAGGTGATTATATAGGACTTGGTGCCACTGACAGCGAGGATCTTGCAGGGTGGGTCGAACTGATCCGGGAAAGAGATCCCGAAGCGGAGATCGTCCTGCACGGTCTGTCTATGGGAGCTTCCACAGCGCTTCTTTACTGCGGACGGGAGAATGTGCCTGATAACATAAAAGCAGTAATTTCAGACTGCGCCTTTACAGATGCCTACTCAATGTTTCGGGAGAAGATCGGAAGCTGGTTTCACCTGCCCGCCTTCCCGGTCGTTGATTCGGCGGAACTGATGATCCGTCTTCGCGCAGGTTATGACCTGAAGGAGACAAGCCCTTTAAAAGCTGTCTCTTCGAGCATGGTTCCCACCTTATTTATACACGGGAAAGAGGACCGGATGATCCCGGTGAGCATGTGCCGGGAACTGTATGACGCGGCGGCCTGTGAAAAAGAGATCATGGTCGTCGAAGGGGCAGGGCACGCGCAGGCAGCGGATAAAGACCCGGCTCACTATTTTGAAGAAGTTGAGCGATTTCTGAGGGAAAAAGCGGGCATTTGAGGAATCGTTACGTCTTTCGGAAAAATCATTAAAAAAGGTACCGTGGCTGAAACGGTACCTTTTATCAATATTCGCAGTCTTTATTTGTTCAGGATCATTCTCACCGCGCCATACATGCCGGCGTCGTTTCCGAGAACGGCGAGTTTGAAATCAGTATTGCGGGACGCGTGGAACGCGGCGGGTTTGTAATACTTCTCCACAGCGTCAAGAAGGATCTGTCCGGCTCTGGAGACGCCGCCTCCGATCACGATGACGTCGGGATCTACGACACAGGTGATGTGCGCGATCGCTTCGCCAAGCATCTTGCCTACTGTATCGATCACGGACAGGGAGAATTCATCTCCGGTCTTCGCATAGTCGAATACATCCTTAGCCGTAAGCGGATCGAGCCCGCGCAGAGGAGTTTCCGCAGCCGGATTCGCATCCAGGGCCAGATGCGCGAGGCGAACAACACCTGTAGCGGAGCCGTACTGCTCAAGGCAGCCTTTCTTGCCGCAGCCGCAGACAGCAGTCTCGTTGTCCCTTACCTTCATATGGCCGATCTCGCCGGCTGCTCCGTGAGATCCCGCAAGGATCTTGCCGCCTATGATAATGCCGCCGCCGACGCCCGTGCCGAGCGTCACCATGACCACATTGTCGTGGCCCTTGCCGCCGCCGTTCCACTGCTCGCCCAGGGCAGCTACATTGGCGTCGTTTCCGACCGTCACATATACGCCGTCCAGCAGAGAGGAGAGTTCCTTTCTCACGTCAATGACTCCCCATCCGAGGTTGACGCACTGATCGACAATGCCGCCTGAAAGGACAGGTCCGGGAACGCCGATGCCGACGCCTTCCAGGTCGTCCAGGGTCAGTTCATTCTCCTTGAGTTTCTTCTTAATGGAGCGGGCAATGTCCGGAAGGACCTTCTCTCCATTGTTCTCCGTGCGGGTCGTGATCTCCCACTTATCGAGGAATTTCCCCTCTGTGTCGAAAAATCCCATCTTGATCGTTGTGCCGCCGATATCGACGCCGAATGCATACGGTTTCATAAGATGTGTAACCTCCTGATACTTTCTAAGTCTTCATGCTCCTCAGGTACCCCATATTACCTGAATACGCAAGCGAACGTTTTTACTCAAAGTAATCATATCATAAAACGATGCCTCTTTCCACAAATAAAGGAAAGAGGCATAAAACAGATCATTTATGATATAACTTATTACTCTCGTAGTGAGGCTCGCAGGTGAGGTTCACGCCGAGCTTTTTGAAAACGCCCGAATCGATCTGGGAGAGGATCACGGATGAGTGAACTTCAAGTCCCCTCAGATGCTCTAACTGGTCGATCGCCGCCTTGGCGCAGGGGTCTGTCACTCCCGCGATGGCGAGCGCGATCAGCAGCTCGTTCAGGTGCAGAAGAGAAGTATTGTCGCTTCCGAGATGGTCAATCTTCATCTCCATGATCGGGTTGATGATCTGAGGGCTGATCAGCTTGACATTGTCCTCGATGCCCGCAAGCTTTTTGAGGGCGTTGAGCAGCAGCGCCGAGGAAGCACCCAGAAGTTCAGAGGTCCGTCCTGTCAAAATAGTGCCGTCTGCCATCTCCATAGCGGCAGCGGGAGCTCCGGTCTTGTCGGCGTTGAGATTGGCCGCCATGACGACTGGTCTCTCCGATATGTCAATGCCGGATTTCTTCATGAGAAGTTCGATCCTGCGGATCGGTTCCTCGTCCGCATTACCCTTGCGATGCTCGCACAGGGCGTCGTAGTAACGGCGGATGATCTCCTGACGGGCGGCTTTCTTACAGACCTCGTCATCACTGATGCACAGGCCGACCATATTGACGCCCATGTCAGTGGGAGATTTGTAAGGAGATGTCCCGTAGATCTTTTCAAAGATCGCGTTGAGCAGAGGAAATACTTCCACGTCGCGGTTGTAGTTGACGCAGGTCTTGTTGTAGGCTTCGAGGTGGAAAGGATCGATCATGTTGATGTCGTCCAGGTCCGCCGTGGCTGCCTCATAGGCGAGATTAACCGGGTGATTGAGAGGAAGGTTCCATACAGGGAAGGTCTCGAATTTAGCGTAGCCGGCCTTGATGCCCCTTCGGTTCTCATGATAGAGCTGAGACAGGCAGGTCGCCATCTTGCCGCTACCGGGACCGGGGGCTGTCACGACGACAAGGGGACGGCTTGTCTCGATGTAGTCGTTGCGGCCGTAGCCGTCTTCGCTGACGATCAGCGGGATATCAACCGGATATCCGGGAATGGGATAGTGCCTGTATACCTTCAGTCCAAGGGACTGGAGCTTCTTCTCATAGACGATGGCAGAGGGCTGATTGGCGAATCTTGTGAGCACGACGCTGCCTACATAGAGGCCGTGGCTTGTAAAGGCGTCGACAAGACGCAGCAGGTCCTCGTCATAGGTGATGCCGAGGTCGCCTCTGACCTTATTTTTCTCAATATCAGCCGCGTTGATCGCAACGACGATCTCGGCCTGATCCTTTAGTTCGCACAGCATAGTGATCTTGGAGTCGGGTTCAAACCCGGGAAGCACTCTGGACGCGTGATAATCGTCGAAGAGCTTGCCGCCGAACTCCAGATAGAGCTTGCCTCCGAACTGCGAAATGCGCTCTCTGATGTGTTCAGACTGGGTCTTGAAATACTTGTTGTTATCAAATCCGATCTGCATGAATGACCACCTCTTTCTTATTAGAAAATACTGTCAGGTTTCTCTCTTTTGAAAAACAACTATCGTCTATTATATCGCATACGCACCTGCATAGGAAATGTTTTTCTTCATTGAATTGCCCAAAAACATATTTAATGTTACCATTTACGGGAATGGAAACAATCAGAGTTAAAGGAGTATTAGCCATGTACCGACTCACATCCAAACTTATCATTTACAGGGGGATCGGAGAGGACAGCATTCTGCGCAGCCTCGCGGAGATCTGCCGTCAGTTCGACGACGGTGATTATGACCGGGAAACCATGATCGAAGAGATCTACGAACAGGTCCACAGTCTTTTGGATCTGGCCACTACATATGGATTTAATAAGAATCTGTGGCACAACTATCTTGCGTATCTGATCGCCACGACGGAGACTCCCTTCACGCTGGTATCGGAGAAAGTGGGCGCCAACAAAGGCAGTGTCAATGCCTTCGCTCTCAATGATTTCAGGATCTTCCGGGAACTGTTCAACTATGACTTTGGCAAAATAGAGAGCGCTCTGGGAATAGACTGTTTCAGCATTCTCGAGGACTACACGGCTGTAGGAAAACCTGAGAGGGTGTTCAACAGAAGCGTCAGTGAGAAGGTCCAGGAACTGAGTGCCGCGAT
>CACZXG010000129.1 GCA_902785055.1 uncultured Lachnospiraceae bacterium
AAGAATAATAGCATTGCCGTCACAGAACGACCCGCAAGAGGGCGACTATCTCGCGATCGTCACGCTGGCTTTCGGACAGATCATCAAGAGTATATTCATGAACGCTTACATCGGCATCGACACCGACGGACTTCACTTCAGTTTTGTGGAGAGCAATTTCAAGCTTGCGCCCGGCGGCAAAATGCTCCTGAACGGCCCCATGGGCGCCACAGGAACACAGAAGATCGCCAATTTCACAGTAGGGATCATCCTTGTCATCATCGCGCTCTTTGTCGTCTATAACCTTATGTTTTCAAGAAGCGGCAGAGCGATCATGGCGGCACGGGACAATCGTATTGCCGCGGAATCAGTCGGTATTCCGATCTCCAGGACCAAGATGCTTGCCTTTGTAACGTCAGCTGCACTGGCAGGTGCTGCGGGAGCCCTCTACGGACTTAATTACTCCACACTGGTACCTAACAAATTCGATTTCAACACATCCATTCTGATCCTCGTATACGTCGTTCTTGGCGGACTCGGAAACATGACCGGCACGATCATATCGACCGTTGTCCTGATCCTGCTTCCTGAACTGCTGCGTTCGCTTCAGGATTACAGAATGCTGATCTACGCAGTAGTACTGATCCTGATCATGCTCGTTACGAACAACGAATGGCTCATGACCAAATGGAAGAGTCTGTTTGCACGCAAGGCGAAAGGAGGTGCCCAAGGTGAGTGAGTATAAAGCTGATAACGGGAAGGCACCGGTCCTCGACGTACAGGAACTCGGCATTGATTTCGGCGGTCTTACAGCGGTAAACGACCTCAACCTTCAGGTTTTTGACGGCGAGATAGCAGGTCTGATCGGTCCTAACGGAGCCGGCAAGACGACGGTATTCAATCTTTTGACCAAGGTATATAAGCCCAGCAGGGGCAAAATATACTTTGACGGCAAGGATACGGCAGGCAAGAGCGTAGTGGATATCAACAAGGCCGGTATCGCCAGAACTTTCCAGAACATCCGCCTTTTCGGCAATCTGACTGTCCTGGACAATGTCAAGACAGGTTTCCACAATGTAATTCCTTATTCTCCGATCACAGCGATCCTGCGGCTTCCCAAGTATTTCTCCTGCGAGAAAGAGATCAACGAGAAAGCTATGGACCTTCTTAAGATCATGGAACTGGACAAATACGCGGATTACAAGGCGAGCAACCTTCCCTACGGCGCACAGAGGCGGCTTGAGATCGCAAGGGCTCTGGCGACTGATCCCAAGCTCCTTCTTTTGGACGAACCGGCTGCGGGCATGAACCCTCAGGAGACAGCGGAACTGATGGACATGATCCGTTTCGTCCGCGATCACTTTAAGATCGCGATCCTTTTGATCGAGCACGATATGAAGCTCGTCATGGGAATTTGCGAGAGGATCACAGTACTGAACTACGGAATGATGCTTGCACAGGGTACACCGGAGGAGATCCAGTCCAACCCTGAAGTCATCAAAGCGTACCTGGGGGACTAATATATGCTCAAAGTAACAGACTTAAAGGTTAAATACGGCATGATCGAAGCCATCAAGGGCATCTCATTTGAGGTACGTGACGGTGAGATCGTGACAATGATCGGTGCTAACGGTGCCGGAAAGACGACGACAATGCACGCGATCTCCGGTCTTGTTAAGGCCGCTGAGGGAAGCATCAAGCTTGACGATGTGGAACTGACCAAAACACCGGCAAACAAGATCGTCGGAATGGGCCTTGCGCAGGTACCCGAGGGAAGAAGAGTCTTCGCGGAACAGACAGTTGAAGAGAACCTTATCCTGGGTGCTTATCTGCGGAAGGACAAGTCCAAAATGGTCGAGGATATGGAGGAAGTCTATCAGCTTTTCCCTCGTCTTAAAGAGAGAAGGAAACAGCTTGCCGGCACATTGTCCGGAGGGGAGCAGCAGATGCTTGCCATGGGCAGGGCTCTTATGGCAAAGCCCTCTATCCTTCTTCTGGACGAGCCTTCCATGGGTCTTTCGCCGCTCCTCGTATCCGAGATCTTCCATATTATCAGGGAGATCAACGACAAGGGGACGACGATCCTCTTAGTGGAACAGAATGCCAAAAGAGCGCTGGCCATCGCGGACAGAGCATACGTGCTTGAAACGGGCAATATCACACTGGAGGGGACCGGTGAAGAACTCGCGAATGACGAGAGAGTGCAGAAGGCCTATCTCGGCGGATGAGCGCTTGGTATACAGCGGGTATGGTTACTTATAATGATCACAGGGAGGAAGCATTATGTACGTTAAAGATCATATGACAGAGAAACCTTATACGATCACTAAGGATGTTGTGATCTCCAAGGCGGTTGAGATCATGAGAAAGAATCATTTCCACCGTCTGCCCGTGGTAGACGATCAGGGCAAGCTGATCGGCCTTGTCACAGGTGGACTTGTCAAGGAAAAGAGCGGAGCGAGTTCCACAGCGCTCTCCATCTATGAACTTAATTACCTTCTGAGCAAAACTCAGGTCCAGGACATTATGATCACAGATGTCAAGACCATCTCACAGGATGTCTTTGTTGAGGTGGCAGCCCAGACTATGCTGGAAAATGAGATCTCGGTTCTTCCGGTAGTTGATGAGAACAACAAAGTCATCGGCATTATCACAGACAAGGATATTTTCCAGGCTTTTGTCGAACTTCTCGGCTACAGAAAACAGGGTACCAGATTCATTTTCGCGGCCACGGATACACCCGGCGAATTTGCTCCGATGGCCAAATGCTTCGGTGACAACAATGCCAACCTGGATTCACTGGCTGTCTATCACACGAAGGAGAGAGGCGCCGAAATCGTAGTCAAGGCTTCCGGCGCGATCTCCGTTGAAGACATGGCACAGATCCTTGTGAATGAGGGATTCAAACTCAAGGGTATTGTACAGACGACCAAGTTCGGGACTACCAAGAATTTTGATGTTCCCGAGAAGAACTGCTGATAAGGCGGAGGTAACCGGATGAAATTCTTAATGCCGACTCTTGTTTATTCCGAAGAGAATTGTGTGCTTCGTCACAGCGCTGAGCTGGCCGCCCTCGGAACCCGGGCACTGATCGTTACCGGAAAGAGCAGCGCCAGAAGGTGCGGCGCCTTTGCGGATGTGACGGCCGCCCTCGACAAACATGGCGTATCCTGGGTGGAATTCGCGGAAGTTGAAGAAAATCCTTCTGTGGAAACTGTCATGAGAGCCAGGCAGGTGGGATGCAAAGTGAAAGCTGACTTCGTTATCGGCATCGGAGGAGGATCCCCTATGGATGCCGCGAAGGCGATCGCCCTTATGATCCGTCATCCTGACAGGGACTGGGACTATCTGTATGACAAAACAGCGGAGACCACCACTTTGCCGATCGCTGAGATCCCTACGACAGCCGGAACCGGCTCTGAAGTCACAGCGGTTTCCGTTCTCACAAGACACGATATTCATGTCAAGGGATCTATTCCCCACAAGATCTTCGCGGATCTTGCGCTGATCGACGGGAAATATGTTTCCGGCGCGCCGAAGCATATCCTCGCCAATACTACAATGGACGCTCTCTGCCACCTCTACGAGAGTTACATTCACTCAGCGGCTACAGATTTCAGCAAAATGTGTGCAGAGGCGGGCATCAGAGTCTGGGCCCGCAGCAAGGATGTGATCCTGGGCAGAAGAGAGGCATGCTCCGAGGACTATCAGAATATGATGAATGCCTCCTGCATGGCGGGCATGGCCATCGCGCACACTGCGACCTCCATGCCTCACGCCCTCAGTTACAGACTTACCTACAGCGCCCATATGGCACACGGAAAGGCCTGCGGATACTTCCTGCCCGGCTATCTCAGGGAGGCAGATCCTGTTGAAGTAAACTACATCCTTTCCCTCGCGGGATTTAAAACTGTCGAAGAACTTGATGAGTATTACACAATTACCTGCGGAAGGGAAGACGTCCCGATGGAGATCCTGGAGCAGTCAGTGCAGGAAGTGCTGGCCAACAAGGGCAAGTGCAAGCTCCCGCCGTTCCCTGTAGACGAAGCGGTCGTAAGAAGGATCGCGGGAATCTAAAGAAAGAATAAGGGCCTGAAAAAGTATAAAGACATGTAAAAAGAGGAAACCTGTCAATGGTTTCCTCTTTTTGTGCATAGAAAATGAAATACTTCCGTTTATTTACGGCAATAAAAAACCTTCATCAACTTATGATGAAGGCTTGTAAAAAAGCAGGGGAAGAGGGATTCGAACCCCCATGAACGGTTTTGGAGACCGTGATACTGCCATTGTATGATTCCCCTATGCAGTTGATCGACGGCGCTTTTGTCCGTCAACATTTGAGAGTATAACACAACCAATTAGGATGTTCAACTAAAATTTACAGAGAAGTATATAAAATCATTAGACATACCGTGTATGTACATTTTGAATTCCTATGATATAATTCCTTGAGACAATAATACAAATCACTTACCCCATAGGAGGAGAAAGCACGATCTATGAGTAAAGTCAGACGGATCTATGTTGAGAAGAAGGAGCCCTACGCGGTAGCGGCAAGGCAGCTGAGGGACGACATCATCGGCTTTTTGGCAGTGAAAGGGCTTACCGGAGTTCGGAAACTGATCCGATACGATGTGGAGAATGTCTCCGATGAAGTTTTTGAAACTGCGTGCAGGACTGTTTTCTCAGAGCCGCCCGTAGACATTCTTTACAGAGAAACTATCGATATTCCCGCGAACGGGCATGTTTTCAGTGTTGAAGCCCTTCCCGGACAGTTTGACCAGAGAGCGGACAGTGCGGTTCAGTGCGTCCAGTTTCTCAACGAGAACGAACAGCCTGTGATCAGAACGGCGGAGACATATATTCTTCTTGGAGACATCACGGAAGAAGAACTCAGGAGGATCAAGCATTACTGCATCAATCCCGTAGATTCCCGTGAGACAGGCATGGAGAAACCCAAGACTCTTCAGATGGAGTATCCTGAAGCTGAGGATGTCAGGGTCATGACCGGAATGACTAAGATGAATGAATCTGAGCTCATGAATCTTTACGCTTCCCTGGGCCTTGCAATGACTTCCAACGACTTTAAGTTTATCCAGGAATATTTTGCCGGCACAGAGCACAGAGATCCCACCATCACGGAGATCCGCGTACTGGATACATATTGGTCGGATCACTGCCGTCACACCACATTTTCCACAGAACTCAGGGACGTGGAGTTTGAAGACGGCTATTACAGGGATATTATCGAACCCACCTATTTAAGTTATCTTGATACAAGAGAAGAGTTTTACAAAGACCGCGATGATAAATACGTCTGCCTGATGGATCTGGCCATTATGGGCATGAAGAAGCTCAAGGCAGACGGCAAGCTCACGGATCAGGAAGAGTCCGACGAGAATAACGCATGCTCTGTTGTGGTGCCTGTGGAAGTGGACTACGGAAACGGCCCTGAGACAGAAGAATGGCTTGTTTTCTTTAAAAACGAGACACACAACCACCCCACAGAGATCGAACCTTTCGGCGGAGCTGCCACATGCCTTGGCGGTGCTATCCGCGATCCGCTCTCCGGAAGAGGTTATGTCTATCAGGCAATGCGCGTGACCGGCGCGGCAGATCCTACGGTCCCCGTTTCTGAAACTCTCGAGAACAAGCTTCCCCAGAAGAAACTTGTCACAGGAGCCGCCAAGGGCTATTCCAGTTATGGCAACCAGATCGGTCTTGCTACCGGTCAGGTCAAGGAGATCTATCATCCCGGCTATGTCGCCAAGAGAATGGAGATCGGAGCTGTCATGGGCGCTGCGGCGCGCAGGAACGTTAAGCGCGAGAACAGCGATCCCGGCGATATCATCA
>CACZXG010000130.1 GCA_902785055.1 uncultured Lachnospiraceae bacterium
CTCCGCGTTACCGAAACGAACACCAAAACGCTGCGCAATATGCGCTGCGATATTGAAGGCGGAGTCGTTCAGGAGCTCGTTGCTGACCTTGATCATGCAACCGAGCTTATAAGCGGACAGCGTCTCCTGTGCAAAGCTCATATCCGATTCCTGAATAGCAGCACCTTCCTCAATCCAGGATGCAGTACCGGAATCGGTCGCGATCGGGATTGTACGGGTACCGGAATTCGTGTGAATGGTCTTTGCCAGGGAACGGAAGATGTTATTCTCCTCCAGCGCCTGGATAAGCTGATGCTCGAACTCATCCGGAACAGTGAATCCACCGTTCTGATCCACACCCACAGACAGGGCGTCACGGACCTCCATCGTGTTCACGCCCCGCATCATATTCCAGAAAGCCTCGTTGTACTCGGCAGTCGCTGTCGGACGAATAATGCCCTTCTTCTGGCCCATCTTCGGGTCAGCATGTACCGGAGCAGAGGTCGCAGCGGACAGCTTGGCATCCATCTCCATCTGATCCTCCAGGCGTTTGATCTCTTCACCCAGGGCATGCACATCGGCAGCCATCTTGTCATACTGCTCGACCGCGGAAGCCTCAACCAGCCCATTTTCATCACGATGTTCCTCCAGGAACGCCTTTGTCTGCTCCCAGAGTGCATTTCTTTTGTTTCTCAGTTCAATAATCTTACTCATCTGTTTTTCCTCCGTGAAAGTAATTTTTTGCATGAAAAAAGCTGGATCCTTATTTCAGGAACTCCAGCTGCTTTCTTAAAATCTGATAGGGAACTGCCCCATTTTCTGTTTTTCCGTCCATCCCGATCACCGGCTCTTCTCTCGCCTTGGGTCGCACTTCGTCTGCAATGTGAAGGCGATTCAGGATGATCTGCCCGACCCGCTTCATGGAATACGCACCCTCGTCCTCAACAGTCTCTTCGTACTCTTTTTCATCCGAATACATCACCTCGTCAGCAAAGCCCAATTCAACAGCTTTTTTAGCATTCATCCACGTCTCATCGCTCATAAGGTCCGCAATCTTCGACCTTCTCATACCAGACTTGGCGGCATAAGCGTTGATAATGGATTCCTTAACTTCGTTGAGCGTATCAATCGCCTTCTCCATGTCCCTGGTATTTCCCATCGCTACCGTATAAGGATCGTGGATCATCAACATCGCGACAGGTGACATGAGTACTTTATCGCCCGCCATCGCTACAACAGATGCTGCAGATGCCGCTATAGCATCGATCTTTACGGTCACACTTCCAGCATAATCTTTAAGCATGGTGTAAATTTCCGCAGCAGCCCATACAGACCCTCCAGGGGAATTGATCCAGACCGTGATGTCGCCTTCGTCTTCCATAAGCTCGTCACGGAACGCCTTTGGCGTTACGGAATCATTCCACATGTCATCTTCATCGATCAGACCATTGAGCCTTAACACTCTTCCGCCTGTATCGTCCCTGATCCAATTCCAAAACCTCTTCATGTTCTCCTCCTAAATTAATCCGATCGTTCTATTGGTCTTTGCATATTCGCCATGCAGCTTCAATGCTGCCTTGTCATATGCTTCAGCAGCCATTTCTGGGGAATCAAAAGAACCAATATACATTTTTTCACTATCTTTGCAGATTCTTGCATACCAAGAATTTCTTCTCGGGTCAAAAGAAACACCCTTATACCCTGTTGTATTTGTTCTGTGCATTGAACTATTCCTAGTATTTTCTGCATTAGTACATATTCGAAGGTTCTCCCTACAACAGTTACTTTTATCTCCATCTATGTGATCGATCACCATTCCGTTTGGAGCATTCATAATAAGACGGTGAAGCAGCACATGGCCTGCTTTTCTGGAACCAAGAGACGCTTTAAAATATCCGTTTTTCATATGCGACCATCGATATTTGCTTATTAAAGGGAAGTCGCTGAAATCGAATGAAAAACTACTTCCATCGGGAAGTATGCACTTTACTTTTTTATAGCCATCATAGAATTTAAAGCGGCCATAATTACAATAGCTGCAATGTGTTTTATGACCGCTTATTAATCTATTTCCCTGTACAATATCAATATGCCCGCATTTGCATTTGCAAACCCACGTAGCCCCACCGTTTGCGCTTTGTTTATGTTTCCATAAGACTTTGAGGTCCCCGAATACCCTTCCGGTAAGATCTTCTGGTATATTCATTTACTTCCACCTGTTCTTTGTCTGTTCGGTATCCTTCTCTGGCTCTGTCACCTGTCTCCCTGCATCCTCTAATCTCACATATCCACCATTAAGGTAGAAGCGATTTCCTCCCTGCTCATCCGGGATAGGATCCCACTGCTCTAGGGCCCGAACATCATTCGGAGACATAAATCCGTTGCTGATGCCTGTCGCGTATCCCTGCATCCTGGACTGATAATCGCCGCGTAGAAGCCCATCTACATTGAATTTCGGGAAGTATTCCTCCTGCTCTTCCGGCAGAAGTAGGTCCTTGATGATCGCCTGCTCGAACCGGACCAGCCAGGGCATCAGAGAATGCATCACGAAATTCAGAGATTCATGTTCGATATTGCTGAATGTGGCATGTTCCAGATTCTGCACCATGTGTGGCGGCACTCGAAATATCCGACAGATCTCGTTGACACCGAACTGCCTGGTGGAGAGGAACTGACTGTCTTCCGGAGGCAGGCTGATCGGTTTGTACTGCATGCCTTCTTCGAGGACCGCTACCTTATGAGCGTTGTTCGCGCCTCCGTAAACTGCTGACCAGTTCTCCCGGATCTTTGAAGGATCTTTGATTGTTCCTGGATGCTCTAACACCCCGGAAGGCTGTGCCCCGTTCTTGAAGAAGCTGCTGCCGTATCTCTCGACTGCAAGCGTTGTTCCAAGGGCGTTCTTCATCATGGCGATCGGTGAGAAACCTACAAGGCCGTTGAATCCTAAAGCCGGGATATGGAAGATCTCATCCCTACGGAAATAAATGTCCTTGTTCTGTTCTCCTGGTGCCTCATCCGTATAGGCATGGTAGATATAATAGATTTCACCCTGCTCGTCTCGGTCGATCTCCATGTTTTCAGGGAGCAGTGGATACAGACTCATGATGCCGTTCCTGCCATCGCGGATGATCTGTGCATAGCAGTTCCCCCACAAGAGAAGCTGCACAAGCATCGTCTCCCGGAAAGAGAAACTCGTCATCTCCGGATTTGGCTGCCGGTAGAGAATCTTATAAAGGGGATGGTCCTTTGCCAGTTCCTTACCCTTCCCGTCCTTATCGGTGTAGCGGTACAGATGCAGCGGCAACCCTGCTACTGTCTCGGCCAGAAGTCGAACGCAGGCATACACCGTTGCGATCTGCATAGCGGATTTTTCATCCACTCGTTCACCAGAATCTGCTTTCCCGAAAACGAAAGTCTGTCCAGAGTCGCGGACGTTATCCTCAATCTTCGGCAGCTCCGGTTCATCTCTTGGGCTGATACCCAGCCATTCTAAAAATCCCATTGGCATTTTCCTCCATAAGAAAAGGGACCTCCCTTCCGGGAAGCCCCTGCGCGATCTTTCACGTTATGAGCATAGCACATTCCACAAGTAGAATCTTATCCGATTTTGGACATCAGAAGACCATCAATCCGCGTTCGTCGTAGACGCTTCCCTGCTGCTCGTGGCGGATACAACGATCCAGCGCCATAATGGCAGCAACGATACCGTCAATCTTCTCCGGTGACTTTGCCTTCGTACATTTGATATTTCCAGCAGGATCCGTATCCACCACTACGTTTCCGCTCATCCAGCGCATCACCGGATGTCCTCCATGAATGATCCTGCCTTCCATCAGCAGCTTATAAAACTCTTTCGTAGGCGGGCTCATATCCTTGTAGCCCTGGCCAAACGGCACCACGGTAAAGCCCATCCCCTCCAAGTCCTGTGTCATCTGCACAGCACCCCAGCGGTCGAAGGCGATCTCTAAGATGTGGTACTGCGTGCCCAGGTCCTCGATGAACTTTTCGATAAAGCCGTAATGGATCACGTTGCCCTCAGTGGCGTTCAGGTACCCTTGTTTGTACCAGACGTCATAGGGAACCGATGCCCTTCGGACCCGAAGCGGAATAGTGTCCTCTGGGACCCAGAAAAACGGCAGCATCACATATTTCTCTGTCTCGTCCCTGGGTGGGAACATGAGCACAAAAGCAGTGATATCACCGGTAGAGGAAAGGTCCAACCCGCCGTAGCAGTCCCGGCCTTTTAAGGATTCCATGTCGATGGGCACATTCCCTAGTTCGTAGATCTGCTCCGGGATAAAGCGCGTGAGGGAGGATACCCACATATTTAGCCGCAGCTGTTTGAATACATTCTCTTCTGCCGGGTTCTCCAATGCTTCCCGGTACGCATCTCGGACGCGATCAATCTGAATCGTATGTCCAAGCGAGGGATTTGCCTTGTACCAATTTGCCTCGTCGTGCCAGTCATCGTCATCCGCAAGACCATACACAACCGGATAAAAAGTAGGATCAATCTTCCTACCTGCCATGATATCCAATGCCTTAGTGTGCAACTCGTAACAGATGGATTCCTTATCCGTGCCGGCAGTCGTGATCAGGAAGTAGAGCGGCTGTTCACGGGCATCACCACTCCCCTTGGTAAGCACATCGTATAATTTCCGGTTGGGCTGACTATGCAGCTCATCAAATACAAGTCCGGATACATTCAGACCGTGCTTTGTTCCCACTTCTGCAGACAGAACTTGATAGATACCGGCATTTGTATAGTTGACCAGTCTCTTGGTAGCGGCCATTATCTTAGACCGTTTTAAGAGCGCCGGTGTTTTTTCCACCATGCGCTTGGCCACATCGAATACAATCGACGCCTGCTGCCGGTCTGCCGCTGCGCCGTACACCTCCGCTGATGGCTCGTTATCCGCGTACAGAAGATACAACGCCACCGCTGCGGCAAGCTCACTCTTCCCGTTCTTCTTGCCGATCTCGATGTAGGCTGTACGGAACTGCCGATGACCATTCTCATCCACGATCCCGAAGATATCTCGGATGATCTGCTCCTGCCATGGCAGAAGCCAGAACGGTTTCCCGTCCCACTTACCTTTTGTGTGCTTCAGATTCTCGATAAACGTGACGGCCCGGTCTGCTTTGACCTTGTCATAGTGAGAGGTCGGAAGCATGAACCGGGTCGGCTCATAATTTTTCAGTTTTGGATAATCTGCTGGCCTCGCTCTTCCCATCATGCATCACCCCCCAGCAGTGCTTCGAGCTCATCCTCTGATCCGTTTCCGGTAGTGTCCGCCACAATGCGGGATCTCGCTGCCGGAGTCAGACCAAACTGCTCTGCAAGACGATTCATCACCTTCAGATAGGTCTGCGCGATGGAAACCTGAGGAACCGTCTGCCAGTATCCAGACGGTGTTCTCACGATTGTTCCGTGCTGGGTGATGAACTCTTCCGCTTCTTTCCAACGGGCATACGCCTGACAATATCCGGCAAAAGCAGCCATATCTACCTCGGTGAGCACACCCATAAGCTCCATCTTCTTTGCGAGTCTGCGCCATTCCTTCTTCGCTTCCGGCTCCAGCCACTTCGGACAGGAGGGAGCCTTCTTCTCTGGTTTCGGTTCTTTATCATTCAGTTTCCGTTTGCCC
>CACZXG010000131.1 GCA_902785055.1 uncultured Lachnospiraceae bacterium
AGCGCTCTACGGTGGCCTATTTGTGATACCTCAAATTCAACCTGTATAAATTTTCAAAGTTCATCATTTTTTACTTGACTTTTTATTTGCAGACTTCTGTACCGAATTTCTTGCCAGCCGATCAGTAAATCAATCGTTTCACAATATTTTGCCCGGCTTACAGGGACGCTGCTTTCCTAAAAATGACGTTCTGTACCTACCCCGCACGCAGCAGCCCGTGTCACCTCACTCATAAAAGTATTTCGTGATCAGAAATGCCGGCGTACAGCTCCAGGCGTGGCAATAGCTGTTGATGACCGCGCCTCCGTACGGGGATGCATTCGGATCCTTGGGATCCCAGGTCTCCCAGAAGGTATCTGCCCCTGCATCCAGCATGCTGCCCCAGTAGCTGCGCATATGGTCTCTTGCCTGCTCCTTGAGACCGGCGCGAAGAAGCGCCATTACGTAGTAGTGGTGCATATACGGCGTCGCGAGCGGATACTCGGATAATGCCTTAGCAAACACATCCACTTCCTCACAGATCCTGCCCATCAGCTCCGCAGACTCCTCCGGCGCCGGCACATCCGCCAGCACCATCCAGATCTGGCTGTGGGGCGAAACCTGTCCGTCGGAGACGTAGCACTTCTGCTCCGCGTCCCAGAAGATCTCCTGCGCTCCTCTTCTGAGCTTCTCCTGCTGCTCCGTCAGCCAGCTGGCCTGAGAGTAGTCATTCTTCCTTCTTGCAAGGCGGCGCGCATAGCGAATAGCGTAGATGATGACCGCCTGTGCTGCGGCGCGCTTTTCAAGGTCGTCCGTCCAGTCGATGAAAGCATCTTTCGCCGCATCTTTTGTAAGGAGCAGGCCTCCTTCGGGCGTCTCCTCGCACATCCTTATCGACATCTCGATCTGCTGCATTGCGACGTCGTAGAGGTCGTTCAGCGCCTCCGTGTCGTCCGTCTCCTGCAGATATTCATCCAAAGCGACCGCAAAGAACAGGGAATAATCAAACAGCCAGGTGTCATCCGCCTGCACGGTGGGCTGCGTGAATACGCAGGCTGCAACTCGTCCGCCGGGGAAACGGCTTCCGCCGAAGAGATAAAGGCAGCGCTTAACCAGATCGTTCTGTCTGAAGGTCGCGTAGTTGGCCGCCGCCTGCAGGCGAAGGTCGCCCATCCACAGGCGCCTGTCCCTCTTGGGACCGTCCTCGAATACATCCTGCATGCAGTTGGCGAGGGTTCTCACGCCTGTCTCATACAGTCTCTTGTCCAGCGGATCTGCAATCTGCACCTGCGGCAGTCTTTTGGCATCGGAGGAGGTCTCGGTCCTTACTTCCGCGTGGCGCACGATCAGCTTGTATTTGGGCGACGTGTCCATCATCGTGATCTTGAGATAGCGGAAAGCATAGCGGCGCGGCAGCGTGATCTGCGCGGGCAGCACGTCGACATGCATATACTCCTCCTGAATCCAGCTGCGGGAGATCCAGCCGTTATACTCCTCTGTGTTTTCACTGAGCTCCGCGATGTTCTCGGCGAATTTAAGTTTGATGTAAGCCGGCGCGTCCGGATGACTTCCCGTGTAAGAAAGTTCCAATGTCAGATATCCCACGATATGCGTGCCAAAATCCAGACACAGGTTCTCTCCTTTGCCCAGCGCAAGGTGAGGAAGGCTCTGAAGAACGATCTCCTCCTTCTCAGGGCTGTAGCGCTCCTTGAGCTTGAAGCCGCCCACAGGCTCCGCGATGCTGTGGTGCAGGGGCGGCGCCAGTTCTGCCGCTTTGTCCAGGAGTTTCGCGTAATTGTGCGGATGAAAATCTTTAATGATACTGATCAGTGCCATTTCTTACTCCTCTCTCCTTTTCAGCACTCGCTGACCGTGAGCTCCCCGTCAAGGAGCGTGATGTGTACGGACCTGCTGCCGACCGGGATCGTGCAGTCCAGTTTGTCAAAAAATCGAACCGCCGGCTTCACTTCATAAGTCTTATATCCCGGAGCCGTCGGCTTCACTCCGAGGAAGTATCTTCCGAGCAGATAGATCGGGCTCGCTCCCCAGGCGTGGCAGAGGCTCTTTCCGAAGGGATCCCCGTACATACCGTACTGCGCCCTTCCCGTTTCTGCGGGATCAAAAAGTTCCCAAAATGTTACCGCGCCGCGCTCCAGCATGCCGCCCCAGTATTCATGAAGCGTCTTCCAGATCCTGTCCAGATCGCCCAGTTTTCCTAGCGCATCCAGTTCAAAGAATTTGAAATAAGGTGTCGTGATCTGTGGCACATTTTCATTATACAGCACATTCTGACAAATCTGTTTCTTCTGTTCCTCATCCGCAAAATCAAACAATACCGCGAAAATATTGGCGTGCCTCGTCACATTTCCCCTGCCGGATGTGAAGCTGTCGATCAGCGCTCCTTTTTCTTCATTCCAGTAATAGTCCAGGATCGCCTGCCGGAGCTCTTCCGCTTTTTTCTCATAGAAGTCGGCGCGTTTTGCAAGTTCTGCGCACTTGTCAGCTGGCAGCGGCTCCTCATAGGATGCAACATGGTCCGCCGGGAGCGGTCTGCCGTCCGGGCCGAGGGCGGGTTTCTTCGCTCTGCCTTCAAGGCCGGGCGCGAATGCCTCCAGTCTTCCGCCATGGATGGCGGCGGGTCTCTGCGGGATGCCGTCCGGGCCGGCAGTATTTTGACACGGTTTCATCCCATGCTCTGCCAAAAGGCCTGCGCAATACGCCATCACCTTGCAGCACTTCCACAGGAGCACCTGTTCAGCCGAGATGCAGCCGTCCTTGTCGATGTCCGCCCAGTCGATGTAGATCCAGTCGCGGTCGCGGCCGTACACAAATCCGTGCTCGTCCGTCTGCGAGAAGAGAAGGTCCATCACCGCTTCCATTTTGGGGTACATCTCGCGGACATACGCCGTGCTGCCGTCCATCATGTACTCATTCTGAATGCTGATCAGCCAGAACATCGTGTAATCCACGATCGTATTGATGTGCTGCCGGATCTCCGTATTTCCACGAAGCGCGCGTGACGTCCGCTTGTCGATCTCTTTGTCAAAATACAGATACGGATTGACCATCATGCTCTGATAAGCGTCGCCGGACCAGACCCAGCGGTCGCGCTTGATCCCATCGATAAAGAACAGCCCGCTGCAGAGCTTGTAAGTCTCTTCGGAAACCTCCCAGATTTTGTTGATCATCGCGTCATCACTATGGAACGAAGCGCGTACTTTGATCGGAACTCTCTGGTGCACAGCGTATACTGAGATTTCTTCGGGCAGGATTCCGGGAAGATAAATGTAGCGAAATGCGCGCTTTCTGAGTTCTCTGCCTTCAGTCGTATTCTCCTCTTTGTAGTAGCAGTAGACAGCATCCATCGCTTCGTCTTCAGACTCGCCGTAGAGGATGGAAAAGGTTCGCTGTTCACTCTCTTTGGAGCAGTTGCCTGCGCCCTTCTTTCTGTCTTTATTCTCGGCAGTAAATGTGATCACCGGCCTTCCGTCCACCATCCGGCCGAAGTCAATCAGTGCACCGCCTTCTTTCTCAATAACAGCCTGCGGCTGTACGATGATTTCCTCGTATTCTGCTTCATTGGGGTTCTGCTCTTTTTTGGTATATAGAGAAGATGTGCCCACCGGAGCTGCCTCCAGAAAATCATCGACTCCCCATGAAGCGTCACTGTGGATGCTTCCGGTTTGTGTATTGGCACGCACGTTTCCGGTCTCTGCACCGGCATGAGCGTTTCCGGTCTCTGCACTGTTTTCCACATATATGCAGGGAAGGCCCGTCATGTTTCCGATAAACACTTCGATCAGATGCTTGCCGGCAGGAATTGTGATTTCCTCTTCCATTCGTAACTTTTTCCCGTCTACCTGCACGTGGCCGACTCCGCAGCCATATACTGTAAAGGTTTCCTGCTGTTCCAGCTCATATTTGCGGAAAAATCGCAGGTTTTTGCGCCAGTCATCCATCTTCCAGAAAGCAGGCCATCCAAGGCCTCGCTCTTCCCTGCGGAAATTCTGCTTCATTCCGTGATATATTTCAAAATCTCCTGGATACCAGATCCATGCTGTGTTACTCATGCTATTTCCTCTTGTTCCATCCATTCACGGTCAGGACCAGCCACGAATCCTGTAATCTTCTGACCATAATGCATTCCGGTGCTTTTCTCTTGTACTCAGCATACCACACCTGTTTTTTCACTTTCCCGTCAATCCGCAAACACCCCGAAAAATTACGCAAATGGCACTATTATCATGTTTCATCTTTTACTGTACTTTGCATATGCTGCAAGGTCATACATGTTGAACGACTCGTCGGGCGGCAGATCAGGGAAGGCAAGCCGATAACGGTTTTTTAGCCAACGCACCTGATTCTCAACCAGTTCTTCTGACAATGGATTCTTCCTCGTCTCATAGGTCGTTATCATATTGATCCCCGGAAACCAATGATGGTCCATATAGTTGAGGACTCTGCCTCTTGTGCGATGGAAATACTTCTCATTATCCATCGCCCCGAAATGCTCCCATGCATATTTCTCGATAAAAGTGATCGGAACAAAGAAATCCGGATACGACGCATCCCCGGACAAAATCACCTGTTCCTCATAGTGAAACAGAATTCCTGCTTCATATAGCCAATCAGCGATGATTACCTCAGACTTGGACCGCACTTTGAAACCAAGTTTTACTGTAAACTGCAGATTTTCCGGGAACTCATTATTCTGTTGATAATCGCCAATGTACCAATCAATGATTTCCGAATACTCTTTTTGCAGAAATGTAATAATGAACTGACTGAATGGCGATTCCAGCCGGAAGAATTCCGCCGGTACGCGGGGATAGATCCGCAGCCTGCCGAGGAGCATCTTGATTGTTTTATCCGGCAACAGATGCTCCTCTTCTCTTTTCAAGCTTACCATGTTTCCCATGCCGTGATCATCCATAAGCGGCACAGAGCATTTCTGCTGTTCAGCGAACTGCTCTATTGTCAAAGAATTGATCACATTCATCTGTTTCTGAATGTATTGAATACAAATAATCCGATAAAGGTTGACGGCAAGCTTTTCTGCCATTTCCTTTTCTTTTTTGCTGAGATCTCTTGTGACGATACGGCCGTTCACTATGTCTCTCTTCCGCCATCGAATACCGTTGGCATGTTTTTGACAAACCAGGATTCCCGACGGATTATCCCATGCGAACAATTTTTTCAAATGATGTTCACGAATTTGCCGTAGTATTATCCGTTCTCTTTGTAAATCGCTTATGAGCATGGCTCCCCCCCTTGAAATTGAAAAAGGCAATCAAATACAAACGCCATGAACATCATTGGCGCTTTACTCTGCCTGCTTTATTAACTGCTTAACCGTCTTGGAACTTTGCGGATATCGCATAGAATTACTAGAATTTTTCAGAAGATTCATTTCCATACGAAGGAGATGAATGATAAGTCAAAAGATAGCATATCCAACTTGTAAACACAAGTGGGATGTGCCTGGAGCTGGACGTCAGATGCATTAGCTGCATTTGATTCCAATGGTTCCCGGACCTTTTCCTGCCCTTACAGCTCTCCTCAAGGGCACAGCAAGGGCAAACCGCCACTCTCCTATGGTTTCTGACCTTTTCCTGCCCTTACAGCTCTCCTCA
>CACZXG010000132.1 GCA_902785055.1 uncultured Lachnospiraceae bacterium
CGTTGATCTTGCTTTCAATCTGATGCCAGAACAGTCTTGCGTCAGTTTCGCAGTTTACATAAACGTCGTCCTGGATAGTCATTTCAACACTTTCGACAACTTCCTTGCCAGTGATCTTCAGCTTGATGTAACCGATTTCGAATACATCGCCGGCTGCGTTCTCCAGAGTGACACGGATGAGGGGCTCCTTACCGATGGCGCCTTCCTTGGCTACCTGGTCAGGAATCATCTTACCTGTTTCGTAGACAACCGAGCGAGGATAGAACACGCTGGGAGCACTTGCATAGTTCTGGATGTGTTCCTTCTGGTCTGTCTGGTTGGCACCAGTGGTGGGATAGTAGCTGATGACCTCGTAGTGATACTTCAGGCCGAGCTGGTCGAAGATTTCCTGTGTCATGGTGTGGTCGTAGGTGTACCAAGCAGCCTTAGCGCCGAGGTAAGTGTAGTGGGTCTCTACAAATTCAGCCAGGTCGATAGAACCATCGAATGGAACAGTGTGAGTAGCGGGGTGAGCAATGGCGTCCATAGCAGTCTTATACATGTGTGCACCCTTGCCATTTTTGCCAGACCAACCAATCTTACTGCCGCAATCCAGATATGAAGGCATTGCTACCTCAGGAGCGTTGTCGGCGAGATTCGTGATGTGATACAGAGCAGGAACAACTGCTGCATAACCAGAAGTAACGGTGGTGTCATCCTTCTGCAGCTGCAAGGCAATGAAGTTGATGCTGTCAGTCAGCGTTGAGAACTCTTCCGAGCCATTGAGACCGTAGCCCTGAATGTCCCACTTGTTCTTGATGTAGTTGCCGTCAGCGTTCTGGACCAGGAACTTCACATATTCCTTCCAGTTCTTCAAGGTGACGTTCACACTCAGCAGACCGTCCTTAACAACATTGGCTGTCTTGTCAACAACGCTCGGAGAAGCGATGGCAAAGTCGCTCTGTCCTTCTTCGAAACGAGTGTCGCGAGACTCGATTTCCTCAACAAGGAATTAGGAACAGTAGCCCCATGCGGAGTATACGATATTGGGAATAATACTGGATTCGTAAATCTCGGAACAAGTCATGATACGGCAGAATTTGCAGTCAACAGTATCCTTCAATGGTGGCTTCACATTGGCAAAGAAACATACCCTAACGCAAAGAGACTCTATATCAATTGCGATGGCGTCGGAAGCAATGGGTCGCGAATCCATTTGTGGAAAGCACAACTGGCCGAGTTTGCTGAAGTAACCGGATTAGAAGTGCATGTATCACACTTCCCTCCGGGAACATCCAAGTGGAATAAAATCGAGCACAGATTATTCTGCTATATATCAAAAAGCTGGGCAGGACAGCCACTGGTTGATGTAGAAACAGTAGTGGATCTTATCGGTTCCACAACAACAAAACAGGGACTGAAAGTAAAGTGCGTACTCGACAAAAATGACTACCCAATAGGGATTAAAGTATCAGATGAGTGCTACAATCAAATTCACATTGAGCGTATTGAGCCAATGACAGAATGGAACTACATTATTTACGGATTTAAACATGTTTGAAACTATCATTTTATTACTTAAAGATTCCTAAATGTCTTGTTGACTATGTTTTCCGTATTCACTCTCATTATTCCAACTCTGTCGATTATCATAAAAGCTCTTCCCGCCATTGTCAAGTCGGGTCTCTTCCCTTCTGCAGCCGCCATCCATGACAAAAACCCCGGATTTTGAACCGGGGTTTTCTCATTTCCGCTCTGTGTTCCTCCAGGAAGGGCTTGATCACAAAGTTCGCCGGCATTTTTGTAATCGCCGCATCGATGATGCCCTCAAGCTCTTCTTTAAAGCCTCATTTAAACCGCCATTTGAGGCTTGATTCTGTGCGCTGGCCTTCGGTTATATTGAGATACATCTGCATTTTTATGGTCTGAATACAATGAAAGCAGCGTATAACCGTACTTCCGCTGGCGCGGTCAAGTTTTCCCGAAACAGAACTGCAGGCAAGTCATGAGGTTCTCTGGACATATAACGGATAACGGATAACAAAAGAATAATCAGAGACACAGCGGGGCGGATAAACTCCCCTTGACCATGACCGTAATAGTTGTAAAAAAATAAGTGCCGCAATCCTGATCCGGCGGAATTGTTTCAGAGCTCCACTTCAAACTGAACCGTGTTGTTCAGCACATCCAGCGCCGAGAGCGCGCGGCTCTTCCGATCCATCAGCGCATCATAGTCCTGCTGGACCTTTTCCAGATCGTAATTCAGATACTCGTACTCGATGATATTCGTCCTGCCCGTATTCTCCGCACGGGACTTCTCCGGCTTTGCCAGCATGCCTGACAGCTTCCGCAGCCGGTCCGTTGCCTGAGGCAGGAACACGAGCATCTCATCGATCGTCATGTCAAAGCCATCCACCTTTGTCGTCGCATTGAACACGTTCAGAGCGTGCTTGATCTTCCGGATCTTCCGCTCGATTTCGTCGTACTTTGCAGCCGTCTCCTCATAGCTGTAAGACGGCCGGACTTCCTCCACGTTTTCCGTCGTCGCAGCAATGAAGCTGACAACATTCTCCTCCTGCGAGAACAGCAGCCTGTACTGATCCTTCAGCGCCCGGATCATCTTGTTCGCTTCCGCAGATGTAAGTTTCATTTCTTCTCTCCTCCAGCCTGTCATTCAAGTTCAGCTTAAAGCGCCAGACGCGTATCATAAGCCGTTGCCGCCGAGACAATATTAGCATGGCTTGGAGGAGGAGGCAAGAGGAAAAATGCGGCAATCTCTCTGGCAGCAGTTTTTCAGATCCGGACTTGACATTCCGGAACTCCCTCTTGACATTCAGAGAAAAAAAGAGACAATTGGCCTGACAGGGTTACGGAACCGCACAGGCTCAGCGCGGCCGGCCGATGAGACGATACGCAGGGAGAGGCAGCCTATGAACACGATCAGCTACAACCGATTCATATACGAGGCGACCCGGAAGGCCCGTGAAAATGACACGCCCATTTCCGGCTACTTCGAGCTGACGCCCCTGTGCTACCTCGACTGCAGGATGTGCTATGTCCACCTCTCGGATCCGAGCGTAAAGGGAAGGATGCTCTCCGGCGATCAGTGGATCGGCCTCATGGAGCAGGCAATCGCACAGGGCATGATGTTTGCCTGCCTCACCGGCGGCGAATGCCTGACCCACCCGGATTTTAAGCAGATTTACATGTACCTGATCGATCAGGGCGTGTCCGTGCGCATCAAGACCAACGGCATCCTGCTGAACCGGGACATGCTCGCGCTGTTCACGGCGTATCCGCCCTATGTGGTGGACGTGTCCCTTTACGGCTGCGACGGGGAATCCTACAGGGCCGTCACCGGGTACGACGTGTTCGAGACGGTCACGGCCAACGTCCGCGCCGCCATCGCGGCGGGGCTGCACCTGCGCCTGATGGTCACCCCCAGCGCCTATATGCTGCCCTGGGTGGACCGCGTCATGGAGTGTGCGAAAAGCTTCGGCGCGGACGACGTGTTCGTGAACGTCATGCTGATGGAGGCAAACCCGGACACCGGGCGCAGCCTGGAGGACTACGGCCTGAGCCTGGAGGAAAACGCCCGCATCCACCGCAGATACCTCGAGCTGTTCCCCCGCACGCCGAAGAGCCGGACGGAGGAGGCGGAGCCGATCAGCGGGATCGCGGCGGACATGCCCGGCATCCTGCCCCGCGGACTCTACTGCAACGGCGGGCGGACGGCCTTTGCCATCTGGTGGGACGGCGTCATGAGCCCCTGTCTGGATTTCCCGAGGGATGTGATCAGCGCCGACGTCAGGACCCTCGGGTTTGAAGCGGCGTGGCGTGCGGTCAACCGGGGCGTGAAGGACTACACCGTGCCGGAGGCCTGCCGCACCTGCTCGCACAATACCAGCTGCTATTACTGCCCGAGCCGGCACAGGACCGCCGCGGCACAGCATCAGTGCAGCACGGCGTTCTGCACCTGGCGGAAGCTGCTTGCGGACATTGAGGACGAATACGGCACAAAAAGCCTGCCCCTTATGAGCCGGTGGTTTCCGCCGTCCGCCGCGGCACCGGGAAAGCAGACATCGGCCCTGACCGAAAGGGAAGAAAGCAGCACGGAAACCGGCAGGAAGGTCTATGAGACCCCCGAGGTCACCCGGGCAGAGTTCGATGCAGGCGACCGTGTCGTCGCCAGCGGCTGCACGTGAGCAGACACCGGTTTTGTCTGCACTTGTTCATGAGGGGTGAACGGCGTCATGGAAAAGGAAAAAGGGAGCCGGGATGATCCCATGCTGCGCAGGCGTCTTCCCGACAGCATCTGTCAGCTGACA
This sequence comes from uncultured Lachnospiraceae bacterium, assembly GCA_902785055.1. Taxonomy (GTDB): domain Bacteria; phylum Bacillota; class Clostridia; order Lachnospirales; family Lachnospiraceae; genus CAG-791. The sequence goes on from CACZXG010000132.1 coordinate 4,308, forward strand.
GAGGGCAAAGCCTGCCGGCGTGAGAAGACCGTTCTGCGCGGCTCGGAGCTCCTGATTTTTGACGACTGTGTTTTAAAGATCACGCCCTGCAGCCGTGAGGATGAAGAAAGCGTTCAGGTCATGAGATGGCTGGAGGGCAAGCTTCCCGTCCCGAAGGTCCTTGCCTGCGAAAAGAAGGAAGAAACGCAATACCTGCTGATGAGCAGGATTCCCGGGCGGAAGGCCTGGGACGATCCCTGTCTTGCGCATCCCGCAGAGCTGCTGGCTGTTCTGGCGGAGGCCGTAAAGGCCCTTTGGCGTGTTGACATTTCAGACTGTCCCCGGACCCGTGACGCGGATACGCTGCTTTTGAAAGCAAAGTACAATGTCGAAAACAATCTGGCAGACGTGCACAATGTGGAACCCGCCACATACGGCAGAGGCGAGTTCGAAAGCCCGCAGGCACTGCTGAACTGGCTGTACGACAACAAACCCGGGTTCGAACCCGTGCTTTCTCACGGTGACTTCTGCCTTTCCAATATCCTCACGGAAGACGGAAAGCTCAGCGGCATCATCGATCTCGGCGAAACCGGCGTCGGCGATCGATGGCGGGATCTTGCGCTGCTGGTTCGAAGCCTGAAGCATAATTTTGACGGCCGGGATGACGGAAAGGCTGATCCCGATATGCTTTTTGACGCCCTCGGAATAGAGCCCGACCGCAAGAAGCTGCGCTTTTACGCCCTTTTGGACGAGCTGTTCTAGGGAAGTGCTGCCGGAAAGCAGCGTTCAGGCAGGCAGGCCCTCAAAAATCCCGCCCGGTATCGGGCACAGTCACAGAAGCAAGGAGCAGATCACATGAGAACGAAGGACGGATTCGTATTGCGCAGGGTCCCGGGAATGAACCTGGTGATGCCCACGGGGAAGAATGTGAAGGACTTCAGCGGTGCCTTGGTTCTGAACGACACCGGTGCGTTCATTTTTGAGAAGCTGCAGCAGGGCGCGACTGCCGAGGAGACCGCCCGGGCGCTGACGCAGGCGTATAACGTAAGCCTCGATACCGCGCGCTCGGATGTGCAGAAGACAATCAGCTCGCTGATCGAAGCGGGCGCGGCGGAGGCATTCGGCGGCGGTATTTAGGACCTCCCTCCCAATTGTGAGCGGCCGCAGTACCTGCGTCAGGGGCAGTATCTTCCCTTGCCGCGCACGGTACAGGCTTCCGGGGAGCGCCCGACTACAGGTTTCTGCAATTGCGCGGAAGAGTACATTTCACCTCGCACCAAAGCACTGCACCGCGCATATTTTGTTTCTATG
>CACZXG010000133.1 GCA_902785055.1 uncultured Lachnospiraceae bacterium
TTTGGCAGCTTCCTCGGCAATGGGGATATCACTGGTACCGCCGGTCGCAATGACGATCGTACCTCTTCCGTCCGCTTCGGGGATCCTGCCGACGATGCCGACTCTGCTGAGTTCATCGTAGGTAAACTCCATCCCGCTCTCACCTATCAAATCTGCCGATTCACGGCTCATGCGGGTGATCAGAACGCTTTTTTGCCCATGAGTATGGAGATTTTCAGCAATTCTCAGGATCTGTTCCGGTGTTTTTCCGGCCCCATAGATCACTTCCGCAATCCCCTGCCGCATACCCCGGTGCAGATCTGTCTTGGCAAAGCCAAGGTCATCATAAGGAATCTCCCGCAGTTGCAGAGCTGCCTCCTCCACCGATGTTTTTCCGGATGCGACACTCTTCAAAAGTGCCTCAAGCTGTTTTTTATCTGTCATATGAAAACCTGCCTCGTATGCTAAGAAAGCAATCTGGTGATATGTCAATAAAGGAGATGTATCGTGCCATGATGCTGCAGCATGACAGGATCATCTCCTCTTTTATGTTCCGTACGGACTGTTGTTGATACTGTATCGGTCAGCCGGCGAAATTAATGACAGGCTCCTCGGGCTGTTTGGCGGTTTCCACGCTGGAGGCCTCGAGAATGATGCCGGGCCCGCCATAAGGTCCGAACTCTTCATTTTTGATGGTTGCATGAACCTTGACCCACTGGCGTTCGGTCAGACTGGAAGCACCATCAAATCTGCAGGCATAGCCCAGGAAGGACATGTCGTTGGCACAGCATGTCATCGCCATTCTGCCGGGGACAAAGTAGCCGGCAGGAAAGTCGTTGGGGCGCATGACCATGCCGGTATAGGTAATATTCTTCCCCACATATCTGTCGGGATGCTCCATGGCGTCGATATACCAGATGCCGTAATCCAGTCCCTCGAGAGGGATGGGATCCTGATGGATATCGAAAGGAAGATCCTCTTCCGTGGTCATATCGATCTCGCCCTCGGAATCCTCAAATACGAGATCCGCCTTCTGGTTGATGGCCTTGACATTGCGCTTAAAGTTGATGAGCTGTTTTTCATCAACGTCATCACAGCGGTTAAACATAATGAGTTCGGAATTCCTGAGCTGTTCAGCGGCCAGAGAACGCATATTGGTGAAAAATACATTGAAGGTCGAAGCATCGATCGTGGTGATCTGCTGTTCCAAACGCCAGGCCCTGGGCAGCTTGAATTCGCGGAAATCCCACATGCCGTTCCATTCGATCAGAATACGCTCGGGACGATGTTTCTTCTCCAGCTCCATCAGACGGGCTGTTGTAAAGTCCTCCAGGTCCTCGATTTTTTCGATAAAGGTATCGGTCTGCTCAAGCAGTCCTTTGCGGTATTCACTCTCACCCTCTTCACAGACGATCAGAAGGGTCGACCCTTTGACCTGAAAATAGGGCTGACCGATAGTATAGGCTATAAAAGAGGTTTTCCCGCTGTCAAGAAAACCGTTGATAACATAGACTGGTTTCTGTTCCACTTCTTTTTTTTCTTTTAAAAAATCAAACATAATTGTGCCCATGGGCGGCTGCCCGCAAACATGGATGATGAAAAACTACGTGCTGCTTCGCGCGTCCCGCGCTCTCACATTGCTGTTTTCATCACGATTTATTTTCTCTTAAACAGTGTCTCAAGCGCTTCTTCATTGAGCTTTGCGCCGATGACACAGATCTTGCCCGTTACATCTGCGGCGCCGGTGCGGATCTCCGCTTCCTCAGGAACATAGTCGAAGTGGAGCCATGTGCCGTCCTTTGCGGGGACCATACCCTTGGAGCGAAGGACATAGCCGTATTTCTCTTCGTTCTCCAGTTCCTTGAGGATGTGCTCGATATCTTCCTTTGTAAATCTGGAAGGAGTCTCCATTCCCCAGCTGCCGAAGACCTCATCCGCATCGTGTCCGTGATGGTGGTGATGGTGATGATGATGGTGATGGCCGCCGTGAGCTTCCTGATAATCGTGTGTATGATAAATGCGGTCGCCGTCTTCATCGACGCCGTCCTCTTCCTCATGATCATGGTCATGGTGGTGATGGTGCTCGTGCTCATCCTCGTCATCATGGTCATGGTGATGGTGGTGCTCGTGCTCATCCTCGTCTTCATCGTCGTAGTCTGCGTTCAGGACTTCCTCAAGCAGAGCCTTCTGCAGATCAGCGGTGCCCTCAATGGTATTGAGGATCATTTTGCCGTCGAGTTCCGCGATGGGTGTCGTGATGATGGTGGCGTCCTTATTGTACTCGCGAAGGAGCTCCACACACTCGGCGATTTTTTCTTCGCTGACCTTGTCTGTCCTTGTCAGGATGATAGTACCTGCATAGGCGATCTGGTTATTGAAGAATTCACCAAAATTCTTGAGATAGACTTTGCACTTGGATGCGTCTACAACTGCTGCGGCGCTGTTGAGGTGCATCTCCGTGTGCTCGGAAGCATCGTTGATGGCACGCATAACGTCAGAGAGCTTGCCGACACCGGAGGGCTCGATCAGGATGCGCTCGGGAGCATAGGCGGCCATGACTTCCCTGAGGGAGGTGCCGAAATCACCGACCAGAGAGCAGCAGATGCAGCCTGCGTTCATCTCACGGATCTCAATGCCGGACTCTTTAAGGAATCCGCCGTCAATACCGATCTCACCGAATTCGTTTTCGATCAGAACGACTTTCGTGCCTGCAAGAGCATCTTTGAGAAGCTTTTTAATGAGTGTCGTCTTGCCGGCACCCAGGAATCCGGAAATAATATCTATTTTTGTCATTGTAATACCTCCTGCTCTGCGGACCGGTAAAAACCGGCATCGGAATGCGCGCCGGTTTCAGGGTCTTTTGTTCATCGCAGAACTATTTTTAAAAAAAATGTATGAAAACCAATAATGAATGCTAAAAAAAGATAAGCAGAGCTGTAAGCCGGGTTCTGTCTTGGATGATCATCTATCTTGGACTGCCGTCGCCGACAGCCTCCAGCGACCCACCTGAGAACGGACCGGGCCGGCCCATAGTCCTCGTTTTGGTCTTGCTTCGGATGGGGTTTACATGGCTCTTTGTGTTACCACAAAGACGGTAGTCTCTTACACTGCCTTTTCACCCTTACCGGCAGGGCGTGGGCCCTGTCGGCGGTATATTTCTGTTGCACTGGCCTGGGAGTCACCTCCACCGGACGTTATCCGGCATCCTGCCCTGTGAAGCCCGGACTTTCCTCAGTCCGGAATACTCCGGACCGCGATCACCCGCTCTGCTTATCCATAAGAATATAGTCTTCCGGACGTTTTTTGTCAAATCGTCAGGAAATAATGCAAGACTCGCCTGCGAGTCCTGCACGCCGCGAACAAAAGGACCGTCCCCTTGTATCTGTCCCCTTGTTACACGGGGAAGATACCGCCGCCGACAAACTCTCTGCAGAGGGAGTTGCCGGGGACGGGTGTCGGGTCAATGCCGACGAAGTAGTCCAGGAACTTGATGAGGCGCTTGGCTTCATAGTACTCCGGCTCATTTGTACGGACGCCCAGGAGAAGGGGCTCGGCAAACTGCTTGATGACCGCAAGTTCATAGATCAGGACTGAGTTGAAGACAGCGTCGGCACTCTCCTGGAAGGGGAAGATATACTGTTCTTCGCCGTCCCGGACCTTTTTCCACGTGCGCAGGGTATCCTGGGCTGTATTGGAACGAAGTCTTGCGTCTCTGACCATGCGGCGGAGCAGGCGTGCATCCGTAGAAGGAATGCGGTTGTGCTCATCGATGTTGAGACTTGTGAGCGCGCTGATGTAGATCTTGAACTTGTTTTCATCAGGAAGCTGCTCCGTAGTGACGGGATTGAGTCCGTGGATTCCCTCAATAATGAGGATGTCATTCTCCTCAAATTTCAAAAAGTCGCCTTTGTAGACTCTTCGGCCGGACTTAAAATCGAAATGAGGCATTTCGATGGTCTCCCCGTTAAGAAGGTCAACCATATCGCTGTTGAAAAGTTCCAGGTCAAGGGCTTCGATCACGTCAAAGTTGTAGTTTCCGTCAATGTCCACGGGTGTGCGGTCCCTGTTTACAAAGTAATCATCCATGGAGATGATATGAGGCTTGAGTCCGAAGGACTTGAGCTGTATGGCCAGTCGATGGGAAAAAGTCGTCTTGCCGGAGGAACTGGGACCCGCAACGAGAACAAAGCGGATCGAGCCTCTGTCATGGATGGTCTGGGCGATCTCACCGATCCTGCGCTCCTGCAAAGCTTCCTGCACCAGGATCATGTCACTGATGCTGCCGCTGCAGATCTGTTCGTTCAGGTCTCCCACTGTGCTGATGTTGACCAGATTTCCCCACTTTGTAGAGAGCATCAGCTGCTCGAAGAGACTGGGCTGGTCGACAAATTCCTCGATCTGATCCGGTTTTTCCATCGTGGGCAGGATCAGGAGAAGTCCGCCGCGGTAGGCCTGGACTTTGAAATAGCGGCAGTAGCCTGTGGCCGGAAGCATATATCCGTAAAAATAATCGGAATAACCGTCCATACGGTAGACGTTCACGTTGGAGCTTCTGCGGTAATGGAACAGTTTCTCCTTGTCCTTCATCCCCTGGTGTTTGAAAAGTTCAATGGCGTCGTCGATGGGATAGGTCTTTTTGATGATGGGGATATTCCTCTCCACATAGGATCGCATGCGCTCTTCGAGCCTTGCAGCCAGCTCGGGCGTGGAACGGATCCCTCCCAGAAGACTGCAGAAGCAGGCATTTCCCAGAGAAAACTCGATCTTGACATGGGGGTTTTTGCCCGTCTCGCCCAGGATCTCGGAGGCAGCTTTTACCAGCATCATCTGTGCCGTCCGGACATAGGCATTGTGGCCGGCACTGTCAGATGTGGTAATAAAAGAAAGGGCACCGTCTCTCTCAAGGCGCTTGCTCAGTTCCCTCATTTTTCCATTGAAATAAACGAGAGCAATCGAATAGTTGTACTTCGGCTGATACTCTTTGACAATCGATTCAAAGGTCGTCCCTTTATCATACTGGCGAATCGCTCCGCTGATCATTATTGTCGGCATGTTGTTCCCTCCTGTTCAAATGAACGTTTTCGAAACAATTTGGTAACTATTCAGCACCTCCAAAAATGTCTCAAAATCTGAACGGGGAGCTTGTTTCTCCGGGCAGATTTCGAGCATTTTTCGGGGCCGGACAAGGCGCGGAGCGCCTCTGAACGTCCCCCGGTGAAGAACGCGAAGCGTTCTGAACACGGGGTTTTGAATAAGTTACACAATTCTGTAAAA
>CACZXG010000134.1 GCA_902785055.1 uncultured Lachnospiraceae bacterium
TACCAGCCTACGCCGGGCTCCGTCTCCTCTGACGCGACAAGATAATCCGCGTAATTGCCGAGCATCAGCGCGGTCTCTGCTGTCGCCATGAGGCATGCGTCAAATCCGACAAAATCGAATTTCACTCCGCCCTTCTCCAGTGCCTTCTGAATGCCGGAGAGCGTCATGGACCCGCTTCTCTTGTTCTTCTCGTCATATCCGTATCCGCTGACAGAACCGCCGCCGTGATCCCACAGGATCAGCTCATAGCGGTTGGCGGGATAATTCGCGGCGCACCACTGAATATAGCTCCCGAGATTTTCGGGATCCGTCATGGGTGATGTACCTGCATCCTTAATAAGGCATTTGACGCCGCCGTTAAGGACTTGGTAGACCTGGTTGACCCTGCTGCTGACAATGTTATTGCGCCAGCTGCTGCATCCGCCCGTGTAGACCAGAAGATTAACCTTGCTGCCGATATTCGCGGACGCCATTTCCTGGAGATCCGAGGTTCCCATACCGCTCCTGGATTCGAGATCCGTGCCGCACAGATATACCATGATCGTAACGACGTCTTCTCCGCCGCCCTTGATCTTGGTAAACTTTTCTCTCGATCCGGAAGCGACTTCATTGTCGAGGCTGGTCTGTGAGGCGTTATCAGAGGCCCATCCCGTGGATAATGCACCGTTTCCGCTGTAATTGCTCTGATAGTAGTTGAAGTTACTGTTCCCGGAACTCGGAGTATAGTCCTCATCTACATTCCAGCTGTTGCCCGTGGAAGAATAACTGCCGCTGCTTCCGCTGCTGCCTCCTCCTAACAGTCCGCCAAGAGATCCGCCGCCTCCAAGCAGAGCTATAATGATTATTACGATCAGCGGAAGTCCGCCCATGCCTCTTCCGTTTCTCTGGCCGCCTCCGCCGGAGCTGCCGCTGCCGGGAGCTGTCCCCGATCCTACCGGGCCTGTTCCGAGGCCGTCTCCTCTGAGATGTACGCCGGTGCCGCCTCCGGTCACATTTCTTTTCCTGCCGCGCGGTCTGTTATCTGCCATGCCTTTTACCTCCCTGCCAATACTTATAAGGAAAGGATCTAACTCTACATCTGGATGATCTTTAATGATACTTCCTGGCAAAACCGGGACTCTCGCCCGGGTACTTACAGTATATCATAGGTTCCGCCGAATATGCTCATACTTGTCGCCGTGCACCGTTTCTCAGTCCGCAAATAAGGGTGTTGAGAAATATCTCTCCGCAGTATCCGGCAAAACTGTTACGACTGTCTTGCCTTTGCCGAGCTTCTTCGCCAGTTTGAGCGCGGCGGCAACGTTTGTGCCGGCTGAGATCCCGACCATGAGCCCCTCTTCCTTCGCCAGGCGCCGGGCGGTCTCAAGTGCTTCCTCATCAGTCACCACATAGATATCGTCATAAATCTGCGTATTGAGGATCTCGGGGATAATACCGTCTCCGATTCCCATCTGCAGATGCGTTCCTACAGTTCCGCCTGCCAGGATCGCCGCGTTTTCGGGCTCAACAGCCCAGATCTCGATCCCGGGATACTGCGCCTTGAGAACTTCGCCGATACCTGTGATCGTTCCCCCGGTGCCGATCCCGGCACAGAATCCGTCCACAGGTCCCGCGACCTGCGCCATGATCTCCAATGCCGTATACTTTTTATGCGTCAAAGTATTGTTCGGATTCTCAAACTGCTGCGGAACGAAGACTCTGGGATCCTCGTCCTTCATCCGAAGCGCAGTCCTGAGACATTCATCGATGCACGCGCCTATATCTCCGTCATCATGGATCAGGATCACTTCCGCGCCGTACTGGCGCACCAGTTTTCTGCGTTCTTCGCTGACCGAGTCCGGCATGACGATGATCGTCCTATATCCTTTCACAGCTCCCACCAGCGCCAGGCCGATGCCCTGATTGCCGCTTGTCGGCTCGACGATGATCGTATCCTTCCCCAGCAGCCCTTCCCGCTCCGCCTGTTCGATCATATTGAGTGCTGTCCTTGTCTTTATGGAGCCGCCCACGTTCAGGGCTTCCATCTTGACCAGCACATCCGCGCTGCCTTCTTCAGGCATCCGGTTAAGCCTGATCATGGGCGTATTTCCAATTGCCTCAAGGATATTGTTGTAAACCATTTCTTTTAGTCCTCCTTTATCCGGAACTGGCCTTCGGGGGCAGCATGCGCCCCGGCCGCATTACATATCTGAAGCTTTTTCCACCGTCTCCTGTCCTGACCTGATCATGAGATCTTCCGTTCCGATCCCTCTTTTCAGGACATTGAGATCAATACACCGCTCTCCGCCGTTATATCCCTCAAGTTCTGCCGTATCACAGTACTGCCAGACGACCCAGTCGCTGCCCGCCTCAAAGGTCACGGGATAGTAGATGCTCCTGACCCACCTCGGATATTCGCCGAAATTCTTTGCCAGATACTTGTCATAGATCTCACCGGAACAATAGATCAGGGGTTTTACCCCATATTCCTTCTCAAGGACCGCAATAAACGCTCTGAGTTCCCGGACCACATCGTCCTTTTCGGGAGGATTCTCTTTTTTATCTGCGTAATACTCTACGTCGATCGCGGGGATCATTTTTCCGTCAAGGCTTCCGACGGTATTTATATAGTTCTCTGCCTGCTGCTCTCCCGGACTGTCGAAGGAAAAAAGGTGATAAGCTCCTGCCGGTATTCCGCATTCCCGCGCGTTCTCCCAGTTCTGTGCAAAGCACCCGTCAACGTGCCCGCTCCCTTCCGTAGCCTTCATATATATAAATTCAACGCCCTGCTCCTGAAGCCTTTCCATGTCGACGTCCGCCTGATATTCGGAGATATCAACGCCTACAACATCTTTGTCAGAGATGATCCATCTGTTGACTTGCAGTCTCTTGGTCTTTACCGCGAAGAACAGGAGCGCCAGAAGGCCCGCCGCCGCACCGAGAACGACAGCTGCCTTTATGATTCTTTTGCTCATTCATACCTCATTCGTGTTTTCTTGCGCGGAAGAAGCGCTTCCTCTGCGCAGCCACCTCTCAGTATACACGAAGTTGATCATTTTTCCGAGGCACTTTTTGAGTCGGTTTTTCCCGGCACTGTTTCATTCACGGTCATCATATCCTGCAGATTGATATACTGCTTCATTTCGCTTCTCTTTGGTATTGAATAGTGCTCGAGTACAGGGATCAGGATCAGCGCCGCCACGCCTGTGGTAAATCCGCCGTTATACAGCATCAGGCCGCCATGAAGTGCCGACGTTGCAGTACAGAGAGAGGCACACAGCATTCCAGCCGCAAGTCCCGCGCGGACCCCGTAGTGACCCACCAGAGGACACAGACCTGTAGCAAAGGCGACACTGTTCAGATAGGACTGTGAGGAGATCGTCCACGTACTGGCTCCGCCCACCAGCAGATGGAATGCGGAGGAAAATAACGAGAGCAGCGGGAACCCCAGGAAGATCGGCCACACATTACTCACATGCTGTCCCATGGAAGTAAAAGTCAGGGCCGCCAATATGACTCCAAAGGTCGGTCCTGTGAATCCCGCGCCGTCCGTAAACAGCATGGCCGCGTTGACGTAGGCCAGGAACAGAATGCCGTAGAGCCCCGTATTCATCAGACAGATCTGCATTCCGTATTTTGCCGCGAAATTGCTTTGATAGCCTGTGTCGCGGAAGAGGACGCTTAATCCCTTAAAGCTCTTTCCGTTCAGGAACCACCCGGCGATTATGCATCCGGCAAACAGTGTGACAAAAAAGAGATTGCCGAACAGTCTGTAGGATCTTCCGAAGCGGTCGTAGACGGCATTGGCCACGATCAGCTTCTGAGGCGCCTGGATCCCCATCGTCTTGTACAGGAAGTTGAATAGCAAAAATCCCAGGATACCGTAAGCAAGACCGCCGTTGTACAGATTGTACCCCTTATGCCACGCCTTGGCGCCCGGCAGGATCGCCGGCGCGATAAAAGCGATGATGAGGAGGAAGAGCAGCGTCAGAAATACGCCCTTTACTGTGAGCGAAGCCTTTCCGGCGATGAAACTGTGTCCTAGCGTATAGCGGAAGAGAAGCTCACTGACAAACGGGCTGAAGCACGTAGCGAACATACAGACGTGCAGGTTTTCATTGTAATCGAGATTTCTCTGTCTCAGGTATAAGAACGGGGCAAAAAAACAAGGCAGCATGTTGAGGAGATTGAGCCCGTAGAAGCAGTGCGATATGACGAGAAAAAAGCCCGCCAGCGTGTTTACATGGGAATACCCTTTCAGCTTGTGCATGAACAGCGCCATAGTGAGCCCGCACAAGCCGGAATTGAGGAAGGCGGCCGGCATGCTTCCGATCATGAAATAGTCCGTGATCAGCGGTCCCGGCGAGGTCAGGATGCGGAAAAAGTCTGCCGGGAGCGACCGGAAAGTCCGCGTATAAGCAGTTCCGGCAATACAGGCCAATAACAGCGCGGCAGAAAAGCCAAATGCCATCCCGTCAATGATCATACTGTTGCGTTCCTCAGATATCTGCATTACCGCCTCCGTTCCGCAATTTTTTTCCTGCTCCCGTCCATATATGTCTTTGCTCTCAGAGAATCCGCCTCTTCGAACATTTCGTTCCTGTTAATAAGTATGATTTTAGCGCAAAAAAAAGTCAACGGCACAATATAACAGGGGTGCCGAATTCTATCAGATTCGGCACCCCGTGGTTCATACCTGCAAGGCTGCATTATTTCTTCTAATATATATAAGGGTTGAAGCCGTTTGCAGCCATGATAAACCAGGCTGTCGGCGCGATATGCGCATCCGTGGAATATTCCCACGGCGAGCCGTCAAACAATTCCATCCCTGTCGAAAGATTATCAACCGTTGCCGCCGGAAACAGTCCGTTCTCAAGCTGGATCGATCCGAGAGCTTTCATTGCATCTTCGAATTCGGCGTCTCTGCCCAGCCCCCGGTACATAAGGGCCGTATAGGCTGTGCCTTCCGCCCACCAGCCGCCGTTCCTGTTCTCGAGGCAGAACGGATATCCGCCTTCTTCTGTCTTCATCGTCTCTACAACTTTCAGCGCGTCCTCATAGGGGGCAAATTCTTCTCCCAGTGCCATCGCGCACCACACCTGAGCGTCCAGTACGACGACCTCTGTATTGGGCGTCACTGCGTCGTCGAGAGTCCCTGTCATAAAGAGCCCCTGTTCGCTGTCATACATGGACTTAATGAATCTGAGCGCACTGTCCGCGGCATCACT
>CACZXG010000135.1 GCA_902785055.1 uncultured Lachnospiraceae bacterium
TGCTTATCCTCAGTATTCTTTAAGAATGCGGGCTTAAGCAGCGTCGAGATTTCACGCGAGTTTGATAAAAAAAGTTTTCTATTCAGTTTTGAAGGTATGAACATGAATACCCCGAAGCAGTCGCTTCGGGGTATTTTTTGATCTGCATAAAGTAATGGAAAATGTCAAGGGTTTAAAAACTTCGTGGCATTAATATATTACACTACGTGGTATTTATACATTAAACTACGTGTTATATATATAGCTGTTAGAGATATAGATGCCGCACATCAATCTCACCCTGGAAGCCGATCCGCAGAACAGCAAAGCTGCAGATCTCATAACCTGCATAAGAACGGACGTGATCATCCGGATTTCCCAGCAGGCAGCCGGGATTGATCAGACGTACCTTTCCCCTTGCTGTCTGTGTATCCCAGAATTTGTGCGTGTGACCGAAAATGACGATGTCTGCGTCCCACATGCCTGCGCGTCTGGCAAGCAGGGTGATGTCAGGCACATTGTACTCTTTTCCATGCGTCATCAGAATGCGGTGAGAGACAGTCCGGGGCCTCTTAGCCTTATGTGCATGAAATGATAGTCCCCGTGATGGGGACTCTTTTTTATTGGAAAACAGTCTGGCAAATAAAGAAGATAGCGGTCTGGCGGGATTCGTCGAATTAGCGAGATTAACGGGAATAGAGGAAGTGACAGGATTATCCGAAAGGCAAGAAGGCAGACCTTGTGCGTCCGGGACAGAATCGTAGTTCAGTTCTGTTACTTTGCAGATTTCGGGTCCGCGAAAAGAGGTGCCCGGATCCTCGAAGATGTCGATCAGAAGTTCCTGGGGGTATTCTGTATCCAGATAGTAATCGTTATTGCCTCTGACCAGATAGCAGGGTATATCGCCGCAGGCTTCCAGTACTCTGGATTCTTCGGCTTCCTGGTCGCCGGCAATCAGGATGGCATCGACCCGGTCCATCTTATGGACTGCCAGGCGAATGTTGTCTACATATGTATGTACATCGGAACAGACCAGTAATTGCAGCATGAAAGTGTCCTTTTGATCTTTTAGATCAGTGCTTGAAGGCCCAGGATCAGGTGAGCGGCAGCAAAAGTGTAGGGACCTGTACGTGAAATCTCAATGTCGGCAGGGATGTAGCAGCTCTCATTTGCAGCCGGAGAACGGAGATCTCTTGTGAGGATCTCGAAGGTCCGGCGGTAGACCTTGTCCATGTCATGGCGGCTGATGTCTCCGTTTTTGCGGGCGGCGGAGAGTGCCTGCATGGCGTATGCGGAGGCGATGTGTTTCCAGGGTGTATGAGCAATGTAGGAACCGCCGGCAAAGGTGCCGTCGATACATTCGACCTCGACCTGACACTTTTCGGTTACAAAGCGCTGGCAGATAAAGTCGGCGGCAGCAACGGGATCATAGTCTTCCGCTATTTCTTTGCGGATCGCGCGGGGAAGTTCATAGTAAAGGAGCAGGTACATTGCGGTCACAGTCAGGCGCGGGGCGTCGGAAGGGGTATATCCGAAAGTTCCCCCGCGGTTTTTTTCGTAGATCGCGTTCAGGAACTGGCGGAAAGCAGTACCGTCCTCCTCACGTTCCAGATAGCCATATTGGAAGAGAGCACGCAGTGCCCACCAGGTGCTGACGAAGCGGCACTCCTTTTTGTCTGCGCGCAGAATCAGCGGTCCCCATCCGTTTTCGGTATGGAGAAACCAGAGGTTGGCGGCCATCTCGTCATAGAAGTCAAAGGAATCTATAACGTCGGCTGGAGTCTTTTTTTCCTGGGCGACCAGGCACAGAAGCATGGAGGTGTTGATGACAGTCGGCCGGTTTACAGTGCGGCTGGCAAGACCGGTGGGAACCACTGCTTCAGTGAGCGTCTGCATGGCGTTTCTGTAGGATTCGCGCTTTTTGTCAATGAAGCCGGCTCCCCTGAGCGCCAGAAGTCCTTCACATGTATTGGCGTACTGCGGCTCGGAGGCGGTCCCGGTGATGCCCCAGTGGGCAGGACGGGAGAGGAGCCAGTTGAGGAGAGAGCGCTGCCTGCGGCGAATCTGTTTGCGGATATCACGAAGTGTGAAGAGCCTGAAATAAAGAGTTTGCAGAAAACGGCAGATGGGAGGCGCAATCAGAAACCAGATCAGCAGGATGAGCAGCAGGGCTGCGATGACATCGGCAGCCGGTACAGAGGCAATCTTCAGTGCTCCAATATCCAGGGGCAGGAAGCGCCGTGCATATATAAGTGCTGCTGCCGGGATGATTGTGACTATGATGCGTAAGGGTGTGCTCATAAAAATGCTCCTGTTGTTTTGAACGTGTTTGATAAAGGGTTACAGGCCGGGACCGCATCTGCCTCGAGGAGTTTTGCGGTTGCAGCCGGGAATGCATCTGCCTCGAGGAGTTTTGTGGTTGCAGCCGGGACCGCATCCGTCTGAAATGAGGGGTTTTTGCGTTTCCACTGATAGAAAAACTCAATGCAAATTGTACAAAATCTGCTATACTCAATAGTGCACGACAGATGAGGACGGTTATGACTCCGGGAAAGATATGCTTCCGAAATCAAACATATCCCCCATGGTGAAAGTGTGGCCGGAAAAGGCATCTATGACAAGTCCTCGAAGTCTGTCAAAGGATTTGCTGTCGCGGCTTTCCACATAGAGGCGCGAGGTTGTTCGCGCGTCTGCAAGGCCGTCGTGTTCGCGTCCCGAGAAATCAAGACCTGCAAGTGTGACTGCGCGGCCAAGATTCATTACTTTATTTAAGTGCAGGAGATCACAGAAATCCTGCTGAAAATCATGCCAGTGGTTGAGCATGTAGGAAAGCCCCGGGATATCTTCGAGTTTTTTTAATCGGGTCTCATTCAGGATCTGCCAGATGTCACTGTCACTCCATGAATAGATTTCATAGGAATCACCGCACCACTCGATCAGACGCGGCAGGACTTCTGCCAGCAAAGATGCATCGATGATAGCTTCAGTGCTTATACCGGTGAGTTTTTGAAACTTTGCATAGATTTTTTTGACATAAACGGGACGGACAAATTCACAGAAACTGGAGATCTCTTCGTTCTTGTCGTTGAGCATGACGGCTCCGACTTCAATGATCTCCTGAGTGCAGATCTGCCGCTCCTCTTTACAGTTGAACGGAATCGGGTGCATTTCAAGGTCAATAAAAACTCTGTTCATGTAATATGTATTCTCCTTAGGTTATGCCGAAAATACCGATCAGGTACTGTGGTGCCGTACTGCTGAATAAGAAATAACGTTTTGGAAACTAATACTTATCTCAGCATATTGTGATTGTACCATACTTTGGACAAAAGAGGAGAGGGAGTCACAATTGTAGTCACAATTGTATTAAATTGTAATAATGTAAAATTGTAAAAATATAAAATTGTATCAAGCGATATATCCTGATATCTCACGATATATCACGAAGGAGATTGATCAGATGAAAAAGACAGGTGTTTCAACATCGGGAGTATTTACAATAAAGGAATATTTGATGGACGACCAGACGACTATCCCGGAGCTGATCCGGATGCTGGAAGCCGGGCCGGGAGAGATCCAGGAAGTGATCTCTTATGTATTTGACGGGGAGGACCCTCTGAAACTTGACGCAAGGTCTTTTGATGTCGAAGAATTCCTGAAAATGTATCCTCAGATGGAGTCCTATGGGTCCGGGCTGGCTTTTGATGTCGTCATGCAGACGGGCGGGCAGCCGCTGACAGTGGAGCTGACCCAGGGGGAGCAGACCGTCTCTATAAATTCGCTGGATAAAGAAGTTGAACTGGAGGATCTTCTGGGTGGCCCGAAGCAGGAAGAGATGTCCCCGCAGGAACTGCTGGATATTCTGGCAGTGGCAGAAAAGCTCAAGTGCAATACCCGTCACTGTGATACATCGAACGGAAGGCGGGAGAGTGTGGCGGAGCACAGCTGGCGCGCCGCTCTGACAGCAATGCTGCTCTCGGGCATTGAGGAATATAAAGACTATGACATGGACCGGGTGATCCGGATGTGCCTGATCCACGATCTGGGAGAGGCTTTTACAGGGGACATCCCGACATTTGCCAAGACATCGGACGACGAAAAGAAAGAGATCTCGGAGCTTGAAAAATGGGTCAGGAGTTTTCCTGAGGCGCAGAAGAAGGAATTTATGGCTCTGTATGCGGAGATGGAAGCCCTCAGTACACCGGAGGCAAAACTGTACAAGGCTATTGACAAAATCGAGGCTGTGATACAACATAATGAGTCGGATATAAGATCCTGGCTGCCCATTGAATATGATCTGCAGATGACCTATGGTCAGGAGGAGGCAGCGTTTTCTCCCTGGCTGCGAAAGCTTCGTGAACTGGTGGATCAATGGACGAAAGAAAAGATTGCGGCCGGATCAAAAGAATAGACTTGTTTTAAGGCTGCTTTAAGGCAGACCGTGTATTCTTTTATATAGTCTTAAGACCGCAGACATGTGAGATGAAAACCAAGCCCCGGCTCCGGGCCTTCCGCATTCCCGCAGACCGCAAAGCGGTTTGCTGTCGCTGTTTTCATCACACTTGTAAATATGGTACAATATGAAATATTTATATAAGATAATCAACTGAAGAAAGGAAATCAGTGTGGCAAAAGAAAAAGCTGAGCCGAAGTTCCGGCATGAACTCAAGTATCTGTGTTCATCGGCAGAATTGAAAATGCTGGAAATGAGGCTTCAGAATATCATGAAGCCGGATCCGCATACGGACGAGAGCGGATGCTATCTGATCCGGAGCACCTATTTCGACGATCTCTACGACCGGTGCCTGAACGAGAACGAGAGCGGCGTGAGCCCTCGTGAAAAATGGCGTGTGCGTATCTACAACTGCAGTGACCGCCGGATTTCGCTGGAATGCAAGCGCAAGGAATACGGCATGATCCAGAAAAAGAGCTGCAGGATCACGCGTGAACAGTATGAGAAGATGTGCAGAATGGAGCCTATCCCTATTACTTCGGATAATCCGCCCCTCCTGAACCGCATGCTTCTGCAGCAGCAGACAGTGCTGATGCAGCCTAAAGTGATCGTGCAGTATCTCCGCAGACCCTACATCTGCGATGAAGGCAATGTGCGTGTGACCTTTGATATGAATATCTCCTCGTCTTCTTCCTTTGACCGCTTCTTCATGGAAGATATTCAGGAGAGGCCGGTGCTGCCAAA
>CACZXG010000136.1 GCA_902785055.1 uncultured Lachnospiraceae bacterium
GGCCAACAATCTGGCGCTTTCCGGCTGCGGATCCAGCATCTCACAGATCGCAAGGCAGAGCGGGTTTCAGGAGCCCCTGTATTTTTCCCGTCTGTTTAAAAAGAAATACGGCGTCTCGCCGAAAAACTACACACCTGACAATCTGGAACCGCCCACATCGGATTCTGACAGTACAAAGATCATTTTGTAGGCGGCAGCAGACAGGGGCGAACGAAGCCATCAATGTGTGAGGAGGCAGTAAAATGGCATATTTAACGCTGAAGAACATCAACAAGATCTATCCGAATGGATACCACGCCGTTCACAATTTCAATCTTGATATTGAGAAGGGCGAGTTTATCGTTTTCGTCGGACCTTCCGGATGCGGTAAATCCACGACGCTTCGAATGATCGCAGGCCTTGAGGACATTTCCAACGGCGATTTCCTGATCAACGGGAACAGAGCCAATGAGTGGGGCCCCAGACAGAGAGAGGTGGCGATGGTATTCCAGAGTTACGCTCTGTATCCGCAGATGACGGTCTTTGACAATATTGCATTTGGCCTGACGCTCCAGGGCGTCGATGAAGATGTCATCGAAGAGAAGGTTAATCATACCGCCGCGATCCTGGGCCTGACAGACTATCTTGACCGTCTTCCCAGAGCTCTTTCGGGCGGCCAGAGACAGCGTGTTGCCATCGGCCGCGCCCTCATCAGAAAGGTCGGCGTCTTTTTGATGGACGAGCCGCTCTCCAACCTGGACGCGAAGCAGCGTGTCACGATGCGTTCCGAGATCGCGCAGATCCACAAATCCACCGGAGCTACGACCATCTATGTCACGCATGACCAGACAGAGGCTATGACTCTGGCTGACAGGATCGTAGTTATGAAGGACGGTTATGTGCAGCAGATCGGTACTCCCTATGAGCTGTATTATGATCCGGTAAATGTTTTCGTCGCCGGATTCATCGGCGAGCCTCCGATGAACTTCATCCGCGGCACGGTTACCGGCGGCAAGATCAAGTTCGGTGACAACGAGCTCGACCTTTCCAGGAAACTTGGCAGCAAGATCAAGGATTACGAAGGAAAGCCCATCGTATTCGCGTTCCGTCCCGAGCATATTGAGCTCGGCAAGATTGACGGCGCTTATCAGCTGACCTCCATGGTAGAGCTCACAGAGATGCTCGGCGATAATACCAACGTCTATGTGACGGCAGGCGAGGACAAGGCGATCCTTAAGGTCGACCCTCACGACACACCGGAAATCGACGAGCAGATCACATTCTCTATTCCTGTGGAAAGCGTATATCTCTTCGACGGAGAGACAGAGATGGTGATCAAGTAATCAGAGCTTAGGAGGAATTATGGACATTCGTTATTCAGCAAGTCCGAACGATGTAAAAAGGTACACAACAGAGGAACTTCGCAAGGAATTCCTGATCACAGATCTGTATGTACCGGATACTGTAAAGGCAACATATTCTCACGTGGACCGCGTGGTGATCCTGGGAATCATGCCTGTCAGCGAAGAAGTTTCGATCGACAAGGGAATCGACATCTGGCACAACTTCGGAACAGAGTATTTCCTTGAGCGCCGTGAAGCCGGAGTGTTCAATATCGGCGGCAAGGGATATATCGTGGCGGACGGCGTGCGCTATGATATGGGATATGAGGACTGCCTCTATATCACTAAAGGTGTGAAAGAGGTGTATTTCGGAAGTATTGACGGAGCAGATCCTGCCCGTTTCTATCTCGCGTCATATCCTGCACACAAGGCGTGCAAGACGACATTCCTCTCTTTTGACAAGGCGAACCACCGTCCCTGCGGCGATGAGAAGAACGCCAACAAGAGAGTGATCAACCAGTTCATTCATCCCGATGTGCTGGAGACATGCCAGCTTTCCATGGGACTTACCCAGCTGGCTCCCGGCAGTGTCTGGAATACAATGCCCAGCCACACGCACGAGAGAAGAATGGAAGTTTATACATATTTTGAGATTCCTGAGAATGAAGCAGTAATGCACTTCATGGGACAGCCGCAGCAGACAAGAAACATCGTCATGCAGAATTACGAGGCGGTCATCTCCCCTTCCTGGTCGATCCACAGCGGCTGCGGCACCTCCAATTACACCTTTATCTGGGCAATGGGAGGAGAAAACCAGGCTTTTGACGACATGGACAATCTCAAACCCAATGAATTGAGATAAAGCAACTTATAAAGGACAGGGATCCGCGGCAGGACCCTGGAAAAGGAGGATTTACTATGGATATGAAAGATTTCCGTCTTGACGGCAAAGTAGCGCTGATCACAGGCGCTGTCTATGGTATCGGATTTGCCATTGCAGAGGCTTATGCAGCAGCGGGCGCCAAGATCGTTTTCAACTGCCTCAGTGAAGATGCAAAGGAAAAAGCTCTTGCTTCTTATGCTGAGAAAGGCATTGACGCATTAGGCTATGTGGCAGACGTAACAAAGGAAGATGAAGTCCAGGCTATGATCGCCGATATCGAGGAGAAACTCGGCGGCGTTGACATCCTTGTCAACAACGCAGGCATCATCAAGAGGATCCCTATGTGCGAGATGTCCGCAGCTGATTTCCGCGCGGTTGTCGACGTCGACCTGAACGCTCCTTTCATCGTGTCCAAGGCTGTTATTCCGGGCATGATCAAGAAGGGCCACGGCAAGATCATCAACATCTGCTCTATGATGAGTGAGCTGGGCAGAGAGACCGTTTCCGCTTACGCCGCAGCTAAGGGCGGCCTCAAGATGCTGACCAGAAATATCTGCTCCGAGTACGGTGAGCACAACATCCAGTGCAACGGCATTGGACCCGGCTACATCGCTACTCCTCAGACCGCTCCTCTTCGCGAGAGACAGCCCGATGGATCCAGACATCCTTTCGATCAGTTCATCATCGCCAAGACTCCTGCTGCACGCTGGGGCACAGCTGAAGATCTGCAGGGACCTGCAGTATTCCTGGCTTCCGACGCTTCCAACTTCGTAAACGGCCACATCCTTTACGTTGACGGCGGCATCCTTGCTTACATCGGCAAGCAGCCCGGCTGATCATTTTTGTAAAAGAGTTATGGAGTAGAGTATGAGCCGGCGAAGTGTAAAAATAGCTTATATCGGCGGCGGTTCGAAGGCCTGGGCGAGATCCTTTATGCAGGATCTTGCCCTGGCACCGGATTTGGCCGGCGAAGTCGCGCTCTATGATATCGATGTTCCTGCCGCAGAGCGGAACCGGATCATAGGCACAAAGATACAGGAGAAGGAAGCGGCGCTGTCTGATTTTGTGTATACAGTGTCCGCAACATTGGAAGAAGCGCTTGAAGGCGCGGATTTTGTGATCATTTCCATCCTTCCCGGCACTTTTACACAGATGCACACGGATGTACATGCTCCGGAAGAATACGGGATTTTGCAGTCCGTGGGTGACACAGTGGGACCGGGTGGGGTCTTCCGTGCACTGCGGACTGTTCCTGTTTATGAGGAATTTGCTGACGCGATCCGGAAATGCTGCCCTGATGCGTGGGTGCTGAACCTCACCAATCCTATGAGCATCTGTGTGAAGACGCTGTACCGGTGTTTTCCGCAGATCAAGGCTTTCGGATGCTGCCACGAAGTATTTCACACCCAGGATTTCCTGTGCTGTGTTCTGAAGGAACTGACAGGCATCAAGGTCAAAAGAGAGGATATCTATACGGATGCTTCCGGCATTAACCATTTTACCTGGATCACGGAAGCCCGCTATCAGGATATCGACCTGATGAAGCTGATGCCGGAATTTATGGAACGATATTTTGACACGGGATATTACGAGAACGGACCGGTTGACCAGTGGACGCGCGACACCTTCGCCTACGGAAACAGGGTGAAGATGGATCTCCTTAAGAAGTACGGCGCGCTTGCGGCAGCGGGAGACCGTCACCTGGTGGAATTTGTCGATAACAGCTGGTATCTCAAGGACCGGGAGACTGTGAAGAAATGGCACTTCGGCCTGACCACGGTGGACTGGAGAATCGCCAATCAGGACAGACTGATCCGGGAATCTGTTGAGATGGCGGAGGGCCGCCGGGAAGTGCCGCTGGCACCTTCGGGAGAGGCGCTCGTCGATATGCTTCGCGGTATCATGGGCCTTAAGACAGTGATCACCAATGTCAACCTCCCCAACAGTGGACAGATGCCCGGCCTGCCGGAAGGCAGTATCGTGGAGACAAACTGTATTTTCACCAACGGATTTGTGGATCCTATAGTATCGAAACCGCTCCCCGCGGGAGCTCTCGCGCTGGTGAGAAGAAACAGCGACAATATCGATCTTCTCTCAGAGGGAATAGCGGAGAGAGACGAGAAGAAAATCTTCGCGGCTTTCATAAACCAGCCACTTTGTGCTGGACTTGAATTCGACGAGGCAATACAATTATTTAATAAGATGCGTGTTTCCGGAAAAACAATTTGAGCCAGGTTATAAGGAGACCGCGTCAAAAGGATGTTGCGACAACCCATAGTTTTACAGATCAATGTTAAGTATTTAAGGAGAGACGAATTATGGAAATTCTGAATTATGAAGTACTGGAAAAGTCCGGATATGACGGATATATTCTCAAAGACGCTCCCGAGAAAGTTATGCAGTTCGGCGAAGGCAACTTCCTCCGCGCATTCGTAGACTACTGGTTTGACGTATCGAATGAGAAGGCTGACTGGAACGGAAAATGTGTCCTGGTACAGCCTATCAAGCCCGGTCTGGCTGAGATGATCAACAAGCAGGAAGGCCTCTATACACTGTATCTTCGCGGCCGCGAGAACGGCGAGAAGGTCGACAGGAAGAGAGTTATCTCCTCTGTTTCCAGATGCCTTAACCCCTATGAAGAGGAAGGCTTCAAGGCCATGATGGAACTGGCAGTCTCCGACGACCTCGAGTACATCGTATCCAATACGACAGAGGCAGGTATTGTCTATGATCCTTCCTGCAAGTTCGAGGACAAGCCCGCAAATTCCTTCCCCGGCAAGCTTACCCAGGTGCTCTATGAGCGCTTCAAGGCAGGCAAGAGCGGCCTCGTCATCCTCTCCTGCGAGCTGATCGACAACAACGGCAAAGAACTTCAGAAGTGCGTGAACCAGTATCGGCGATGATTTCCGGAAATATGTAAATGAGGACTGCACGTTCTGCTCTACTCTGGTAGACAGGATCGTTCCCGGCCGCATCCGCGACGCGGAAGAAGTGGCCCGTCTCGAAGAGATCAACGGCTATTCAGACCCGCTGCTGGTCGTCGGCGAAGTCTTCGGCGTATGGAACATCGAAGGCCCGGCATGGCTGGAGGAGAAACTTCCCTTCAAGAAAGCAGGCGTCAACTGCATCGTAGTGCCGGATGTAACACCTTACAAGAAGAGAAAAGTACGCATTCTGAACGGCGCGCACACCGGCTTCGTTCTGGGCGCATACCTTGCAGGCTTCAGCATTGTGCGTGAGTGCATGGAGAACGCTACGGTTCTCGGCTTCATGAACAAGATGCTTTATGATGAAGTAATCCCGACTCTGCCGCTGGACAAGGATGACCTGATGAATTTCGCACAGGCTGTTCAGGACAGATTCAACAACCCCTTCGTCAACCACGAGCTGATGAGCATCTCCCTCAACTCCACCTCCAAGTGGAGAGCAAGATGCTTCCCG
>CACZXG010000137.1 GCA_902785055.1 uncultured Lachnospiraceae bacterium
CATCTGCAGCACCGGCGCATTGTCGTTCTGGAAGTGGTAGTATGTGCGTTGCCAGAGGTCGGTCTTCGGGGCCGTGGTGATACGGATGGTGTCATCCTTGATTTCACACCCCGCAGGCTCCCGCGTCCACTGGAGGCTGTCCAGATTGATGCGGCCGCTGTCGGCGAGGGCCACCTTCACGTTATCTACGAAATCCATGGTCGTTTCCTGTTTGTCCTGTTGTCCACATGCCGTCAGCATGAGTCCAACGGTAAGTAATGAGCATAGTTTAGTTTTCATATCTGTTTCTGTTTATATACCATCTTCATAACACCAGGTGTTTCATCGGGTGGCCGCCCCACGAGCTGTCGTTCACATATCGAAAGCCGACGGCAGCGTAAAGCTTCTCGCCGGCAGGATTCCCCTGGTCCACCAGCAGCCCCACGCAGGGCAGCCCCATCCGGTCGGCCTTCTCCTTGGTGGCTCTCAGCAGTCGCCGGGCAATGCCCTGTCGTCTGTGGTCGGGCTCTACGGCCAGCGAGTCGAGATAGAGTTCGCCCGCCTGTGTCTCGTCGTCCATTCCCGAATGGTCCTTGCCGATGCACGCCTTGGCAGCTTCCACGAAAGCCCGGCGCAATGCATGCAGGCAGCCGCCGTCATAGCTGACGGCAATCCCTGCCACCCGGTCTCCGTCCATGGCCACCAGCGTGTTACGGTAGCTATATTGAGAGTCTTCACGCTCCACGAGCATGGTCATCATCCTGCGAAAGTCCTCCAGGCCATAGCCCGCCCCGCAGAAGTGCAGGCAACAATCATCAGTCATCGCCGTCATGATCAGCCGCGCGATGTCTGCCGATTGTTCCTTCCGTGCATCCTTTATTTCAATCATACATTAATCTTTGCTGACGTCTGTTGCAACCCACCCATTTCCGAACAAACTCGAATGGCTCTCGCTACTCCGTCCGTCTAATTTATGATGGAATCAGGAGATACGCAACCCTAATTCGTAAGCCTCCTGAAGTTTGGGATTACCCTCTATCTCATGGGCATCGTTCACGCCACCGCAGAAGAGTGTTCCAGCCAGGCGACTTTTCGGATAGCAGTCTATCCAGCCTGTCAAACCCA
Source organism: uncultured Lachnospiraceae bacterium (assembly GCA_902785055.1). GTDB lineage: Bacteria > Bacillota > Clostridia > Lachnospirales > Lachnospiraceae > CAG-791. The sequence goes on from CACZXG010000137.1 coordinate 1,105, forward strand.
TCTCGGCACGTTCTGGAGTCTCGGCTTCATCTTCGGCAGCCGTTGTCAACAGATAGACATCACGGAACTGGTAATCCTGTTCATACATCGCATTCATGCGGTCTATGAGGGTCTTCATCTGTCCACTCATCTCATAATAATATATAGGTGTTGCCCAGCAGATGACATCAGCCTTCAGCACCTTGGCCATGATGACGTTCACATCGTCTTTGATAGCGCAATGTCCCAACTTCTGGCAAGCCATGCACCCCTTGCAGAACTGGATATTCTTTCCGACAAGGGAAATCTTCTCCACATCGTTTCCGGCGGCTTGGGCACCTTCCACAAACTTCTCAGCGAGCATATCGCTGTTTGAGCCATGACGAAGGCTCGTTGATATTACAATGATCTTTTTCATATTCATTTTTTTGTTTACAGTTCGTAAAATTGGAATTTACTGGACGCCCCCCACAAGAAACTCGCGCATCAGTTGAGCAATCTTCGTGTGGTGACTCTCAAGAGCAAAGTGACCGCTGGGAACGAAGTGTATCTCAGCATTGGGCAGGTCGCGTTTGAAGGCATTGGCTGCTGTTTCCTGTATTTCGGCCGGACTGTTCTTTTTCCTCAATACCTGCAGCGTCCGGATCCGGCGAAGCGGCTGCATCTGTCCTGTTTCCGTCCGTATCGGTTTTTTCCTGCATAGCGTCGGCTGGTTCGTCATTGTGCGTGCCGTCGGCTGATTTGTCTTTCAGCTGTAAATTCTGTTTGATCTCTTCTTCGTTATTATCTGTTCCCATTTCTGTGTCAATGCTCCTTTGGTGTTCTGTCAGCCATGAAGGCGTCTATTCCGTCAGCAATTCCATCCGTCATTTTTTCCTGGAACCCGGAATCCTGCATCTGCAGGTCCTCTTCGCTGTTGGTCATATAGCCCATCTCCAGGATGGTCACGGGTACGCGGCACCAGTTGATTCCGCTCATAGTATCGGTTTCCCAGACGTACTCATAGTCAATTCCGGTCTTTTCTGTATAGGCATTGAGGACGCTGTCCGCCAGGGCGCGCGACTCTTCGTAAAGATCTCCGTTATAAACATTTCCCGGAGTCTGGCAGATTGTCATTGCGCCGGTCGCTCCGCTGTTTCCGGATCCGTTTGCATGGATCCGTATAAATGCATCCGCGTCTGCTTCATTTGCCACAGCTGCGCGCTCGGAATTGCTGATGTCTACTTCATTGGTATCCCGCGTCATGATGACCTGATAGCCGCGTGCTTCCAGTTCATCGCGAAGCTGCAGTCCGATGTCCAGCGTCAGTTGGTACTCGGGAACACCGCTGGCAGTTCCGCTTGTTCCGCCGCTGACTTTTGCCTTGGTCTCCGATGCACCGGGTCCTACGGGCTCCTGTTCAGAGTTGCCATACTGCTGATGACCGGGGTCGATTACGATCAGTCCTCTGTATTGTGCTGCTGTCTGCGCACCGGTCACGCCCATTGCCGCTTTTTCCCGGGTGCTTCCGGCCTGCGTGTTCTTCGAAGCAGATGTGCCGGCTGCCTCATCTGTGCCGGCCGCATCGGCATTTTCAGCCGCCTGTGATCTTGTAGTGGCAGCTGCTGCCGCGCCTGTATGAGCCGCATCGGCATTTACAACTGCCGTGTTCTGCGTATCTGCTTCCCTCACTGCCGTATTCTGTTCTTTGCTTTCTTTGCCGGAGCCGCCGCAGCCGGTCATTGAAAGCAGAAATGCCAGGCACATAACGATCACTGCCGCCTTTTTCCACATAGCCATGTCTCCTCTCATCTATGTGCACTCTGTTTTCAGCGCAACATATTATATACCACTTTTGTCACTTTGTGACAAACATCCGGAATATTCGTCTTTCGTCTTTCGCACATGACAGGAATAAAAATAAGGACAGAGGCGCGGTTTGATATACGCTCTCTGTCCCTTGTCTTTTATCTTATTTTTTTCTTATTCTTTTATCAGCTTCTCTTATCAGTATCCTGCTCTTTATCAGATCTGATAGCCGACGCTCTTGAGGTAGTCTACGCTGGCCTTGATGTCGCGCAGGGAGGTCTCCTGGTTCCTGGGGTCGCGCTCCTGCTCGATGGTGATGTAGCCGCTGTAGCCGATCTCCTCGAGGGCTGTCTTGATGGCGGGATAATCCAGGGCGCCTGTGCCGACAGGGCACATGGTTCCTTTGCCGCAGCCGTCGAAGAAACGGATGTGCTCGCTCATGACCTGCTCGTAAACCTTCTGATCGACATCCTTGAAGTGGACATAGTCCAGAACGTCAGCGTATTTCTTGAGGTACTCCACGGGATCCATGTCGCAGTAGTAGAGGTGGCCTGTGTCGAGGCAGAGGCCAGCGATCTCATAAGGCATATCCTGCACATAGCGGGCGATCTCATCGGAAAACTCGATGTAGGTGCCGGAGTGAGGGTGGATCACGGGACGGACGCCCCAGCTGTTGGCGCGCTCGCAGACTGCGCGGACATGGCTCATGAACTGCTTCCACTCCTCATCGTTCATACGGGGAGCGCGGTCCACATGACCGGCGTTGAAGTCGCGTTCGTCGTGGCCCCAGTCCATAACGGTCATGTAAGGGGTGGGGAACTTCTGACCTTCCATAACGGGAAGCTTGGGGAGCCTGGGATCTGTGATCAGCTTGCAGATGTTGTCCACTGCCTCGAGGACAGCGGGCTGATTGGCGGGATCTACCAGGTCGTGGAAAATGGTGCCGGCGACGATGGCCAGGTCATTTTTTTCCAGTTCTGCAGCGACGACCTCGGCGTCGATGGGCATGTAGCCGTAAGGTCCGAGCTCGATGGCGGTGTAGCCTGCCTGATGGGCTTCGGAAAGGACCTTGGTCCAGTGAGGAAGATAGGGATTCTCGGGATTATCTACGCCCCAGCTCGCCGGAGCACCGCAAATCTGCATAGGCATTTGTATTACCTCCTTCGCATTGCTGCGCATGAACATCTTATTTCTGTAATGCTTTTTCTATAATTTGAATACTTTTATAGCTTCTTGAATTCTATTGAATATTCCCCCGATCCGGTCAGGCGTCAGCCCGCTCTGACCGGATCGGTCCTCTGTCGATTCGATGCCCTATATCGGGATTATATCATGTTATCTGATCTTCCGGTGTTCCGGTCTCCCGTGGCAGATAGCGGACAGGGAATATTTTTATTAATTTAATTTCGTTGAATTTTAATTAGTTGAAGTCCACCCATACGCTGTTGTTATTTGCGGACTCGACGCACTTCTCAAGCCACTTGACGCCCTGTGCACCGGCCTCAACACTGGGATACCAGAAGTCGCCGTACTCGCTGGTGTCTGCGCCGCTCATTGCAACTGCGAATCTCCTGTAGAGGTTGCTCCATGCTTCGAACAGCCCCTCTGCATGGCCGCCGCCGATGCGGTCTTCCACGCGTGCTTCGGGATACAGATAGCCTGCGCCGCGCTCCAGGGTGCGGACGGGCTCGCCTTCGATCTCATAGCTCATCTGGTTGGGTCTCTCGTCATCCCACTCGATGGAAGCCTTGGAGCCGACGATACGGACCTTGTGGCCATGGCGTGCGCCGCAGTTGATGGAGCTGGACCAGCAGTAGACCTGTGCGCCGTCCTGAACACACTCGGTTCCTTCCAGATCCATGATCGTGAAGGCGTTATCCTCCAGCTGGCGTCCCTCGACGAATGCCTGCTTGGTGCAGAGGACCTTGCGGATCTTCATGTCCGGGATCATTGCCTCGATGAGATAGAGGGGATGTGTGCCGACATCTGCCATTGCGAAGGAGATACCTGCCTTGGAGGGATCAAAGCGCCATTTTGCAGCGGGGTTGGTCTCTTCCAGTTTGACGTTGTAGGCGCCGAATGCGAAGCTCATGTTGATGACACGGATCTGGCCCAGGTCGCCGTTCTTGATCATCTGGCGGGCCTGCTGGATC
>CACZXG010000138.1 GCA_902785055.1 uncultured Lachnospiraceae bacterium
CTTCCTGTCCTATGCAAGACATGACTACTTCCGCCGCATCATGTGCAACCTGATCGGCAAGTGGGTAGAGAACGGCGAGTATCCCAACAACGAGGCTTCTCTTAAGAAGATCGTCGAGGGTATCTCCTACAAGAACGCAGCGAGATATTTCGGACTGTGATCTGTATGAAAAACTGAATAAAACGGCCGAAAAGTGCCGCCGCATTAAAAAATGCGGCGGCATTTTTTTGTCTGTTTTTTGACAAAGCAGTAAAAAATGCCCCATCCAAATTGTTAAATTTTTATATTAGTTTAAATATAGTTTTGTCTGGTTTAGTAATTGTTTATATTTATCTTCCATTTTAAGTATGCGCATTGTATAATTTAGTAGATACATTTTCGAACACAGCCTGGCTCAAAAAGGGAGGTGACAATGTTTTTTTGTAACGTCAGCATCGCTGAGAAGTACAACTATTTAGATGAGAAATTTACGGTTGCGTACAAATGGCTTGCCGAGACTGATATTAAGAATCTGCCGGAGGGCTTCTATCCGCTGATGGGAGACGATGTCATCGCAGGGGTTCAGGAATATTCAACTTCACCGTGGGAAGAGAGGAGATTCGAGACACATGAGAAGTATTTCGATATCCAGTACATGGTGACAGGGGATGAGATGTTCGGCGTATGTAAGAGGGACGGACTTAAGGAGATCGACAGGATCGATGAGAATGACGTTGTGTTCTACAGCGATCCGGATCTCTACGGACAGGTGCTCCTGCGGGAAGGCGATCTCATCGTCGTAGCACCCGAGGACGCCCATAAACCCCGCTGCGCGGCAGGCGCGCCCGCTCCGGTCAAGAAGGTCGTTGTAAAAGTCAAAATATAACTGTTTCAACACATGTTTAATAAGTAAGGAGGTTAATTATGCAAGTAGTATACGATATGGGGAACGGCATGCGCATGGTCGATCTTTCCAAACTGGTAGATCCGGCAACCGAGACCAGAAGATGCAAACTGTACCGCTTCAACACAGGCGGCCCGATCCCGGATTTCCACACCAATTTCGATATCATGAGCCACCTGGGAACTCATGCGGAATGCCCTTATCACCACGATGATAACTGGCCGGATGTCACGGGACTTCCTCTGACAACCTTCGTAGGCCGCGGCGTCTATGTGGACTTCAAGGATACTGTAGCTCCCTACACACACATCACGAAAGCTGACCTTGACAGAGCAGCTTACAAGGTAAAAGAGGGCGATATCGTCATCATCGATTCCTCCTATAAGCTTGAGCCCTTCACCAAGCTGACCAACACAGAAGTTGATAAGAGACTCCTGATCGACGCTGAGTCCGCAGAGTGGTTCCGCGATCACAAGGTCAAGGCAGTAGGATTCGGCGATGGTGTTTCCATCGAGAACTGCAATGAAGATGTTAAGCCTTTCCATGACATTCTCCTTGCAGAGAACATCATTTTCATCGAAGTTCTCAAGAACCTCGAGTACCTTGAAAAGGATGTATTCTTCATGTCCTTCTCCCCGCTTCCGATCGTCGGCCTGGATTCCAGCCCGGTTCATGCTTATGCAATCGAGGGAATTAAGGAATTTTCTGAATAAAGGAGTTTAGACGGTATGAGAATAGCAGTTATCGGCGCAGGCGCCATGGGCTCCATTTACGGAGGACATCTATCATTACATAATGACGTTTATCTTGTTGATACCAATCCGAATGTAGTCGCGGCAGTCAATGAAAACGGACTCAAGCTTCAGGAGTACGGAACTGATAATCTGTATCATCCCAAGGCTGTCACCTCCACAGAGGGCATTGAGCCCGTGGATCTGATCATCCTGTTTGTCAAGGCACTGTTTTCCAAGGCGGCACTGGCCGGCAATAAGGCACTGATCGGTCCCAATACTTATGTGCTGACTCTTCAGAACGGTTCAGGGCATGAGGATATCCTGGGCGAGTTTGTCGATCTTGATCATATCATCATCGGCACTACCGAAGATAATGGCGCAGTTCTCGGCATGGGCTATATCCGTCACGGCGGAGAGGGCAATACCAACGTCGGCATGCTCGTAGAGGACAAGGAAGGCTTCCTTCCCAAACTTAAGGAATCCTTTGACGCATGCGGCTTCAACGTGCGCATCCATTCCGTGATCCAGCAGCTCATCTGGGACAAACTGTTCACCAACGTTTCGCTCAGTGCGGTGACCGGTGTTCTGCAGTGTGAGATCGGCTATATCGCAGCTAACGAGTACGCATGGAAGATGACGACCGCGCTGATCCACGAAGCAGTGGAAGTCGCGCATGCGCTGGGACTTAAGGCTGACGAGGAAGAGATCACCGAGAAGGTCAAAAAGACATCGGTGGGTTCTCCTGAGGGCGTGACCTCGATCTGCGCGGATATCCGCGCCGGAAGGAGAACGGAAGTCGACACGATCAGCGGCTCCGTTGTACGCGCGGCTAAGAAGGCGGGCGTTGCTGTTCCGACTCATGAGTTCGTCGTCAACACGATCCACGCGCTGGAGGGAAGACCGAAGGCGTAATGCATGGGAAAAATGTAAAGGGTTTACGTAAAAAACACTTTGCTTTTTTGCATAATTAATTTTTTAAGGAGGGTAACATATGAAAAAGAGAGTTATCGCACTCGCGCTCACAGCGATCATGGCACTGAGCCTTGCTGCTTGCGGCGGCGGCGGAACAACCACAAGAGAGGACAACAATGCATCTTCCGGTGCTGCAGCAGGCGGAAGCAGCGCTAAGGTCAAGGTTGATCCTTATGCAGGCGACGAAGTCAAGATCGCTTACATCGCACATGATATCGGAACTCCCAACAACCAGGGCTGGAAAGAGGGTATCGAGAGAGAATGCGCATCCTGGTCCAACATCAAAGTTGATTCTTACGGCGCTGAGGAGTCCGCAGAGACTCAGGTGCAGATCATGACAGACTGCATCAACCAGGGCTACAATGCGATCATTCTGCAGTGCTCCGACGGAACAGCTCTGGCTCCCAGCGTAAAGCAGGCTGAGGAAGCAGGCATCCCGGTCATCACAGTTAACCTTGACTGCGCAAGCGACACGATCCACAGCGCGCTGGTTATGGCTGTTGACTACGACGCAGGCCGTATGGCAGCAGACAAGATGGCTGAGCAGATGGGTGAGGCCGGCGACATCGCGATCATCCAGGGTGTTCCCGGACTTGAGCGTACTGATAACCTTGAGAAGGGCTTCCGTGACACAATCGCTAATTATCCTAACATCAAGATCGTTGACGCACAGTCTGCATCCTTCCAGAAGGATACAGCTATGACAGTTATGAACTCCTTCCTGCAGTCCTACCCGGATCTGAAGGGCGTATTCGCGATCAACGATGCAATGGCAGAGGGCGCTGCGCTTGCAGCACAGTCCGCTAACAAGAAGGGCCAGATCTGCATCTGGGGCGCTGACGGTGAGAAGGACGCTCTGGCAATGATCGAGAGCGGCGACATGGCAGGCACGATCTATACCAACAGCTGGGACGAAGGTTCCACCGCTGCGAAGATCGCTCTGCTTATGATCGGTTCCGAGTATGATTACACATGCCTGACCGCAACTCCTAAGGTCATCATGGAGCCCATTGTTGTTACTGCTGAGACCGTTGGCAACATTGCACCTGAAGATCGCTGGTAATCTGATTTTTCCAGTGAATAAGAGCGGGCGGGAATCTTTATGAGACCCGCCCTTATGCACTCCCGTCGAAAGCATGCTGACGTATTTAATACCTGTCAGCGGCGAGCGAGTCCGGCAGCAGTATATATTTTGTACGGGAATGTATACGAGAGGAGGAATTAACAAGTGAAACGGATGAATCAGACAACGATGCGACGCCTGATTTCGATCGGTATGCTGATCATACTTGTTGTATTGTTCACCATCCTTGCAGGAGCGGGCAAAGGCAAGTTCTTTAATTTTGACAACCTGATCGAGGTAGTCAGAGACGCATCCATACCGGCGATCATAGGCGTTGGAGTTACATTTATCATTATCACAGCAGGCATTGACCTTTCAACCGGAAGTATGATGGCGCTGGTAGGCATGACGATGGCGAATATTTATGCTTACACGCTTCTTCCGTTCTCCGTAATGATTCTCGCCGGAATCCTTGTTGGACTGCTGTGCGGTCTTTGCAATGGTGTGATCGTAGCTAAATTCAATGTCCCTGAATTCATTGGTACCTTGGCTACCATGAGTATTTTCAGAGCACTGACCTACATCATCGCGATCAGGGACGCCAACGGCGTTATCAAGAGCCAGCCGATGAATCATTCTCAATATACCTGGCTCGGCGGCGGCTTCGGCAAGTTCTATTTTGTCATCATTGCGATGATCATCATCGTTGCTGCAGGACAGATCGTCCTGAAGTATACACGTTACGGAACAAATCTGTATTCCGTAGGCGCGAGCAAGAAGGCCGCGACACTTTCCGGTATTGACGTTGCGAAGACCAGACTGATCGCTTATGTGATCACAGGCTTTACAGTAGCAGTTGGCGCTGTTTTCACAACAGCCAGACTTCAGAGTGCTACCACTGCAATCGGTATGGACTTCGAGTTCAACCCGATCGCGGCAGCAGTTGTCGGCGGCGTGGCGCTGTCCGGCGGATCCGGTGACGTTATCGGAACACTGATCGGTGCGCTGTTCATGGCGACACTGGAGAACGGCGTACGTAAACTGTCGATCAATACGGCATACCAGTATGTCATCAAAGGCGCGATCATCATCGCGGTCGTTATCTTCGATGCTACATACAAGGCACGTATGGATCGCAAGGCAAGAGAAGAAGGAGCTAAGGAGGGGCTTGAATAATGGCAGGAAATACATTAATTGAAGCCAAAGGCATTTATAAGAGCTTTTCCGGCGTTC
>CACZXG010000139.1 GCA_902785055.1 uncultured Lachnospiraceae bacterium
GAGAAGTTCAGCGATACGGGCACGACCGGTTTGCCGGCAATCCCGCTGTCCGGCAGGCCGGCCGCATAGGCCAGGGCCGCCGCGCGCACCTTCTCCCGGTCGCAGGCCACAGGTATAAACCAAACGGAAATAAGTGCTCATAAACAACGGCAGCATATCTGAACTCTTCCTGGAGTGATAGGAATCGATTACTGAAAACAAAGATGTCATTTCTTCATCAGTGAAAAGATAGGGTACAAAGCTTCTTTGTCCGGCAGTGTATTTTTCCGGAAGGACATACGCCTCCTTCCCGATCTTTTGAAGTGTCCCGCGGCGAATTGAGAGAGGAGGAAACGGCGTTTTGATTTCGGCGCTTTCTCCTCTCTGACCGCGCAGTCAGTGAGGTGACGGCAGTCTCCCGGCGGCGAAACGGCGGTTTCTCATCGGCTTGTTTCAGGGAATCAAGCTTCTGGTTCTTTGAAACAAGGCTATGAGCCGCAGCCCATAGCCTTTGTACATTGACAAAAGATAAGTCTACCCCAGGTTCTGATTGTTCACGGCAGCCAGGATGACCTCAGTGTCGATCGTCTTTTTTGATGTCTGTGCCCCGATTGCGACGGCGTCGCTCATGATGTTGTCGATCAGGCGCGGATTGCCGTGGGCATGGCCTGCGACGGCCCGTAATGCTGCGTCATCAATGACTGCTTTCGAGGAACCGGCGCGTTCAAGCTTGTGGACGATGTAAGCCACAGATTCCTCGTCTGAAAGTCCCTGATAGTTATAGTGGACGGTGATGCGCTGGCGGAGTGCCTCATGCATGGGCCGGCTCAGCGTGGCGTTCAGATGGGATTCCCCGCAGAGGATGAGCGTGAAGCAGTTCACGGAATCGTAACCGTAGTTCAGGATCATCTTCAGGTCGTTCAGGATCCCGGTGGAAAGGTACTGGGCTTCGTCGACAGCAAGGAGCAGGGGCTGCCGTTTTTCGTGATAGAGATACCAGACCTGGTCCTGTATGGCACGGAACATTCCGGGCTTTCCGCCCTTGCTGCTGACGCCGAGGATCGCGCAGAGCTGCTTGTAGAATTCAGCGACGCTGACCGTAGAAAGACAGATATACTCCATGTGGTAAAGGTTTGGATTGAGGGACTTCGAGAAGCAGCGCAGGGCGTATGTCTTCCCCATGCCCGGGCTGGCGGTGAACAGCCCGATCCCCCGGGTATCCTTCAGATAGTCCAGGCGGGAAGTCATCTCGTTAAAGTCCCTGGAGCGGAAACAGTCCTTTTCCGGAAGCTGCTGCTTGTCAAAAGGATTGAAAGCCAGCGCATAATGATCGTTATACATGGGAAGCTCCTAACCTTGAGTAATCAATAGACGGGGTATTATTGCGCCTGGTCCGGCAGTTCTCATTTTTGTTGGTCTGGCGGAGGGGGAACTGTCCGTCCTCCGTACAGATGAGAGCGGAATCCATCTCCCCCGGCCGGAAGCGGATGTCGACAGTGCGTCCGATGAACTGCATCGGGACATCGAAAGATACCTTGTCAATAGAGACCGTTGCGTCTTTCCGCACCTTTCTGGTGATACGGTTCAGGAAGCACTGGTCAAGCCATTCACGGGATTTCGGAGGCCGGACCTGTTCTTTCGAGGCGCGGTAGCGGTCGAAGGGGGTACATTCAATGCCGGAATGGAAGGTCGTGTTGTAGGAGCGGATATATTCCCGGAAGATCGTGTTGAAGTCCTTGAGCGAGTGGACGGATTCCATGTCGAGCCCATAGAGCCAGCGCTCTTTGGTCGTCCTCCAGAACCGTTCGATCTTGGCCTTGCTGGCACCGTCCCGCACCTTCGTGTGGAGCAGGACGGTCCCGATGGCCCCGCAGATCAGCGAAAGCTGGTCGTTGACATAGGGCGCGCCGTTATCCGTATAAAGCTTTGCCGGTATGCCGTAGGTGGCCACGGCAGCCTTCAGCACGGACTGGAAGTTAGCTGCGGAATCACTATAGAAGAGCCCGGCGCCCACGATCAGGCGGGAATGGTCGTCTATAATGCAGACCGCATAGACCCTGCGGGATCTGCCATCCTCGGAGATGTGCGGGAAGTAACAGGTGTCTGCCTGCCACATCCGGCCGAAAGCATCCTCCTCAAAGGCCTTACGATCCCGGAGGTTCGGGTTCCTTGCCGACTTCAGGTCGTTCTTCTTGATGAAGCGCTGCACTGCGCAGACACTGACCGCAGCAGGGATAAAGCCGTTCTGGACCAGCTGGGAATGGATCTGTGTGGCATTGAGCCTCGGGAATTCCTTTTTCAGACGGTAGATCTCCTCAATGGCGGTGTCCGGCAGCACCCGGGTGGTGCCCTTGTCGGAACGTTCCACCGGCATCAGGGCATCGATCCCGCCGCGCTGATAGGCGGAGACCCAGCGCTCCAGGGTCTTGAAGCTGATCTCCCGGACAGAACCGTCCGGGAATTCGATGGGTTTCTCAGCGACCCTCTTGTAGAAAGCAGTCCTTGAGGCATCGGGAAAGAGGCCCTGGATGACCGGGGCGATGAGGCCGAACTTAAACTGTGCGGTTTTGGCTGCATGATTCATGGTTTCATTCGTGTTCATAGTGTTTCTCCTCCTTTGGAGGCATCATAAACACCATGAGCGGAACAGACCATTGACATGTCGTGTGGTCATGGAAAAAGATCCGCTGCTTCTGTGCTCCTCCGCCTGGAATGCGCCGGATTTCGATGGGCCTGGAGAAGTGAGAAGCCGGTCAGCCGGATAAAGAAAGCGGCAAACGAGGAGAAGGGTGCTTTCCGGACAAGAGCCAGAAGGGAGGACTTCAGGTCTGTCTCCGCGGCGGAAAGGAGGCCCTGCCATTCAGTCCGGTGGTCATGGAACAGGCGCTGCCAGCGGTAGAAGGTGCGGACAGAGATCCCGTACACTTCACAGATCCGCTCGACTGACCGAAGGCGGATGGCGTGCTCCGCCAGCACACGAAGGATAAAGAAAAGGCTGTGCCTGCGATACGGAATGATGGGATCCGGAAGGATGGCATGAGTGGTGGAATGTCTGCACTGAGGGCAGATGAGGCGGCAGACGCACAGGTCTTCCTTTACCGGCCGATCCCCTGAGATTCCTACCAGTGAGCGCCCGTAGTAGGCATGGATGCGCATCTTTCCACGGCAGCCGCAGCACGGGCAGGTCTCGACTCCGGGTCTCAGCCGGTCCATGTACTCCTTAAAAATCATTTTTTCTGGTCTTTTTTCACGGGTAAGCTTGCAATTGATCAGGTTCTTCCGTATCATAACAATGCATTGTGAAACCATGACCCCTCTTGTTAGGGCAATGACCCTGTTTGGGCATGGTGGTGCGTGGAGGAAGAACTTTGGTCTGCCAGGACGTTGGGGTTCTTCCTCCTCTTTTATTGTCTGCAGGAAGGACTATAGCGGAAGCCGGGTATTTCCGCAAGTAAAAAAACGTGCCGCAGGAAACGACACGCTCCAGGAGACAGAAAACAGAAACTCAGCAATCAATTCGCCGCAAACTTGCGGTCGGAGGGAAACTCAGTTCGCGGCGGGACATTGAAGATAGTCCGCAAAGGTCCTTGCGAACGCAGCCCTTGCATGGATCGCTCTGGCAGCATTCTCTGTTCCGGACGGCCTGATCCAGCTGAGAACAAGGGGCTCCGTTAATTCTGTTGCCTGCGGATAGGATTCCTTGCAGAAACGATCAAACTGTCGTGCTCTGAAAAGATAGGTGCTCTCTGAAAACCCAAGTGCGGTCTTGATATCTATCATCTGTTCAAGAGCTTCCCCAAAGTTACTTTCAAATCCTCTGTTCATGACAGCACCTCTCTTCCAACCGGAATGAGTCTGAAATCAAGTGCGCATTCTTTTAGATTTGAAACATCCATTGAGAGATACTGGCGCACGACCATAGGATCTTCATGCCCAAGGATCTGCGAGATCGTTGTCAATGGAGTACCGGTCACCAGAAGCTTTTTGGCAAGACGACGTCGAAGCCCATGAAAACCTTTCCCGTCAAACGCTTTGCGGTATACACCGGCTTTCTTTTGGTAGGCAATAAACATAGAACCGATACTGGCGGGATCCGTTATGGCAACTTTTGGAGGAAAGGCGCGAAGGAAAACCTCCTGACAGTCTCCACCGGGTCGGAAGTTCAGGATATAATCCTGGATAGCGTCACCGGTTTCCCGAAGAAGGGGAATGTAGACCATGTGACCGGTCTTTTTTTGGAGAAGCCTTATTTCTCCTTTTCGCCAGTCGATATCCTGAAGCTTCATTCGAATGATGTCGCATGCCCTTAATCCCGTCGTAGCTGCAAGCAGTATGATAGCCCTGTTACGTTTTCCGACTTCTGTATTCCCGTCAATAACGCCAAGGATTTTTTCAAGCTCCTCATCTGTCACATAGTCCTGTATCCTCTTGTCCCGGTATACTTTGTAGCTGAAGAGCCCCTGTGCATCAGGTGCAGGAATCCCTTTTTCTTTGAGAAACAGGTGGAAGTATTTCAAATACAGAAAGATGTTGTGCAGACTGGCCGGTTTTACCGCTTCTGCAGTATCTGTGATGAATTTCCGAACCATATCCAGTGGTACATCTTTCAAGCTCGTATACCCTTTTTCTTCAAAGTAGTAAAAGTATTTCCGAAGAACCCATCTGACGTCATCCCTTGTATTCGGCCCATACTTTTTCCATTCAATAAAAGCAGAGATCAGATGCTCGTTCTCCGGCCGGATAACATATCTCGTCCCTTTTCGGCGCTTCTGTAGCTTAGGTGGGTAAGTAAGCGCTGGATATCACCCTCCCGTTAGGTTGTTGGCTCCGTCCGCCGCCCTTGCGTGAACCTCAGATGGAT
>CACZXG010000140.1:0-1001 GCA_902785055.1 uncultured Lachnospiraceae bacterium
GACTGGCAGAGAAAGTTCGCTAACTGCGATTGGATGAAGATCGAGAACAACATGGACAAGCCCGTTGATGAGTTCTATCTCAACTGCCTCAAGCAGATCCCTGAGTTCATCCAGGCATATGAGCCCGATGGCCTTAAGCCCGAAGAGTTCCAGCACTATGGTGCATTCCTTGCAACCATGAAGCAGTTCCTGGGCGGCTATGACAGCCTTGTTCAGCTGATCCGCAGCTACATGATCGTATAATTTTAAGCGGTTCGATAATCTGATCACTTAATTTATGACAGCAGCCTGCCGTGCAGACGGCACGGCAGGCTGCTGATCAATTCAGGTATGGTGAGGTATTATATGGAAAAAACAATCAGACTGACAACAGCACAGGCGATCGTCAAATTCCTTGACAATCAGTATGTCTGCATGGATGGCGAAGAGACCAAATTCGTCGAAGATTTCTTCACAATCTTCGGACACGGCATCGCAGTCGGCCTCGGTGAGGCTCTTGACCGCAATCCCGGCGGAATCCACGTCATGCAGGGCCGTAACGAGCAGGGTATGTGCCACGCTGCAACTGCTTTCGCAAAGCAGAATGACCGCAAGAAGATCATCCCTTGCGCAGCTTCCGTAGGCCCCGGCTCCGCAAACATGGTTGTTGCCTGCGCAACTGCTACTGTCAACAACATTCCTCTGCTGGTATTCCCTGCAGATACATTCGCTTCCAGACAGCCCGATCCCGTTCTGCAGCAGCTCGAGCAGTCCAACAGCCTTGCAACGACCACAAACGATGCTTTCAAGCCCGTAGTTAAATACTGGGACCGCATCCAGAGGCCTGAGCAGCTGATGAGCGCTATGATCAATGCTATGCGCGTCCTCACAGATCCCGCTGAGACCGGTGCAGTTTCCATCGGCCTTCCTCAGGACGTTGAGGGTGAGTACTATGATTATCCCGAGAGCTTCTTCAAGAAGAGAGTTCACCGCATCACTCGTCCTTGCGCTGTTCAGGAAGA
>CACZXG010000140.1:1008-5818 GCA_902785055.1 uncultured Lachnospiraceae bacterium
AGAACTTCTGCGAAGAGTTCGGCATCCCCTTCGGCGAGTCCCAGGGCGGAAAGAGCGCCTGCAAGTCCAGTCATCCTTACTGCCTCGGCGGTATCGGCGTAACCGGCACATCCGCTTCCAACAAGCTGGCTAAGGAAGCTGACTGCATCATCGCCATCGGCACCAGAATGAGCGACTTCACCACCAGCTCCAAGTGGCTCTTCCAGAACGAAAACGTTCGTTTCGTATCCATCAACAACAGCCGTTACCATGCATACAAGTTCGACGCTGTCAAGGCTGTCGGCGATGCAAAGGTTACCGTTGCAGCTCTGGCTGAGATCCTTCGTGCAAAGGGCTACAAGAGCGCATACACCAACGAGATTGCTGATGCCAAGGCTGAGTGGGATGCTGAACTTGAGCGCCTCGGCGGCATCGTCTGCACAGGCGAGGACTTCGAGCCCATCATCAAGGCAAGAGATCCCAGAACTGTTCCGGAATTCTATCGTCTGTATGGCACATCCCTGACCCAGACTGCAGCCCTCGCTACCCTGCGTGCCTGCATGGGCCCCGATGATATCGTCATCACTGCCGGCGGTTCCCTTCCCAGCTGCATGCAGCGTGTATGGAAGACCGACAAGCGCGGCGGCTACCATGTAGAGTACGGCTACAGCTGCATGGGTTACGAAGTCGGCGCATCCCTCGGCGTTAAGATGGCAGAGCCCGACGTCGAAGAGTACACCTGCATCGGCGACTCCGGTTTCCAGATGCTCAACTCCGAGCTCGGCACCATCATGCAGGAGAAGCGCAAGACCAACATCCTGGTCTTCGACAACTGCGGATTCGGCTGCATCAACAATCTGGAGATGACCCACGGTATCGGCTCCATCGCTACAGAGTTCCGTTACACCGACGGCAAGAAGCCTTGCGGAGATCTGGTTCCTACAGATTACACCAAGATCGGCGAAGCTTACGGCATGAAGACCTACTCCTGCAAGAGCGTCGAGGAGCTGCGTGATGCGCTCATCGATTCCAGAAAGCAGACTGTTGCCTGCCTGTTCGACCTCAAGGTTGTTCCGAAGACCATGACTGACGGCTATGGTTCATGGTGGAACGTCGGTATGGCTATGGTCTCCGACAGCGAGAGCGTCCGCGATGCAGCACAGGAAGTTCTTGACCGCAGAGCTGAGGCCAGAAAGTATTAATGCCATATCAGGTATTAAACAACCAGTTATAAGTCAACAATCGGAGGACAGCGGCACGGGACCCGTCATCGGTACCTTCTGCCGCTGTCCCCTGACCGGTTTTATTCTTCATCACCAAATAATGACAGAATTTTTAATAAAACCGGTTTTATATAACGGAAAGAGGAATAACTCAATATGGTAGAAAAGAAACTGTTCGGATATCCCACATTTGATGAGAATGGTGAGGAAATCCTTTCGACCTATGAGAACGAATATCGTGACATGCTGATGGATGTCCGTATTTATCGCATGGCAGCCGGCTCTGTCAGAGAATTCTGCAGAGAGGGCGAGGAGATCGCAGTTCTGCTGTTCTCCGGTGAAATCACCTTCAAATGGCCGGATGGCGAGAAGACCGTTTCCCGTGAGAGCGTCTTTACAGAAGGCCCCTGGGCACTGCATGTTTCCGGCGGTGTAAAGATCGAAGTGACCGCAGTGAAGGATTCCGAAATCCTTGTTCAGTGCACACATAACGACAAGAGCTTTGCATCGAAATTGTATGGTCCCGAGGATGCTCCCTGGAAGTATTCCGGCGCCAAGGGCAAATTTGGCAATACCGCCAATCGTCAGGTCAATACCATTATTGACATCGACATCAATCCGGATTCCAATATGGTCCTGGGTGAAGTCATGAACGACCGCGGCAACTGGTCCGGATATCTGCCTCACAGACATCCCCAGCCGGAGCTCTACTACTTCAAATTTGACCGCCCTGAAGGCTTTGGCGCCAGCTTCGTCGGCGACGACGTCTTCAAGAGTGTTGACAACAGCTTCTCCGCGATTCCCGGCGGCAGGCTTCATCCCCAGGCGGCAGCTCCCGGCTATCTTATGTACACCTGCTGGATGATCCGTCATCTTCCCGGAGATCCCTGGCTGCAGACCAGCCGCTTTGAGGACGATGCCTATATGTGGCTGAGCGATGCCAAGATCGTGAATCAGCCCTGGTAAGGATCTCCTTTCGGAGTACCGGATGATTCCTGGACAAACAGGATCCGGTATACAGCAATGATTTATAGTAAACGACAAAAAACAGCATTTTGTCGTTTACTATAATTGAATAGATCGTCTTTTGACGTTTTTTCTAAGGGGAGGGTCTAAAGACCCGGAAAGGATAAAGCATGGCAACTCTGAATAAAGATCTGGTAAAACTGGGAATCGCTCCGATCGGCTGGACAAACGATGATATGCCCGAGCTTGGCGCGGAAAATACCTTCCAGCAGACCATCAGCGAGATGGCTCTTGCAGGCTTCAAGGGAAGCGAAGTCGGCGGCCACTATCCTACAGACAAGTATGAGCTGAAGAAAGCTCTTGACCTTCGTGATATGGTCATCTGCAACCAGTGGTTCTCCTCCTTCCTGCTTACAAAGCCCTATGAGGAAGTTGAGAAAGAGTTCGTCAAACAGTGTGATTTCCTGCACTATGTCGGCGCTCGCGTTATCGGCGCTTCCGAGCAGAGCTACAGCATCCAGGGTAAGGATCAGCCCATCCTGGAAGGCAAATATGTCATGAACGACGACGAGTGGGAGACTCTGACCACCGGCCTCAGCAAACTGGGTAAGGTTGCTAAGGAAATGGATATGACTCTTACTTTCCATCATCACATGGGCACTGTTGTCCAGACTGAGGAAGAGATCGACCGCTTCATGGATATGGTAGATCCCAACTATGTATTCCTTCTCTTTGACAGCGGCCACTGCTCTTATGCAGATATCGACCCCGTCAAGGTTCTGGGCAAATACATTGACCGCACACGTCACATCCACCTCAAGGACCTTCGCCGCAACGTCGTAGCTGAGGCTCGTGCAAACAAGTGGAGCTTCCTTGAAGGCGTCCGCAAGGGCACATTCACAGTTCCCGGCGATGGCGATGTCGACTTCGAGCCCATCTTCCAGATCATCCAGGATTCCGGTTACAAGGGCTGGGTTGTTGTCGAAGCTGAGCAGGATCCCGCTCTGGCGAATCCCTTCGAGTATGCTCTGAAGGCAAGAAAGTACATCGCTGAGCACACAGGTCTTTGATCTTAAAAATAATCATATTGTTCATTGTCCGCTGCAGATGATCATGGTTGAGAGTCATCCGTGATCATCTGCGGACTGAACAAAAAGGGATATAACAGGAAGTTAGGGGAAGCAGCAGTTCCCCGGAAAGGATTTACAGAATGGCAAACGTATTATTGGTTCCTCATCAGATTTTCACCGGAGAAGGTGCTCTGACAAAGGCAGGCCCTTCCATCTGTGCGCTTGGTAAGAAGGCTCTCATCGTGACTGATCCCTTCATGATCAAGTTCGGCAACGTTGCCAAGGTCGAGGATATGCTCAAGAGCAACAATGCTCCTTACGCTGTTTTCTCCGATATTACCGGCGAGCCCACCGACAAGATGGTTGAGGCTGCAGTGGCAATGTACAAGGCTGAAGGCTGCGATTACATGATCGCTCTCGGCGGCGGCAGCTGCATCGATACCATGAAGGCCTGCGCAGTTGTCGCGGCAGGCGGCGGCGCGATCACAGACTACATGGGCCGCATGATCGAAGAGAACGTGGCTCCCATGGTCGCAATCCCTACAACGGCAGGCACCGGCTCCGAGGCAACCAGAGTCACCATCATCGCCGACACTGTGAACAAGGTCAAGATGATGCTGATCGGTCCCAGTATCGTTCCTCCCGTAGCAGTCGTCGATCCCCAGTTCACCATGACTGCTCCGCCTTCTGTTACAGCTAACACCGGTCTTGACGCCCTCTGCCACTGCATGGAAGCTTATACCTCCAGACAGGCACAGCCCCTGACCGACACCTTCGCACTTTCCGCTGTCAAGCGCATCGTTGCAAACCTTTCCACCTGCTATCATGATGGCAAGAATGTGGAAGCAAGGGCTCAGATGTCCATCGCTGCTCTTGAGGCAGGTATTGCGTTCACAAACGCTTCCGTTACCATCATCCACGGCATGAGCCGTCCGATCGGTGCTCTGTTCCATGTTCCTCACGGCACATCCAACGCTATGCTGATCAAGGTCTGCCTGCCCTTCATGATTACCGGCTGCTATCCTCGTTTCGCAGATCTGGGCAAGGCTATCGGCGTTGCAGCAGACACTGATGATGACAAGACCGCAGCTGAGAAGTTCATGGCTAAGGTTATGTCCATGGTCGACGAGATGGGTATCCCCACTCCCGAGCAGTTCGGCATCAACAAAGAGGAGTTCTTCGCAAACCTCGAGAAGATGGCAGACGATGCTCTGACCAGCGGCAGCCCTCAGAACACATGGCATCAGCCTACCAAGGAAGAGCTGATCGACCTGTACAAGAAGCTCTGGGATTAATTCTTATCTGACAAAATAAAATTTACAGATTATCGGCCATAGCAGGGATGTTACTGTGACCATATAACAACTGCTGCCGTTGACTGTCATACGACCAAATCCGGCAGCGGTTTCACAGATGATCTGTAAATTACTTAAACTCATTCATAATGAAAAAGGCACCCGGTATTTGCGGCCGGGTGCCTTTCTCTATGTACAGGAAGCTTTGATTCAGGCATGAATCTGCCTTTTTATTCGGATCTGATCAGCATACTCAGTTTTTTTCCATAAAAGAAAT
>CACZXG010000141.1 GCA_902785055.1 uncultured Lachnospiraceae bacterium
AAAGTGTCCCTGCACCATGAAGAACAGATGATGATGGCTGCCGAGCCTATGGTAACATCCTACGGCTATAAGCCATTGACGGCTTCGCTTATCCTTCACGATGAAGGTGATAAGATAGAACGGAAAGAATATATCGACGGTTTTAAGAAGCTGATGGATGTGGATGTGTTGATCGTCAACAAGATGTTGCTCACGGGCTTTGATGCTCCACGACTGAAGAAACTGTATCTCGGCCGTTCTCTCGACGGACACGACCTGCTTCAGGCCCTCACCCGTGTTAACCGCCCATACAAGGATTTCAGATATGGCTATGTTGTTGACTTTGTAAACATCAAAGAAAACTTTGATGCTACGAATGACAGATACCTCCGCGAACTCAATCGAACTTCCGATGAAGATGTACCCGATGAATTGCCCATCGGTGAGGTCGTCATGGTTGACAAGGATGAGGTGATGGAGAAAATCCAGCACGTCAAAAGCCTGCTTTTCAACTTTACGACCGATAATCTGGAAGAGTTTCGCAAGGAAATCGACGAGGTTGAAAACAAAGACAGCCTCTATGAATTACGTAACACCCTTGCTGAAGCCAAGGCCATGATTAACCAAGTACGCTCTTTTGGCGATGAAGAAACGAAAGAGAAACTGAAGAAGTTGCCTCTTGGTGCCATCCCGACATTAATCACGGAGGTCACTCATCGTATTGAGCGTATCAACCTTCTTGAAAACACCGAACACAAGGCTGATGTTTCCGGCATCATCGATGTCAGCTCTGACAACTGCTTCCGGGAAATTGATGATCTTCTCACCGAGGCGTGCGTACTGGATCCCGAACTGGATGAATGGGCTTACCATTCCAAAGAACCAATCTTTATCAAGAACCTGGAAAATGTACAGGGTGACGAGCGGGATGTCATTCTCTTCTCCATTGGCTACGGACCGGATAAAGACGGGAAGGTTTCCATGAATTTCGGCCCGTTGAACAGGGAGGGCGGATGGCGCCGCCTGAACGTTGCGGTTTCCCGTGCCAGGTATGAGATGATCGTGTTTGCTACTTTGACGCCGGATCAGATTGACTTGTCACGGACCAGTGCTGCCGGTGTTGCCGCACTGAAAGAATTCATGCAGTTTGCTGCAAGCAATCAATTGTACGGCACGGAAGAAAGCGCAGTCAGCAGGTCAAAAACAACTGACGGCATCGCAGATGCTATCTGCAGCGCAATCAAAGAACAAGGATATGAAACCGACCGTTCCATCGGTGAATCGGCATATAAGATTGATATCGGCGTAGTGGATCCCAAAGACCCGGAAAAATACCTGCTCGGTATACTGTTGGACGGTGCCGGCTATGGTGCTGCAAAAACGACCAGAGATCGAGAAATCGCGCAGATCAACGTCCTGAAAGATTTGGGCTGGCGTATTACTCGTGTATGGACGATGGACTGGTGGGATAACAGTAAGCGGGAAACTGCAAGGCTGCTGAACGAAATCCGAAATGCCGAAACAGAGACCAGGAAGGAGAAGCCCGAGAATCCGGAAACAGAACCCTTACCCACGGATGCTCCGGTTTATCAGCAGAACACAAAAACGATTCCGACTCCTCAGACTGAGCTTCAGCCTGAACAGATCGAGTTCATGATAGAGGAACCGGCTGAACCGGAACCTGCGGCTCCGCTGAAAGGCTTGGTCATGGCTGTGAAGGAAGAAAAGCCGATCAGCGTTTATAGACCGGTCAATTTACGTACGAACTATATGACTCCGGAAGACTTCATTACCCCCTATTCGGGCCACAAAACCGAAGTGATCGGAAAAGTTCTTACAACTATAGTTGCGGAGGCTCCGATTTCGGAAAACCTCCTGATGCGCCGCGTTGTCCAAAGCTATGGTATCTCCAGGTCTGGAAGCCGCATTCAGATGTTCATGCGAGGCATCTTCCGTTCAATGGGAATGAAAGCAACCATCCAGAACGGGGAGCGGTTCTATTGGTCCTCACAGCAGGATCCGGCTACCTACCGAGACTTCCGTGCTAACGGCGATCCTGCCGAAAGCAAACGTGACGCGAAGGAGATTCCGGTACAGGAAGCGGCAAACGCAGTCTGCAGAGCATTGGAGAACCTGGTCAGCGCACCGGAAGAGGACTTGATCCGCGCGGCAGCCAACCTGATGGGGATTTCGCGTCTTGGAAACACGGTATACAATCTCTTCCTTGACGCAATCAATCTTGCTCAGAAAGAAAACAGAATCAGCAAGTCCGATAACGGGAACTGGGTTCTGAACGAGTAATTGCGTCCTGGTGTATAGCCGGGAAAGTATGGATACTCCAGAAATAGGATCAAAATCTGAAAACAGAGGAAGAATACGATGGCAAAAGAAACACAGGCAAATCTCGGATTTGAAAAACAGCTTTGGGACGCGGCATGCGTTCTGTGGGGCTCGATCCCCGCAGCCGAATACCGGCAGATCATTGTCGGCCTGATCTTCCTGCGCTATATCTCTGCGGCCTTTGAGAAGCGCCGTGCGGAGCTGGTGGCAGAGGGCGAGGGCTTTGAAGATGATCCCGATGCCTATCTGGAGGATAACATCTTCTTTGTACCGGAGTGTGCCCGCTGGAGCTATATTGCCAAATACGCCCATAACAAGACCCTGAAGGGCGTTCTCCCGAAAGTATTTGCCAGCCCGGACCTGGACAAGAAGGTCCTGGGTGAGGTTGTGGACCTGTTCACAAACAACCTGCACATGGACGGCTCGGAAGAGGATCAGGACCTGCTGGGCCGGACCTATGAATACTGCATCGCCCAGTTCGCTGCGAAGGAAGGCAAAGGCGGCGGTGAATTCTATACCCCCGGCTGCGTTGTACGGACGCTGGTCGAAGTCCTGAAGCCCTTTGAGAACTGCCGTATCTATGACCCCTGCTGCGGCAGCGGCGGTATGTTTGTCCAGAGTGCGAAATTCTTGCAGGCCCACGGCGGCCGGCGCGGTGCGCTTTCCATCTACGGACAGGAGGCCAACCCCGACACCTGGAAGATGGCAAAGATCAATATGGCGATCCGCGGCATGAACGCGGACTTCGGCAAGTATCACGCCGATACCTTCACAAATGACCTGCATCCCACACTGAAGGCAGACTTCGTTTTGGCGAACCCGCCCTTTAACTACCATCCCTGGCATCAGGAAGAACTGACAGGGGATGTGCGATGGAAGTACGGTGTCCCGCCTGCCAACAACGCCAACTACGCCTGGATCCAGCATATGATCCATCATCTGGCCCCGAACGGCAAGATCGGCCTGGTGCTGGCCAACGGCGCCCTCTCCACACAATCCGGCGGGGAAGGGGAGATCCGGAAGAAAATCATCCAGGCGGACCTGGTGGAGGCCATTGTCGCCATGCCGACCAACCTGTTTTACAGTGTCACGATCCCGGTTACCCTGTGGTTTATCTCCCGGAATAAGAAGAACAAAGGCAAAACGGTATTCATCGATGCCCGCAAGATGGGTACCATGATCGACCGCATCCACCGCGAACTGTCGGATGAGGACATCGCCAAGATCGCGGGAACGGTGGAAGCCTTCCAGAACGGCACACTGGAGGACCAGAAAGGCTTCTGCGCTGTCGCCACCCTGCAGGACATTGAGAAGCAGGACTTCATCCTCACCCCCGGCCGCTATGTCGGTATTGAGGAACAGGAAGACGACGGCGAGCCCTTCGAAGAGAAGATGACCCGCCTTACTTCGGAACTGTCTGATCTCTTCGCCAAGTCTCATGAACTGGAGAACGAGATCCGCACCAAACTGGGGGCAATAGGATATGAACTACGCACAGATTAAAGATTTCGTCAAATCTGGCGATATAGAAATTAAGACAGGACCATTTGGTACTCAACTAAAAGCAAATGAATATACTGAGAGCGGAACGCCTGTTCTTAATGTCAGAAACCTTGGTTTCGGTAATGTTCGTACAGATAAATTAGAATTTGTCGGCGCTGAAACCACAGATCGACTTTCTATGCATTTGCTTAGAAAAGGTGATTTAGTGTTTGGAAGAAAAGGCGCAGTTGAAAGACACTCATATATAACAGATCGTGAAAAAGGATGGATGCAGGGATCTGATTGTATCAGAATACGAGTAAATACCACGAGTATTAACTCTCGTTTTCTGTCTTATTTCTTTTTGACGAAAGCGCATCAGGCATATATGATGAGTGCTTGCTCTCATGGAACAACAATGGCTTCACTGAATCAAGGAATATTAGAGCAGATTGTTTTTCCTTTACCAACCCGAAAAACACAAGATAAAATAGTGACTATGCTTTCATGCATAGATGACAAAATCGAACTCAACAATCGGATAAACGATAATTTACTTCAGCAAACGCAGGCAATCTACCGAGAGATGTTTGCTAATACCTCGAACGATCAACGCCGCATATGCCGAGCAGAAGAATACTTTGATATTGCTATTGGTAAAACTCCTCCACGTAAAGAACACCAATGGTTTACAACTAACCCGTCTGATGTAACGTGGGTGTCTATCTCGGATATGGGGAGTTGTGGCACCTACATCAGTAGGAGTTCCGAGCAGCTAACGCAAGAGGCCGTTGACAAGTTCAACATAAAAGTAATCCCTAATAATACGGTTCTCTTAAGTTTCAAGCTTACGGTAGGTCGTATTGCAATCACTCATGGCGAAATGACCACCAATGAGGCCATTGCTCACTTTAAGACGGACAAGCCTTTTATCAATGAATACCTGTACTGCTATCTGAGGGATTTTAACTACCAAACTATGGGGAGCACTTCCTCAATAGCAACCGCAGTCAATTCAAAAATCATTAAATCTATGCCGTTTGTTATTCCTACGGACGACGAGATTTTACGTTTCCATTCAGTTGCTGGTCCAATGTTCGAGCAAATTCTAAACAATCAACTCGAAAATGACTCGCTTGCGGGAATAAGAGATTCTCTGCTACCAAAGTTGATGTCAGGAGAACTGGATGTTTCTGAGCTGAATCTCTAAGCCGCTAAATTCTCGTTTATATTGAAAGAAAGGAATGCAGATGATAAGTATAGAACAATTGCGAAAATACTATCAGGAAGATGCTGTGTTTGTCACTGAACACGCAGCGGAACGTGCCCGACAAAGAGGAATAAAGGCAAGAGATATTCGACATGCTGTCGAAACCGGACTCATTATAGAACAATACCCAGAAGACTATCCTTACCCCAGCTGCCTGATACTGGGCAAAAATATGCGTGGCCAAAGCATCCACGTATGTATGAGTGATGAGGGGAGTGCCAGCAGAATCATTACTGCGTATTATCCCGACAGCACAAAATGGAACAGTGATTATAGTGAAAGAAAGGAGCATGACTTATGAAATGCCTGATCTGCAAAGCGGACACAATGAAGGACGATACGAGCACCTATTTTGCTCAGCTTGATCATTGCTATGTAATTATTGAAAATGTACCCTGCAAGAAATGCACACAGTGCGGGGAAGCTGTCTATTCTGCCTCCGTTATGGAGAAAATTGATGAGATTCTGGAAAATGTGCAGAAGATTGCCGCCAAGATTCTCATTATGGACTACAACCAGGCAGCATAAGAAGAAACAGACTGCAATCATACTGAAGGGGACATGACCATGCCGGGCCTTTATACCGAAACGGATTATGAAAACTCAGTTATCGAGTTGTTTGAGAATCTGGGCTATACTCATGTGTATGGCCCGGATGTCGTGCGCGATTATACAAGCCCTCTCTATGACGACATACTGGAGGACAGCGTTCGCCGCCTGAACCCGGGGATGCCGGAGGCAGCCATTGAGGATGCCCTGTATAAGCTCCGGAACTTTGAAAACGGCGAGCTGGTCCAGAAGAACGCCGTGTTCACGGACTATCTGCAGAACGGCATCCAGGTCAGCTATTTCGACAATGGCGAGCACAAGGCGGGGATCGTCTATCTTGTGGACTACAAGAACAAGGATAATAACTCTTTCATCGTCGCTAATCAGTGGACCATTATCGAGTACAGCAACAAGCGCCCGGATGTGATCCTGTTCCTGAACGGCCTGCCCGTGGTGGTCATTGAACTGAAGTCTCCGTCAAGGGAAGAGACCGATGCCAGTGAAGCCTATCTCCAGCTTCGGAATTATATGCACGAGATTCCGTCCCTGTTTACCTACAACGCCATCTGTGTTATGAGCGACATGGCCGTCAGCAAGGCGGGCACCATTACATCCGGCGAAGACCGGTTTATGGAGTGGAAAACCAAGGACGGCACTTATGAAAACAAAGCCCATGCCCAGTTCGATACCTTCTTCGAGGGCATGTTTGAACAGGCACGTTTTCTGGACATTCTGAAGAACTTCATCTGTTTCTGCAACGAGGGCGTAACCAGCTACAAGATCCTTGCCGGCTATCATCAGTATTTCGCGGTCAGAAAGGCGATGGCCTCCACGGTCAGGGCCTCCAGCACCGGCGGGGACGGCCGCGGCGGCGTGTTCTGGCATACCCAGGGCTCGGGCAAATCCCTGTCCATGGTCTTCTATGCCCACCTGCTGCAGGAGGAGATGGAAAGCCCCACCGTTGTAGTGATCACCGACCGCAACGATCTGGACAACCAGCTTTACAGCCAGTTTGCCAAGTGCAAGGACTTCCTGCGCCAGACCCCTGTCCAGGCGGAGAGCCGCCAGCATCTGCGGCAGCTGCTGGACAAGCGGCAGGCAAACGGCATTTTCTTCACGACTATGCAGAAGTTCGAGGAAGCCGACGATGCTCTGTCGAATCGCAGAAACATCGTCGTCATGGCAGATGAGGCACACCGCAGCCAGTACGGCCTGACCGAAAAGGTCAAAATGGTCGAAAACGCGAAGGGCGAGAAGATTGCCAAACTGGTACAGGGAACCGCCAGAATTATCCGCAACAGTCTGCCGAACGCGACCTATATCGGGTTTACCGGCACGCCGGTTTCCCTGAAGGACCGCAGCACGCGCGAGGTCTTCGGCGACTATATCGACATTTACGATATGACCCAGGCTGTTGCTGACGGGGCTACGCGTCCGGTTTACTATGAGAGCCGCGTGATCAAGCTGCATCTGGATCCGGAGGTCCTGAAGCAGATCGATGAGGAATATGCCCTGATCTCAGAGGAGGCGGATGAAGAGGTCATCGAGGCCAGCAAAAAGCGTCTCGCCAAGATGGAAACCATCCTGGGAGACGACAAGACCATCGATTCTCTCGTCGGCGATATTCTGGATCACTATGAGAATAACCGCGAAAACCTGCTGACGGGCAAGGCCATGATCGTGGCCT
>CACZXG010000142.1 GCA_902785055.1 uncultured Lachnospiraceae bacterium
CAGCCTTGCCAGTGCTCCAGACTCTCTCTGGGAGTAGCCATAGCCTTCTCATTGTACATCTTCATAGCTGACTGGATCTCTTTGGGCTTGATCTGTCTCATAGCTCCCTTATTGTACTCTGGGAGTAGCTTCTCCAGATCCCTCTCCAGCTCATCCTGATCCACTCCGCACTTATAAGCTATGACAGACAGAGCACACATGGAGAGATATCTGTGACCCTCTTTTGTCTTGTTCCTACAATTTTCCAGAGCATAGTCATAAAAAGCTCTGTTTGTCTTCCAGCCTACTATCTTCTGTCTCTTCCTTCTCTCACCCTTCTTCTTCTGTCTCTTCTCTCCATATCGGATGAAGTGAACATCTTCCAGCCCTACAGCCTTCCCCAGATCATCTATATCCCACTTCTCACCTATCCTGAAGACTGTATTCTCCCAGTCATATTTATTGCGTCCCCCAGCACATCTGAAGTCCTGACCGAACCACTGGATCTGAGTCTCCACATAGACCCTTCTACTTTGCTGGATAGCCAGAGCTCTGTAGAGCTTATCAATATTCTGAGTCATGGAGTGATAGACTGGTATAGGCTCAGTCAGTACAAAATACAGATGAAGACCAGTCCCAGAGTTGACTATATAAGTGGGCTTAGCGAACTTCTCCCCATTTGCACTCTCCCAGTCCCTCTGGAGAGCGTTGAGAAGTACACCTGAATAGGCATTATCATAGTCTATGATGAAGGTATGGATATTCCTGGCTGACTTCTTACTGATCCAGTTATTGAAGTAGGTACAGCCACCTATCAGAGTATCATTCCTGACTGATCCGAACTCTACAGCGTCACTGATCGTCATTGTCCTGATCCTCCCGAAGAAGCAGGAGGCCGCAGTGGACCGCAATGAGGCGCCGGTGAATTATCTGGTGCTCTCCTGGAACGACCCCGGAAAATACGGCACCAAACCAAGGTCAGGCTCCGGTGCATCGGACGCCGTTCAGTTTCGTATCCCGTACGGCGTCTACAACATTCTCAACAACAACTCGATTCCGGTGGAAGTGGAGATCATCAAGGAAGGTGCAGACCTGGCAAAGCTGAAAGAGTCCGATGCCGAGATCGAAACCGCCTCCGAGCTTTCCGCAGGAAACAGCGGCGAGGAGGAAGAAGACAGTACCCGGCAGTCCGAGTATATGAAAGTGACGATCCGACCGAACAGCAGCCGGCAGGTTACGGTTGACGAAGGACAGTATCTGACGCTCTCCGAAAACGCCGAAAACCTGGTTCTTTTCTATCTTTCACCCGTTCCGGACGAGCCTGTTTCCGATACAACCGGGCAGGTCAGTGCCATGCAGACGGTTGTTTATGCCTATGTAAAGGGTACTGAGGTCCGTTTCCGCAAGGCGCCTTCTCTGGAAGGCCAGGTGATTGACAGTCTGAATGACGGTCAGCAGGTCCAGGTTTTGGCGGTCACCGGCGAGTGGACCCATGTCCAGGTCGGCGATCAGAAGGGCTATATCTTCTCACAGTATCTGAGCAGCGAGGACCCCGCTGCAGTAAAAAAACCGGAGACGGAACAGACCGCCGCTGAGGATCCTGCAGCCGCATCCGCTGCGAAGCCTGCCGCATCTGCCGTACCGTCTGCTTCTCCGGCTCCCGCAGCGAGCACGTCACCGACGCCGACCCCGGCCCCGACTTCGACTCCGGCTGCAGCATCGAAGCCTGCTGCTTCTTCCTCATCCTCTTCTGCTGCCGCATCCGCTGACAGGCCGAGCAATGCCATTGAGAATTCACCCCTGGCCAATTCCTCGCTTTCTTCCTCCTCACAGGCTGTGACTTCTGCAGACGACGATGTCATTGTCTCCGCTTCCGGCCCGACCGGTGACGCAGGGGCAGCGCAGGCCGCTCTTGCAACGCCTGCTGTCAGCGTTTCTGAAGATCCGAACAAACCCAAGGACCCCTCCCAGATTCCCGTTCCGGCCAACGAATATCCCACCAGTGAGGAACCGACAGCCGTAGAATGACGGTCATGCTCCTAAACACAGATAAAAAACATCCACCCGCTGATCAAAACGGGTGGATGCTTTTCTTGTCAGGGAATCAAACCTCTTCCTTGGTCTCAAACGCCTCGGCGTCACCGACGGCCTCTCCCTCAGAGGAGACCTCATACACGAGGGTATCGGCGCCGTCATCCTCATCAGCTTCTTCCGACTCGGCAGCCATCTGGGAAGCTTTGGCCTCATTCAGAAGCGCACGGATCGACAGCGAGATCTTATGCTTTTCCTCATCGATTGCCGTAATCTTTGCCTCAACGACATCGCCGACACGGAGAACGTCATCCGGCTTTTCGATACGGTGGTCGGCAATCTGGCTGATATGGATCAGACCGTCCACCCCGGGGAGCACTTCCGCAAAAGCGCCGAAGCTCATAAGCTTCACGATCTTTACCTCGGCGGTATCGCCGACGGAATAGCGGCTTGTGAACATCGTCCAGGGGTTTGCTTCCGGATCCTTGTAGCCCAGCGAAATCTTTCTCTTCTCGCGGTCGAACTGGATCACATAGACATCCAGCTCATCGCCGACGGAGACCACTTCGGAAGGCTGGTGAATGCGGCCCCAGCTGAGTTCGGAAACATGGACCATGCCGTCTACGCCGCCGATGTCCACAAAGGCGCCGTAGCTGGTCAGGGACTTCACCACACCGTGGTACTTCTTTCCGACCTCCATCTCGTTCCACAGGTTCTCCACACGCTCACGGCGCTCAGCCTGTGCTACGCGCCGGATCGAGCCGACGACGCGCTTTCTTCCGCGGTTGACCTCGGTGATGCGGAGACGGACAGGTTTCCGAAGCAGCTGCGAAAGCTCGGCATCGCGCGGCAGATCCGTCTGGCTTGCGGGCACAAACACACGTACGCCGTTCACGTTGACAACGACGCCGCCCTTGTTTTCTTCCGTCACTACGCCTTCCAGAACAGCATTGCTGTCAACGGCTTCTTCTACTTCGATCCAGGCCTTGGCGGTGTCGAGACGGCGTTTGGAAAGCATGACCGTCCCTTCCACATCATTGACACGGACAACAATCGCTTCAATCAGGTCACCGATCTTCACGGCGTCTTCAACCTTGACGCCGGCATCGGTAAACTCAGATGTCGGGATAAAGCCGGAATACTTGGCGCCCAGATCGACGCTGACCTCTGTTCCGGTGATGGAAACGACAGTACCGCTGACCTTTTCTCCGTTATATATATTCTTCAGGCTCTCCTCCAGCATCTCATCGAAGCTGGGTTCCTGATCCGCGGCTTCTTCAGCAGGAGCGTTCGCCGCTT
Organism: uncultured Lachnospiraceae bacterium; assembly: GCA_902785055.1. Lineage (GTDB taxonomy): Bacteria > Bacillota > Clostridia > Lachnospirales > Lachnospiraceae > CAG-791. The sequence continues at coordinate 3,310 of CACZXG010000142.1, forward strand.
CCTCGACGGGAACCTCGACCGCTGCCTCAGCCGCTTCCTCAACGACCTCGACGACGGGAGCGTTCTCTTCCTTTACCGCTTCCGGAGCGGCTGTTTCTTCCTGGATGTTTTCCATTTTGATCTCGTCACTCATTTTGTCTGTTACCTCCTTAATGATCCACGCAGGCGTAGATGCACCCGCAGTAAGCCCGACAACCGGGGAGCTTTTTAGCCTTGAAAAATCCAGATCCTCCGGTCTTTCAACGAACTGAACATGGGAACAGTTCTGTAGGCATATCTCCGCAAGATGCACACTGTTTGCACTGTGGCGCCCGCCGATCACGACCATGGCATCACAAACACGAGACAGCGCTGCGGCCTCTTCCTGCCGCGTAGATGTTGCAAAGCATATTGTATCATTAATTTCTGCATTTGTACATCTTTTTTTTACGACATTCAGGCATTTGTCAAAATTATTTTTCGTCTGCGTGGTCTGAACGACGACTGTAATCGGCCGATCCCACAGTTCCGGGTGGTTTTCGATCCATGCTTCCGTCTCTTCCGCAGTTTCAAGTACCGCGCATTCGGCACAGCGCGCACGGATGGCGTCCACTTCCGGATGCTTTTTCATGCCGATGATAATGACAAAGCGCCCTTCCCTGCCGGCCTGTTCCACAATACGGTGAATATGCATGACCTTTGGGCAGGTAGCATCCTGTACAATCGCTCCTTTTGCTTGAAGCGCTGCAAGGGTTTCGGGCGGAACGCCGTGGGCGCGGATCAGCACGCGCTCCTGAGGCTTTACTTCCTCAACGCATTCCACGGTCCGCAGTCCGCTATTCGTGAGACGCCGGATTTCATCCTCGTTGTGGATCAGCATTCCGAAGCTTGCACAGGGCCCATCCTGAAGCATGGTTTCCGCCATTTTCACCGACCGGCTGACGCCGAAGCAGAATCCGGCGCTTTTCGCAACGCGCAGCTCTTTCATGCCTCTTTTGTTTCCCCCTCCGGGAAAGGCTGAAGGCAGAATCGTTCGATGATCAGCTGGCTGAGCGCGGCAAAGCTCTCGTCGAAATTCAGTTCGGTCGTATCCACAAGGATGGCGTCATCCGCACGCCGCAGCGGGGCTGCGTCCCGGCAGCTGTCCTGCTCATCCCGATATCGGATGTCCTTGAGGACGTCTTCGTATACACAGGGCATTCCCTTTTCCTGCAGCTCCAGCATGCGGCGCCTGGCTCGGGCCTCTGCAGAGGCGGTCAGAAAGATCTTCAGATCGGCATTCGGCAGAACGACCGTACCGATATCCCTTCCATCCATGATGACATTGTTCTCCTCTGCAAGCGTGCGCTGCATCTGCATCAGATAGCTGCGCACGGCAGGAAGGGCGGAAAC
>CACZXG010000143.1 GCA_902785055.1 uncultured Lachnospiraceae bacterium
GTCAAAGGGCACTTCGCCCGTCAGCATCTCATAGAGGGTAACGCCCAGCGAGTAGACGTCGCTCTTCTCATCGCTGTAGCCGCCTCTGGCCTGTTCGGGAGAGGTGTAGTGGACAGATCCCATGACATTGGATGTGATCGTGTCGCTGGTGGCTGCCTTCGCGATTCCGAAGTCGGTGACCTTCACCTTGCCGTCCCTGGAGATTATGATGTTCTGGGGCTTGATGTCCCTGTGTATGATATGGTTCCTGTGCGCCACTTCAAGGCCCATGGAAACCTGCAGAGCGATCGTAACGGCTTCCTTGTATCCGAGCCGTCCCCTCTTAGCGATATAATTCTTGAGAGTGATCCCGTCCACCAGTTCCATAACGATGTAGTAGATCCCCTTCTCCTCGCCTACGTCGTAAACGTTGACGATATTGGGGTGCATAAGGCCTGCTGCAGCCTGCGCCTCTACACGGAATTTCGAAACGAAATTGGCGTTCTCAGAAAACTCCTGCTTGAGCACCTTGACCGCCACATAGCGGTTCAAAGTGTGATCTTTGGATTTATATACATCTGCCATACCGCCGGTCCCGACTTTTTCAAGGATCTCATAGCGGTCTGCGATCAACATACCGATCTTAATCATGTTCTACCTCCACTTACCGGGAAAACTATCCGTTCAGAACGACATGCACCGTTATAAACGGGTGCGATCGCCGTCCTTATCCCCGGAAGTGTCAATCAGTATCACCGAGATATTGTCCTTTCCGCCGGCTCTGTTGGCAAGCGCGATCAGGATTGCTGCCTTCTCTTCGAGAGACTTGCTGCCCGAAAGCACGCTTTCGATCTCTCCGTCATCGATCATGGAATAAAGTCCGTCCGAACACATGAGGATCAGACCGCACTCCGAGAGCGGAACCCTGAAGAAATCCACCTTCATTTCATCTTCCGCACCGATGGCTCTCGTGATCACATTTCTCTCAGGGTGAACCCTCGCCGCTCTTCTGTCCAGTGTGCCCGCCCTTACCATCTCCTCCACAAGGGAATGGTCGATCGTGATCTGCATGAAGCCTTTCTCCGTGTAATTGTAGAGACGGCTGTCCCCGACATTGGCGACAAGCAGCTCCTCCCCGCAGATCGTGCAGCACACGAGCGTAGTGCCCATGCCGTAATACTCTCTGTGCCTGGCAGCTGTCTGGCGGATCTTCGTGTTCGCCAGTTTAAACGCTTCCCGCAAAAGCTCCTCAGGCTCCTCTCCCGCAGATGAGGCCACCTGGTTCACAACGGTCTCCACCGTTAGTTTCGAAGCGAGATCACCTGCTCTGTGGCCTCCCATGCCGTCCGCGACAAGATACAGGCACGACAAAGAGCCCAGCGGCAGATCGCTGGAAAAAACATAGTCCTGATTCATCTCTCTTCTGAGACCGATATCAGTTATGGAAAAAGACTGCGGCATTGTTACTCTCCTGCATTATCAGACACGGTTTCCTGTTTTAGATCCGTCAGATGCCTGTGTCGAAGCTGACCGCAGGCACCGTCGATATCTCTGCCCAATACTCTTCTAATACTAACATTTATACCCCTTTTTTCAAGTTTTTTCTCAAATGCGCGCACCCCTTCATCCCGGGTCTGCAGGTATCCCCGCTCCTTTACCGGGTTGACCGGAATGAGGTTGATATGCGCCTTAAGGGGCTTTGCCAGTTCCGCCAGCATCTGCGCGTCCTGAGCGCTGTCATTGACGTCCCGGATCAGGCTGTACTCGAATGTGACCTGTCTTCCCGTCCGGTCAAAATAGTACCGGCCCGCCTCCATCAGCTCCGCGATCGAGTACTGATTGGCGATCGGCATGATCTCCCTGCGCTTCTCATCCGTAACAGCGTGAAGGGAGAGGGCAAGTGTAATGGACAGGTTCTCTTTTGCCAGGTCATAGATCCTCGGAACGATCCCGCAGGTGGAAACTGTGACATTTCTCTGGCTGATATTGAGTCCGTTTTCATCTGTGAGAAGATGAAGAAAACGCACCAGGTTGTCATAATTATCCAGGGGCTCGCCGGTCCCCATTACAACGACGTGAGAGATCCTCTCCCCTGTCACTCTGCTGATCTCATAGATCTGCTCGAGCATTTCCGAAGGCGCAAGGGACCTGTACAGTCCGTCCAGTGTGGAAGCGCAGAATTTACAGCCCATACGGCATCCAACCTGGGAGGAGATGCAGACGCTGTTTCCGAATTTGTAGCGCATGAACACGCTTTCCACCAGCGAGTCATCCCCCATAGCAAAGAGATACTTCTGCGTCCCGTCCAGCTTTGAGACCTGCCGGTCGATCATTCTCACCGTCGTAAGAGGGTACTCTTTACCGAGCCGCTCTGCCATTGCTTTCGGGATATTTGTCATCTCCCCGTAATTCCTGGCAAGGCTCACATGCATCCAGCGGTACAGCTGCTTCGCCCTGAAAGCCGGAAATCCGCTTTCTTTCATGACGCCGGCAAGTTCTTCTATTGTCATGGACTTGATGTCCCATTTAGTCTCCTGCATTATGTCTCCTCTTGATCATCCGGTCTTATTTTGACAAATCTTGCCAGGAAAAATCCGTCTGTCCCGTGCACATGGGGAAGAAGCTGAAGCTGACTGCCCTTGATCCCGGGCACTGTTTCGGGCAGATAAGGGGCGAGCGGATCCGGGCACATTCCCAGTTCTTTCTCAATGAACTCCGCGATCTCAGAGTTCTCTCCGGCGTTGATCGTGCAGGTGCTGTAGATCAGTACGCCTCCCTCTTTCAGATAAGGAACAGCGCTCCTTAGGATATCCTTCTGAAGCTGCGCCAGTTCCGCGAGCTGCTTTGGCGTCGCATGATACTTGATATCTCTCTTGCGCCCGATGACGCCAAGTCCCGAGCACGGCAGGTCGCACAGAAGGACATCCGCCTTCCCTGCCTCCTCCGGCACAGAAATAAGAGCATCTCTCTGCTCCACGATCACATTGGGAAGATGCATTCTGCGCACATTCTTCAGGATCTGCGCTGTTTTTCCCTTGCTGAGATCGAAAGCGTGCACAGTGCCTTTTCCTGATGCTCCGTCATTTCCGGCCAGCAGCTTTGAGGCGCAGTGCATTGCCTTTCCTCCGGGCGCTGCGCAGACATCGTATACTGTCTCGCCGCCCGCAAGGCCCACAGCCTCCGCGACCATCATGGAACTCTCATCCTGCACTGTCCACGCGCCTTCCCTGTATCCGGGAAGTTCCTGAATGCTGTCGGTACCGGTAAGCTCATAGCAATAAGGCAGGTAATGTCCTTTTTCTGCCTTCACACCCTTTTCGGACATCTGCGTAAGGATCTCTTCCCTTCGCGCCTGACTGCACCGGTCATCGAATCGGATCGCTACCGGACGCACTTTGAGAAGAGCCTCGAGGAGTTTCTCTGTCTCCTCTTCGCCCAGCTGCTCCTGCCACATGCTGACGATCCATTCAGGCATGGAATACCTGCGGGAGAGTTCCCCGGTCCCGGAGAGTTCCCCGCCTGCCGGTGCGCTGTCTGCGGTAAGCTTTCCTGCGTCTTTATCCCGCACTACATTTCGCAGAAGCCCGTTCACAAAGCCCGAGAGCTCCTTCTTGCCATATTTCTTTGTAAGTATGACCGCCTCGTTGCAGGCGGCGGAATCCGGGACCGAGTCCATATACAGGATCTGGAAGATCCCCATTCTCAGGATATCCCTGATCACAGGCCTGATCCTGGCTCCTTTTTTGGCATATCGCCTCAGCACGTCGTCAAGCTCGATCCTTCGCTCGATCACGCCTTCTGTCAGTCTTTTGACAAAAGCCCGCTGTCTTCGGTCCATGCCCTCACGCTCACAGCGGTCCAGCATCTCCTTCACCGCGATATGACTGTATATTCCCTTTTCCCTGATCCCGGTCAGAATTTCTAGGACGGCCTCTCTCTCGCCTAATCTGTTCAAAATATACTCCCTGCCCAGTATTTTACTGTCATCCGCTGCTGCTCATTCCTGCTGCCGCCTCGCGGAAAGTCTGATTATAAAGGAAAGCGGCGAAACTGTATGTCACAGATCTGCCGCTTGTCGTTGAATCTGTTATTGATCCTTTCAGCGCTCTGCCGTGAGCTTCTGTCCCTGCTCCACCTTCGCGCCCAGAAGAAAAGCCTGGGTGCTCATGCGCTTCTTTCCTTCGTACTGCACTTCATTAAGCGAAAGGACGCCCTCGCCGCAGTTGACGAAGATGGACTTTTTGTCCGTACCAGCCACAGTGCCGGCTTCGCCCTGCGCTGCCCGGCCGGTCACCTCAGACCCCCAGATCTTGAGCATCTTGCCGTTCATAAAAGTGTAGGCGCCGGGCCAGCTGTTGAGGCCGCGCACCAGCCGCTCGATCTTCTCCGCAGGCATGTTCCAGTCGATATTGCCCATCTCTTTTTTGAGCATAGAGGCATAGGATGCGGCGTCATTGTCCTGCTTTACCGGCGTCAGTGTTCCCGCCTCGATCATGGGAAGCGCCTTTACCAGCAGTTCTCCGCCGAGCTCAGCCATCTTCTCATACAGGCTCTCTCCCGTCTCGTCTGCGGCGAGCGGGATTTCCTCCTGCAGCAGGATATCTCCCGTGTCCAGGCCGGCGTCCATCTGCAT
>CACZXG010000144.1 GCA_902785055.1 uncultured Lachnospiraceae bacterium
TCCCTCGATCCCTGCGCGCGTCTGCTGATCGGCGCAAAGCTGTATCCTTAGTTTTTGCAGCAGCCTTCCGCAAGGAATGTCCGCTCAATTTCCGAGTGATTCAAAAAGGGTAGATTCTTCAAAGATGCCCGCTTCTTTCTCAAGGCGCATCGAATGAAGCAGTTCTGCCTTTGTATAGGTCTCCGTACCATGCAGATGATATCTCCGGTCCCGTGCGCTCCGCCTGTAGGACGAGCGGATCATCGCGAGCGCTGAGTTAATGATCTTTCGGATCATATCGTCGGACAGTTCCGGATATATGAGCCGTACGCACTCATTCCGAAAACTGATCGGGGGTACGCGGTCCCTCTTTTTCTGGATGGATGAGAGTGACCTGTTGGGCTTCCCCGCGTCGTACTCTTCGAACATCGCGATGCGCTTCGCGTCCTGGTTCTCCGCGAAGACATCATATGCAGTGAGGACGGCGAGCATGACATTTTTTTCAAGAGCGGGGAGCGCCTTCATCTTATCGCGGAACTCTTCTATCTCCTCTTCCTTCTCGAGACGGTGTAGAACGTCGTTTTCTCTTACCCTTATATGCCCGTTTTTCCAGCATATTAAAATAAGGCATTGCATAGTTTAATCTGACGCATTCTCTGACAGATTATCCTATGCAGTGCCTTTTGTGGTATCATCACTATCGTTGTTATTGAAAAGGACAGCAGACCCACCCTGGAAAAGTCCGTCTGCTGTCCCGACACCAGTCACAACCCATAAGGGTTGTGCCGTACGAGACCATGATACTCATTTCTGTCAAAGATTACAACCAGTTTTCACAGGTTTATTACGATTCCATTGTTAACCATCTGCAATTCCACCGCCTTTCCTGTACCTGCGGGCACTCCGCCTGTCTCTCTGTCCATGCGTATTACGAAAGAGGCATCTTTCTGCCGGAAGGGACCCTCTCTCTGAGGATCTGCCGTCTCAGGTGCTCGGAATGCGGCAGGACGCACGCCATCCTTCCTTCTTCCATCGTCCCCTATGACAGGATTTCTCTTTCTGACCAGCACAGGATCATCTGCGCCTATGAAGATGGCTCCGACCGTAATGCCATTTGCGAAGAGAACCCTTCTGTCGATGAGAACAACGTGAAAGCTGTCATCCGGAGATATCTGCTGTTCTGGATCCAAAGACTCCTTTCGGAAGCCATCAGGCTAACGAAGATCCAATCCCTGGTCCATGACTGCTTTGCGTTTTATTCTATGCAGTTCATGCAGATCCGCAGAACGCCCTGCCTGCTTTTTACAACTACCACATAGGTCTACCCGACAGGTGGGCCCCTTACTTGTATGATAGGGAAAACAACACAAGGAGGGCTCTTTTATGGACCAGAACAAGCGCCAGGCGGTCGCTCTTATGAAGTATTCCGCCATCGCGCCTCTCATTTCCGGCACGCAGGGTGACTATGAATCCCTGCGGGCTTACTATCGTGATGCCTCCGCCAAAGGAGTCACTGCTCCCGACGGACAGATCCGGCACTATTCTCCCGGTACCATCCAGAAATGGCATCTGGCTTACAAGAACGGCGGGTTTGATGCACTGCTCCCGACCGGACGCTCCGACTGCGGAGTCAGTCGGAAGATCGATTCTGCACTCGAAGAGGAGATACGGTTCATCAAGCACACCTATCCCCGTCTTTCCGCCGCTGAGATCTACCGGCAGCTCAGGGATAAAGGCTCTATCAGGAACGGCCAGCTCTCGGAGTCTACGGTCCTCCGCTTCATCAACCAGATGATGCTCAGTGAACGTCTTACCAACAACCAGGACATGCGACGCTATGAACGCCCGCATATCAATGAGGTCTGGTGCGGGGATTCTTCCGTCGGCCCTTACCTTACGACCGCTGATGGGAAGAAACATCGTGTCTATGTCATCGCGCTCCTTGATGATGCCAGCCGATTCATTACCGGTGCCGACGTTTTCTTCAACGATACATTTATCAACCTGATGTCCGTCATGAAGTCCGCCGTCTCCAAGTACGGAAGACCGATCCGGTTCAATTTCGATAACGGATCTGCCTATAAGAACCGTCAGATGGAACTTCTTGCCGCACGGATCGGCACGACCATCAGCTATTGCCATCCTTACACGCCAACACAGAAGGCCAAGATCGAACGCTGGTTCCGTACGATGAAGGATCATTGGATGGCGTCCCTTGACATGAGGGATTTTCATTCCCTTGATGAGCTGCGCGGCTCTCTTTATGCTTTCGTGCGTCAGTATAACCAGACACCGCACGCATCCCTTTCCGGAAAGTCTCCGCAGGAGAGGTTCTTCTCGGAACCGGAGCTGATCCGCCGTCTTCCGGATGATCTGATCGAGCATTCTTTCCTTCTTGAAATCGAACGCCGCGTATCTGCTGACTGCGTCATCGTCATCGACCAGGTGGAGTATGAGGTCGATTACCGCTTCGCAAAGCAGCGCATCACCCTTCGTTACGCTCCCGATATGAATGATATCTACGTCGTGGAGCCCGACGGGACCCTTACCCCCATCCATCTCCTGAATAAGCAGGAGAACGCATCTGTAAAACGTGAAAAAGTGCATCTGACAGGAGGCGCATCATGATGGAACTGACTGCAAGATACAGCCTTGAATTCAATCCGTTCTTAAAGAACTCCAAAGAGATCCTCTACGCGGGGAGCGAGTATAAGGAAGCACTTTTCCGTCTCGATTATCTCGCCAGGACCAAGGGGTTCGGGCTTCTTACCGGCGCGCCGGGAAGAGGAAAAACAACACTGGTGCGGAACTGGTGTAAAAAACTGAACCCCTCCCTCTACAAAGTGATCTACACATCCCTTTCCACAGTGACTGTAAACGATTTTTACCGGAACCTCGCTGTTTCCCTTGGTGCCCCGGCTGCTTACCGAAAGACGGAGAACTTCCACGCTATTCAGGACGAGATCACGCGGCTTGCCATGGACAAGAAGAAAACGCCTGTAATCATCATTGATGAAGCCAACTATGTAAGCAACGCGGTCCTGAACGACCTGAAGATCCTGTTCAACTTCGAGATGGATTCCCGCGACAGGGCAGTGATACTCCTCGTAGGGCTTCCACAGCTGAACAATACGCTCCGTCTGACGATCCACGAGCCACTCCGCCAAAGGATCATCATGAACTATAATCTCGATGGCCTGACGAAAGAAGAAGGCCGTGAATACATCTCTCGGAAGCTGGAAGGCGCCGGATGCCATCAGCCAGTCTTCGAAGAGGGGGCCATCGAGGCCGTTTTGAACGCGGCAGATGGAACGGCACGTATGATCAGCAAGCTGTGTAATGCATCACTGGTGATCGGCAACAGCCGCAGCCTGGATCTGATTACGGCCGATACGGTCATGCAGGCAATCAACGACAGTACGATTGGGTAACTCAACTCCCGCATTTAATTTGCGGGAGTTTTCCTTTTGTGAAACGAAAGTGCCGTTTCAATATCAGACAATTTGCCTGGTACCTCTGCTACGCTCCAAAGCCACGCCGAATAATCTGACGGAGGGCGCATCGTTTAATTTGCCGGATTACAAGACGGACCCCCGGGACGTAATCCGAGGCATCGTCACAGAGAGCGGTATTGTTCTCGACCTTCTCAATGTTTACACTCTCCATTTTGCAGTTGAGTGCTTTGTAGACCGTTTCAGGAGTATGCTTCTTCATCTTGTATGCAGGGTCTTCCCATTGCCGCCGGAGTTCATAGAGCATCATGCGGTCAGCGATCACCTGCTCATTGGGGTTACTGATCCCCTCATTGATAAGTTCTGCCCTTGCTTCCTCAATGACCTTGAGGTACAGGTAATCCTTTTTTTTCATACCGCTGCTTTTAGCGGCGTGCATGATAACGCCTCCCTTGAAATGGGTCCGCCCGTAGGTGCCGAATTTCGTCCTGGGGATGTAATTCTCAAGCATTTCGAGGACCGTTACGTATGAGTCCTGCAGATAATCCTGCTTTTCTACGCTCTTATCCGGACGGTTCGAAAGGTGGGCCGCCATCTCATGGATCATGTCATCCATATAGTTGATCGCGGCTGTCTTGACAAGGTCTGCGATCTCCTTGTCCCCGCAGTGGTATCCCATGTAAATATAGGTCATCTCGAGATCACGGACAACGTCCTCGTCTTTATAGGTCTTTCCTTTGCACATACGCTCGAGTTCGGCCCTTGCCGGATCCTTTGCAGCGTTGAATGCCTTGAGAGAAAGCGCCCTTTCGTCCTCATCTCCCTGATAGTACAGATGCCAGACCGATGTCATCAGTTCAAGCCGCTCTTTGGCCGGGATCGTCTCATAGTACATTTCCGGGTGCTCGCCCTTGAGGAATTCGGATACGGCCCGTCTGTCATTTCTGAATGTTGCCGCGTCGATCTTGAATTTTTCCTTCTTGCCTGATTTCTTCGCCTGTTCAGCCATATCCAAGCGCACAGAGCCGCTGCCCTGCACTCCCTCCTTCCGAATATAGTTCTCTTCTGTTCTCAAGCCATCCCGGATAAATATCCTCAAAGGATGCTCCTTAAGCACATTATAAAATGCATCCTAATAAACCTCAAGACATATTTAACAGGTGATAAA
>CACZXG010000145.1 GCA_902785055.1 uncultured Lachnospiraceae bacterium
GACGGAAGCGCCGCCGTCAATCGCGGCCGCATAAGCTTCGGAAGCGGGGATGATGGCGTCAAGCATGGTCTTCTCACCTTTTACAGCCTTGCCGCGCTTCTGGATGCCTGCGATCACTGCCTCAAATATGGCTTTGCCGTCTTCAGGAGACAGAGATGTCTTGCCTGCGCAGACTTTTCCGGCCTGCATATAAGCGGTGCCGTAGAGAGGCCCTGACGCGCCGCCTACCTTGGAGAGGAGGGTCATGCCGGTCTTCTTGAGCAGATCTCCGATATTGTCGCTGTCCGCAGGCAGGACTCCCAGAACTTCCGTGAAGCCTCTGGCCATGTTGATCCCGTGGTCCGCATCGCCGATCTCGCGGTCGAGTTCTGTAAGGAATTCTTTTTCCTCAATGATACGGTTTCCGATCTTTTCAATGCACTCATAAATCTTTGATGCCATAAACTGTTACCTCCAAATACATGTATTTGCCTCTGCCGTTAACACCCCAATGAAGACGGCAGAATTCTATTAAATTATATCACTATTATCAGAAAGTTAAACGTTTGTAATCGTTTTTTTCATGGATTATCACTAAAAATACAGTGTATTCCGATTGGAAACAAAGACCATAATATGTGTTCCGAATACTTGCGCGCGGTTTGTTCTGTGGGTTATAATGCATGAGTGCCGACCGACCAGGAGACTTATATGAAGCACTATTTGATCGACAGCGAGAATGTCGGAGATTTCTGGATTCCGCTGCTGGAACTTCCGGCAGACCAGGCGGAGCTGATCGTTTTTTATACAAAGAACAGCCCCCATATGAGCTATGACAGTCTCATCAAGCTCAAGGAATCGGACAGAACAGTCACTTTTATCAAATGCTATGAGGGAACAAACGCTTTGGATTTCCAGCTCTGCTCGGAACTCGGTTTCCTCATCGCAGTAAATCCGGGTGACGAATTCATCATCGTGACTAATGACACGGGATACGACGCGGCGGTGAAGTATTGGAGACGAAAAGAGTATTCCGTAAAGAGGATTGCCGGCAAGGACAGCCGGACCGGCAGCCGCAGAAGAGGAACAACTGCCAAAAGCGATGTCGCTTCTGAAGTGAGCGCGATCCTTCACAAACTTGTGAGGATGCCCGACCACGAGGAGAGCGATGTAAGAGAAGAACAGCCTGAGGAAGAGGGAATGGAGACCGTATCTGAGGATCAGATGATCCCGGAAGCGGATTCCGAAGAGGAATATGAGGAGGAGCCGGTTGACGGCGATCCTGAGGACAGTGAAGAGGAAATCGATCCCAAAGAGGATTATGAAGAAGAGGACCCGGACCTGATCTTCGAAGAGAGCCCGGAGGACCCCTCAGAGGAGTTTTCAGAAGAGGAGCTTTCGGAAGAGGAGTTTTCAGAAGACGTTAAGGAAGAATGCACTGGAGAAGAGGCCGCTGAAGAAACCCGGGAGGACTCTGAGGCAGAAACTGCAGCCGGTTCGGAACCTGCTCAAGTACAGGATACTGAGAGCGCTGATCTGAATGAAGAGGAGATCGAAGAGGATGCTGAAGGCGCGGATGTATCTTCAGCAGAAGAGGAGCCGCAGGGATTTGTCCCTGATCCCGATGAGATCACCGCGATCGTCAGCTGCATAGGAATGGAGAACCTTGCAGAACTTCATAACCAGCTGATCCAGTTCTACGGAGACGACGGAAAGGATGTCTATCTGTCCCTGAAGTCCGGCACTCTTTCGATCGACAAGAAGGACTGGGACAAAGAAGAAAAATTCCTTTATTACTGTGCTCTGATCTTCAGACACAGTGATGTGCCCGCAGAGGAACTGAACGAGGAGAATATCAGTGAATTCGCACAGTTCCTTCTCGGTGCCGAGAACAAGAGAAAGAACCTCAACTCTCTGCGCTATGCGCTTCTCAAGCATTATGGCAAGGAAAAAGGCCGCAGATACTATTTTATGCTGAAGCCTTACGTGAAAGCACTTAACCAGATGTAAAAAAGGAAAATCGGTCGGCTGTGCAGGGGCTGTGAAGAGATGAGTCTTAAAAAGACCCGGTCTTCACAGCCTCTTTTTATGGATTCCGAAGCGATATACGGTTATAATGTACACGACTGTGTAAATACTCCGGTGGAAATTTTGAGCCGTCAGTGGTAGGATATGATTCATAATGAGAGCATCGGGACTTAGTTGTGGAGACGATGTATGCTGATAAAAAGAGGCGCGGCGGTCCTTGCGGCCGCATGCCTTGCCGCGCTGCTGGTATGCTGCGGTAAGGGCGACAAGAGCAATAACGCGGGGGAGGCCGGGACTTCAGAACGGCTCCTTTCAGAGTATGCTGATACTGACCTGGAGGAAGACTCGGAACAGGAAGAAGATGAGGCGGAGGAGCCCACTGCTTCAGCGGATCTTTTCTTTGAAGAGGGAAGCGTATGCACTCAGTTTTTCCGTCTCGTACCGCCTGAGGAATGGGCCGGCGGAGTAAGTTATCACTATTTCCAGGAGCCGGAGACAGGCAGGTATGCCCTGGACATCATTGAGAACAGCAGCATGGCAGCTACCGATGGCGTCGGAGGATTTGTGTATTCCATTGTTCTGTATGATACATATACGGAAGAGCGCGGCATGGAGAACTCAGGATACGCGGGGATGCTCAGAGGAAGCGACGGCGGTTTTTATTATGTGTTTCTTGAGTTCCCCACAGGGAAGCAGTATACGGAGGGAACGGAGGAAGCGTACAGAAGAGCGGCGGATACCAAGAGCTGGATCGCCGGTAATATAGAAGGAAGGAACGGTTACACGTTCGAGGCGGGAAAGGAACCGGAGAATGAAGAAGGTGAAGAGAAACAGTAATATCGTGTCAGATCCGGTCAGGATCAGACGATTTCTGTTCGCCGCCGCCGCGGCATTGATCCTGACAGGATGTGCTGCACAGCCCCGGCCCGCTGCTCCTGCGGAGGAAACCGGTGCTGAGGTGTCAGGGACACCCGCTCTGGAAGAAACGCCTTCGGATAAGACAGACGCAGCGGCTGAATCAACTTCGGAAAAACAGACAGGGGAAGCGGAGAGTCCGGCCTCTGTGAAGGAAGAAGAAAAAGTGACTCTCGTGATCCCGACTGTCTATGAAAATATCAGTACGCAGGAAGAGGCGGACGAGATCAGAGCCAGGAACGGTTATGAGAGCGCGACCCTCGAGGAGGACGGAAGCCTTACTATAGTCATGAGCCGCAGCCAGTACGACGAACTGCTGAAGGGCTTCAGGGAATCAGTAGACCGCGGGATCGCGGAGATCGTAAGCGAAGACTACGGCTCCTCGATTGAAAAGATCGAATATAATGATGATTACAGCGTATTTACAGTAACTGTCACTTCAGATGAGATCGGGATCGTCGAGAGACAGACCGCCGATGAGCTTGTCATGTACGGAACGCTGTATCATATATATACAGCCGGTGATGCGGATCACATTCAGGTCGATTATGTGAACCGGGACTCCGGTGAGGTCATTGAATCGGCGGATTCGGGAAGTCTCGACAACGCCTTTTGAGACGGAGGGAGGTCTTTATGAAGCACTTGGGAAAGTTTTCCGACAGAAGAAAAGAGTCAGCTTATCTTCGTTCCCTTAAGGGAGAAGAAAAGTATGAAGCGCTTAATGAGATCATAGAGCAGTCCAAACATATCGCCTTTTTTGGCGGCGCGGGCGTTTCCACCGAAAGCGGTATTCCGGACTTCAGGAGCAAGGACGGACTTTATAATCAGCACGACGTCAGATTTGACCGATATCAGCCGGAGTATCTGTTAAGCAGCAGCTGCCTGTATCACGAGCCCAAGGTATTTTTTGAATTCTACCGCCAGAAAATGGACGCGAGACACTGCCTTCCCAACAGGGCGCATGTCAAACTGGCGCAGATGGAAGAGAAAGGGAAACTCGACGGGATCATTACCCAGAATATAGACGGACTTCACCAGAAGGCCGGGAGCAGGATCGTTTATGAGGTCCACGGCTCGACGCTCAGAAACTATTGTGACCGCTGCGGGAAAAAATATCCTGAGAGTTATATCTATGACAGCAGCGAGGCAGTTCCGCACTGCACATGCGGCGGTATGATCAGACCGGATGTCACACTTTACGGTGAATCACTCCCTGTTGCAGCGTGGGAAGGAGCGGAGCGCCTCATCCAGAAGGCAGACTGCCTGATCGTGGGAGGTACGTCTCTCACGGTCTATCCGGCTGCTTCCCTGGTGAGATATTACAGCGGCGGCTATCTGATCATCGTTAACCGCGACGCCACAGGACAGGAGGACTGGGCGGACCTCACATTCCATGAGAGTATCGGAGAAGTATTCTCACATTTAGAAATTTGAACGGGAAAGTTTCCGAAGGAAAGACGACAAGGTTATGTCAGAGAAAGAAATTCAGAGAATAAAATGCCCTAAATGCGGCAGCGAGCACGATTTTGAAATATGGACAAGAGTCAATACGGATCTGGATCCGGTCCTTAAAGATAAGGTCAGGAACGGCCAGCTCTTCAGGACAGTGTGCCCTTCCTGCGGCCAGCAGATTGACGTGGTCTATCCCTGCCT
>CACZXG010000146.1 GCA_902785055.1 uncultured Lachnospiraceae bacterium
AACTGGTGAATCAAGAAGCGGTATGTTCTATGCTGCAAGAACCTTTGCTATGAAGCTCGGCCAGTCTCTTGCGATGCTTATGTTCACTTCTCTTGCAACAATCGGTATTTCTGAATCTGCTTTCATTGAAGCTGCTGCAGAAACTTCTGAAAAGGCCGGAACACAGAAGCCTGCAGCGGACACTGCAGAGACATCTGACGAGGCCGGAACGCAGGCGCCTGCAGCGGAGAATGCCGACCAGGCTGACTCTTCTGCACAGAGCAGCGATGAAGAGGCCGTGGTTAAGAGCATTCCCAACTGGTCTGAGGATTCTGCGGCTATGGCTTCTATTATGGCATATGTGGAGTCTGTCTCGGATGAGTCTTCCATCGATTATGTGGCACCGGCGGAACGTATTGCCGTTTTCGATATGGACGGAACCCTTTATGGAGAACTTTTCCCTACCTATTTTGACCAGTGCATGCTGATGTATCGTCTGCTGCATGACGAAACATATACGACGGCGAATGAAGAAGACAAGGCGTTTGCGAAATCGCTGGAGGATGCCCTGCTGCACGGAAAACCGGAACCGGATTCTCCCAGATCTACTGCACAGATGTCTGCCGAGTCCTTTAAGGGATATACAGTAGATGATTACAGGCAGTACATTCATACATTTATGGGAAAACCTGCTGTCGGTTTTGAGAATATGACCTATGGAGAAGCCTTTTATCAGCCCATGGTCTCTCTGGTAGAATACCTGGCGGAACATGACTTCAAGGTCTATATCTGCAGCGGAACAGAGCGCTCTCTCGCACGTGAACTGACAAAGGAAACTCTGGGTGAATGGATCCCTCCTTATCAGATCATCGGCACCACCTACTCCCTGACTGCGACAGGGCAGGGAGATACTGCAGGCCGTGACTACACCTATACGGCCGATGACAAGGTGCTCATGGAAGGAAACATGACCTACAAGAATCTGAAGATGAACAAGGTGTGCAGCATTGTCGATGAGATCGGAGTCTCTCCGCTGCTGGCCTTCGGCAACAGCTCCGGTGACTTTGCCATGGCACAATATGTCGTCCAGAACGGAGGAAAGGCATACATGCTCCTGTGTGATGACACAGAGCGCGACTATGGAAATACCGAGAAGGCTGCTTCCTTCGCGGAAAAATGCAAAGGACTCGGATTTGAGACAGTGTCCATGAAGAATGAGTTCGAGACCATTTATGGCGCCGATGTCAAAAAGACACAGTATCTGACAGAGGAGCAGGAGGCTGCTCCCGCAGAAGAGACAGCACCCGCTCAGGAAACTGTTCCTGCACAAGAGACAGCACCCGCTCAGGAAACTGCTCCCGCACAAGAGACAGCACCTGCACAGGAGAACGCTCCCGCACAAGAGGCGGCACCTGCACAGGAAACTGCTCCCGCACAAGAGGCAGCACCGGACGGACAGACTGCCCCCCAGGAGCAGACAACACCGGAAGAAGAGGAAATGAAACCGGCCGCATAAGGGACTGCTGCAGAATAACTTGTGTATCCTGCGCCATCGGTGAAATCATTCCTGAACAGGTCCTTATGAAGTCTGCCGGAAGCTTTTCCGGAGAGCAGACCAGACAGATTATTGGCAAGACAGATTTAAGAACAGACAGATTTTTGAAATGAGCTTTTTTACATTACAAAACGGAGAAAAACTATATTACGAAATCACAGGAGAGGGAGAGCATACTGTCCTGATGCTTCACGGCTGGACCAGCACTCACGAGGTTTTCGAGCCGGTACTGCCGGCAATTTGCGAAAAGGCGAGATGTATCACCTATGACCAGCGGGGACACGGGAACAGCAAGGACGCAAACCGTGAACACGTGACAATGGATACACTGGCCTCCGACCTGGATGAACTGATCCGCGGTCTTGATCTGCACGACATCACTCTGCTGGGCTGGTCCATGGGAGCAGGCGTCTGCCTGAATTATATGTCGGTCTACGGCTGTGATGCCCTGCGGGAGGTGGTACTGTGTGACATGACCCCCATGCAGCTGAACGATGAAAACTGGAAGCTGGGATTATATCAGGGCAAATATACCAGACAAGATATGGAGAGAGGTGCCGGGAAGGATTTTTATACTCTTTACAAAGAGTTCTCCATCGGCGCCATTCCCAAACTTGCGAAAATCCCCGGCTTTCTGCTCAAAAAGCCCCTTATGGAAAGGCTTTCTGTATGTGACGAGGGAGTCCTGCGGTCTCTTGGTACGGATATGAAAGTAGAGGATTACAGGGAAAGTGTGGAGAAGATCACAGTACCCGTCTGTTATTTCTATGCAGTACCCGGCTCACTTTATTCACCGGCGCTTGCGCAATGGTACAGTGAACATGTCCGCACTGCCTATCGCGCAGTACCTTTTCAGAAAAGCACGCATATGCTGATCACGGATCATCCGGATGAATTTGCACAGGAGCTCATCAAGGTGATCGAGGGAAGAGCCTTTTCTTGAAATGTCCGTATGATGAAGATATTGATGTATAATAATTAAAAGATTATCGATTTACCGGGTGATTCCGGAAAAACGAAGGTGGTAAATAATACTTTATAAAGAGGTGTGGGATGAGTATTTTGAAGTTAAAGCCGTCTTGTAAAGATTATCTCTGGGGCGGGCACAGGCTGGTGGATGAATATAACATAGAGTATGACGGAGAGATCCTTGCAGAGGCCTGGGAACTTTCCTGCCATCCGGACGGCCCCTCCATGATCATGAACGGCCCTTATGCGGGAAAAACCCTGCAGGAGTATCTGGATATTGAGGGCATGGAAGTACTTGGCACACATTGCCGGAGATTCCGGGAGTTTCCGATTCTGACCAAATTCATTGACGCAAGGGACAATCTCTCGATCCAGGTTCATCCCAGCAATGGTTTTGCCCTGCAGAACGAGGGACAGTACGGAAAAACAGAGATGTGGTATGTCCTTGACGCGGAAGAAGGAGCCTTCCTTTACTATGGCTTCAAGGAAGAGATCTCCAGGGAGGAATTCGCGCAGAGAATTAAGGAGAATACCCTTCTGGAAGTGCTCAACGCAGTACCTGTGAAAAAGGGTGATGTCCTGTTTATCGAATCCGGAACCCTTCATGCGATCGGCAAAGGAATCCTGATCGCCGAGATCCAGCAGAATTCCAATGTTACCTATCGTGTCTATGATTACGGAAGAGTAGGCAAGGACGGGAAAAAGCGTGACCTGCACATCGAAAAGGCCCTGGCCGTGACAAGCCGTGTGCCGATCATCCGCAGCGGAAGCGAATATCCTCATGTTGCGGACTGCGATTATTTCACAGTCGATAAGCTCAATCTCGATGGAAACCTCACTTATCGCATGCAGGGAACCGTCAACGAAACATCGTTCCTGAGTATCCTGATCCTGGACGGAGAAGGAAAGATCAGCTGTAAAGGAGAGTCCGTCTCCTACCGCAAGGGCGACAGCTTTTTCCTGGCGGCAGGCAGCGGTGACTGGCAGATTGAAGGCAGATGCGACGCCCTTCTGACGACGATCCGCGAGAAGGCGAGCCCGATCAGGGTCGGCGTGATCATCGGCAGTTCCGAGACACAGATCGGCCTTGTCAACGACCACCAGCAGATCATCGCGATGCGCAAGTTCCCCACAAATGCGGAAAAAGAGCCGCTGGAGTACATCGGTGAAGTTGCACAGGCGACACTGGATCTTCTGGAGGAGCAGCACGTTCCCCTTGACCAGTGTATCGGCGTCGGAGCGGGTGTCCCGGGAACCATTGACAGACGGAAAGGTAAAGTCATGTATTCCAACAACCTCCGCTGGGAGGATGTGGATCTTGCTAGTGAGCTGGGACGTGTGATTCCCTGCCCTGTCAGAATCGCCAACAATGCCGACTGCGCGGCGTTGGGAGAAGCTGTTGCAGGAGCCGGAAAAGACTATTCCGACGTTGTAATGTTTACCCTCGGCGGCGGTGTCGGCGGCGGCATCATCCTGAACGGACAGGTCTTTGAGGGCGGCATCATGGGCGGCAGTGAAGTGGGCCATCAGGTTGTCCGCGTAAATGGCAGACGCTGTACCTGCGGCAGAAGGGGCTGCCTTGAGGCATATGTTTCCGTCCCCGCACTGATCCGTGCTGCGGAGCAGGCGACCGAACGCGTACTGACACCGGAGGAGATCTTCCGCGGCGCAGCCAAAGGAAACATTGACCTGCAGGAGATTGTCGAACAGTATGAGACCATGCTCGGCACCGGTATTGTCAACATCGTAAACATGTTCCGCCCGCAGCTGATCCTGCTCGGCGGCGAGATGTCTGACTATGCCCAGTCGATGATCGGCCCCATCCGGGAGATGATGCAGAGCAGCTGCTTCGGCGGTGAGCACGGTATGATCCCCGAGATCGCAGTTGCGGAACTTGGCAGCAACGCGGGTATGATCGGAGCAGCAAACCTGTAAAAACCCTGGTTGGAGCGATGCGAGAGCGCAAAGGCGCGTCCCGCGCCTGTAGCGGGGCGGGGTGCGAATGTGTGGAGCATTGCGGGAGTGCGGAGCACGAAGCAATGCGTAGTTTAATCATACATG
>CACZXG010000147.1 GCA_902785055.1 uncultured Lachnospiraceae bacterium
CAGCGCTCTACGGTGGCCTATTTGTGATACCTCAAATTCAACCTGTATAAATTTTCAAAGTTCATCATTTTTTACTTGACTTTTTATTTGCAGACTTCTTAGTGGAATGGCCCTCATCGGCGAGCCTATAAAAGCTGCGCGATGGGGGCCAATCGGCGTCCCGATATTAATTCTCTGTTATAACATCGGCTGAATCCGTCTCATCGGAAATTTCCTCAGAAGATACCTCGATTTCTGCACCCGAAGTTTCCGATAAGGCTTCCTCGGGAGCAGTCTCGTCAGAAGCTGCCTCAGCAGGATTGGTATCATAAGAACTTGAAGATTCTGCAGAAGTATCTTCCACTGTAACCGCATCCTCTGCAGAAGCTTCTTCCACTGCTTCAGCACTTGCAGAAGCTTCCTCAGCAACCGCATCGTCCGCAACAGCCACGTTCTCTTCAGCAACCGCATCTTCCGCAGCCGCCGCATCGCCCGGAGCGGGAACGCCCTGGGCTTCCTCAGCAGCCGTCGTATCGCTCGGAGCAGGAACGCCCACGACTTCCTTCGCCGCCGAATTACCTGCACCCGCCTGCGAATTGCTGCCGGGGAAAGGCACGACGTTGCTGCTGCTCATGGGTGTGCCTTCAACAGACTTGCCGCCGGACGTGTGCGCAAATTCCGGATCGACACTGGAGGACACGTAATGCATGTAGGGGTAGACAGCGAGAATATCCGTGGTGTCGTTCTTGTCGGGATCGAGCGGAATCCCGAAGTCCTGCTCGAAATCGAAGAGGATCGAACCGTTTGCCACATTGTCACGGCCTTCGGTGCGGCTGATATTCAGCATGTAGTTCATGAAGTCCACCGAGAAATTAATGCTGTCGTCGTCGCCGTAATAATAGCCTTCGGTGAGCGGGCCCTTGATAAATCTGGCCTCGAAATCATCCGTACTCTGGTATCTTCCGCCGGAGATATCTTTGATGACTGAATCCAGGGACTCGCCATTGTGTATTCTTGCCAAAATATAGTCCAGCCCGTATTTAAGGGCTACATTGTTGAATGCTATGCCGCCGCTTTCGGTCTGCCTGACGGAAGAGCCGATCTGGGGGTGGCTTCTGGCAGAAAGTTCACTGAGGTAAAGAGTTGCGAGGTAGCCGGCGGTGTAGCGGCTTCCTACAGTATCCACTGCATTGCCGTATTTATCGAATCCGTTTGCGCACTCCAGATCATAAGTGAAATAGTTCTTGATGGAGCCGTCATCCTGCTTCTTATCAAAACCGAGAACATATCTTTTCAGAAGAAGATCTCGTTCATAGAGTTGACGGTACTGCGTATCCTCGGAGAACTCCCGGCGCATAATGATGAATTCGTCAGGGCGGCCCCTCCAGTTATGCTCAACGGAGGAAGCAGTGCCCTCGATAAACCATTTGGGGAAGCGGGTTTGAAGATACTTTTCAGTTTCCTTGCCGTCCACCATTGTCGGTTCAGTGGGTGTTGTCATTCCGGTCATGCCTGTGCGGTTAAAGTCATACATAAAGACATGGAAAAACTCATGAACCATCGTGTTGGCGAGCTCAATAATGTTCTTCCCCTCTTTGGTGACGACCGGATTGGCAGCTTTTTTGTCTTTGACAAGCATGGCCGTATTAATTGAGACGAAATAACTGAGTGCTCCGTCTTTGATATCCGGTTTATTTGTGGCATATCCGTAGTATGTGGCATCCGGGTCATAATCAATCTCAAGACCGATGTCCTTGCCGATCCTTCCATTTTCCGCTTCCTGTCTGAAGGAGGGGAATGAAGCAAGAAGAAGATTGACTGCCTGCGGCTGAAGCTTATTGATGATCAGATCCGCAAAGAATTCCAGATCATCCTGGCTGAACACTTTTTTGGCCGCGTCGTTGCAGTGGATCCTTACAAGTTTCTGCAGTTCTGTCTCTGCAGGTGGTTCGTCGTCGATCACGTCATCGCCGCCGCCAAACTCCCACTCGCCATCGCCTTCGTCGTACGCGTCGCTGACAGCGTTAGGATTGCAGTTGCAGTCGTTCTCGTCGGACGAGGTGCTGCAGTAACTGTCATCGTCGCTGCTATTTTTTGGCGTGCGCTCAAAGAGGCTCTTGAGAGAAGCAGGAAGAAGGTAAGTGATTCCGGTATTGTTATCGTAAATGGTGATGACCGGGGAAGCGCCGAACAGCTTCGTAACATCCTTGGTGAACTTGAGCATGTAGGTGCCTGCGCTCTCGTCCGTGTTCGCTATGGTGTAGTTCTCCGGAACGACGTAAGCGATCACAGGGAGATACTTCCGGCCCACCACGGCAGTTCCGGAGATCGTCCGGTTGTCGCTTGCAGTGCCGGAAATCACCTGACCGTCGCTGCTGACCCAGAGAACAGGGACTTCCCACTGCTCCTTCTCAGCTGTCGTGACAAGGGCTTTGTCGTCGAGGCGCTTTCCCGCCTTAGGGGCTTCGATGTCGCTGACGACGGGCTCTTTGACCGTCATGGCATCAGGCCGGCCGGTTGTGCGGTTGGTGACTTTGAGGGTCGCCTCGCGTACGGCGGTGTCGGATTCGGCTGCCTGCGCGCCTGCCGCCTGTGAGCTGGCAGCGGTATCGGCAGTGGATTTGCCGATATCGGTTTGTGCCTGTGCTTCGCTCTCGCTGGCTTCTGTCTGCGTCCCGATCTCAGCGGCGAGCACCGGTGACGCAGGCGCGACCAGGGTGGCCGCCATGACGAAAGCCATGCCTCCGAACAGGGCCTTCTTCAAACTGATTAGTTTATTTCTCATTGACATGCTCCTTTGTGATAAATAATTCAGCACTGCAGATAAAAAGGAAACGACAACCGTTAACTGCATGCTGTATTATAAAAATACGGATTCCTATTAATTATACCGCTGTGCAACTATTCTTGCGATGGGAAAAACGACCTCTGGGGTAATTTGTCCTCAGGTGTGGAAAAAAGTGATCTCTGAAAAAGTGACCTCTGGGGTAGTTTGTCCCCAACTGTCTGTAAGAATGGAGCCGGCTTCCAACGAAAGACAATTGCTTTTGGGTTTTAGTGGAGGGTTTTAGTGGAGCCATTTCCACTAAGATTCCTCTAATTTCTTCTCTCGTACGGGAAGAATTCTGCCTGTGTTCTTACGAAAGTAAGGAATTCTTTTTCTTTAGTGGAGCAGAATTCCGAGATACTTCCTACGGAAATGAAGATACTTAGATATCTGGTGGAGACAAACTCAGGATTTTGTCCGACGAGAATTAATGATTTTAACATCTAAGTGGAACAGAACACTGGAAATATTCCGGTGAAACTCAACAAACCAACGCTCTGACATAATAGGAGGAAATAAGTATGAGAATTCTTGTAACCGGTCCCCGCGGATTTGTCGGGGCGCGCGTCATGGACGAACTTGGCCGGGACGTAATCCCTGCGCCGTCTCTTCGAGCAGTTGATGAGGAAAGCATCAGGCGCATGGTGGATGAAGCGCAACCGGATTTGATCATCCACACAGCGGCCATGTCGGATATTCCAACTTGCGAGAATGATCCGGTCGGATCATATTACGCCAACGTAAAGGTTCCTGTCTGGCTTGCACGCACAGGGATTAAGTGCGTTATGTTCAGCACCGATCAGGTCTACAGCGGATGTGCCGGTGAGGGCCCTTACGCCGAAGAGGAGACGGCGCCTTCCAATCTCTACTCCCACCACAAATTGGAGATGGAGCAGCGCACGCTGGACATCAATCCGGACACAGTCCATCTGCGCGCGACCTGGATGTACGACATGCCAAAATATGGCGTCCCCAACCGCGGCAACTTCCTCGTCAATATGCTGCGCCAGTCAGATATTGCTTTTTCCTCCACTCAGCATCGCGCCGTTACTTATGTGCGGGAGGTGTCAGGCTGGATCAGGCAGGCGGCTCTTCTTCCCGGAGGCGCCTACAATTACGGAAGCGAGAACAACCTTACTATGCTCGAGACAGCGGAGTGGCTTAAGGCCAGATTAGATCTTCCTGTAAGGCTTCAGGACGTCGGTCCCCGCCATCATCTCTGGATGGATTGCTCGAAGATCAAAAAGCATGGGATCAATTTCTGCAACACGGTTGACGGGCTGCAGAAGTGCATAGCGGATTACGCACTGTAAAACCGACCTCTGGGGTAGTTTGTCCCCAGTTGTGGAAAAAGACCTCTGAAGAGACCTCTGGGGTAGTTTGTGGACAGGTGTCTACAAACTACCCCAGAGGTCGGTTTATTTAATGCGTTGCCAAGTTCAGTTTTCCCCGTATGTATTAATAGAAGGTGTCTTCATTCATGACCACCGCTCAGCGCTTTATACTACAGGTTTAAGGACAAAGCGAACCGTATATAATACTGTAAACTAAACAAAAAAGGACAAGAGGTCCGGAAAGGAAAGGCTA
>CACZXG010000148.1 GCA_902785055.1 uncultured Lachnospiraceae bacterium
TTTTCAGGAAAGCATCCGAAGAGACCTCCCTGATGTTCTGTGTGGTGACAGTGACGGAGGCTCCGAAGATCAGACCGCGCCTGTGCAGCTCATCCATGTTGGCAATAAGCCTGTCATAGATTCCGGCCCCGCGGCGGGCATCGGTAATCTCCTTTTCCCCCTCAATGCTCATGATCGGTATGAGATTGCGGCACTGATCAAAGAGTTCAAAATATCTTTTATCCATAAAAGTGCCATTGGTGAAAATAGGAAACAAAATTCCCGGTTTCTTTCCGGCAGCTTCGATGATATCACGGCGCAGCATGGGTTCGCCGCCTGCAAGCAGGATAAAGCTGATACCGAGATCATCCGCCTCATCAAAGATCCTGAACCACTCCCGGCTGGTAAGCTGGCTGACAGGTTCCGCGTCCACCGTTGCATGGTTGCAGCGGGAATAGCAGCCTGCGCAGTGGAGATTGCACTTGCTGGTGATGCTGGCGATCAGAAAAGGGGGAATGTGCTCTCCGGCATTCTCCGCTGCTCTTCGTTTTTTGGAGGCCTTTTTGCTCGCAGCGGCAAACTTTACCATGAAAGCGCTCTCCCTGGGGTCCTTGAAGGTTGCTTTCAGAGCATCGCTGACCACCCGTTCAACGCCTTTTGTCATGTAAGCTTGAATGTCAAAAGTGTTCTTCATTACGTCTATCCTTATATCATATTATGTCAACGCTCGCAGCATGATAAAAGCCGGAACTATGCTCGCGGCTTGGCCAAAACCGGAACTATGCTCGCAGTATGGCCAAAACCGGAACGTTTCTGAATGCCCGGTCTCCCGCTCTTTTCATCCCCGGTCAATCTCTGCCTTCATTTTCAGCATGCAGTCCAGAAGGGTTGTTTTCTTCAATTCCTGCTCGGCCTTCTCTTCGATCTCCCGGAATGTATCGGTCAGCACCGGCCGGATATGTCTGCCCACAATGCACTCGTCATTGGGGTTATGATGCAGGTCAAAAATATGGACCTGCCCCGTCTCCGTAATCGCCTGATAGATCCTGTAAAGAGTCAGGTCTCCGGGCTTGACTAGCAGAGAAAAACCACTGACTCCCTGACGGCTTTCAATGATCCCCTGTTTTTTCAGGAGGCCGGTAATTCTGCGGATATAACTTGCATTGGTTCCGACGCTCCCCGCAATCTGGTCAGAGGTAAGGGGCTTTTCTGCCCCGGCGATCAGAATCAGCGTATGGATAGCAGAGGAAAACCGCGTGTCCATTATTTCGTCCTTTCGTAGGAGATGATGTAATGCACGTTTTCAGGAAGTTCGAGGCCGGGATCCGCTTCGATGAAGTGTCCCTCGTATCCGTCTTCCTGCATGGTCAGATCAAAATGGGCCAGAGCGATTCCCAGATCCACCTTCTGGATATCTCCCAGGGGGCTGTCCTTCAGAGTTTTATACTCATAAAAATGAACGGTATCCCCTGACACAACTGCACGCCAGGGCTGCTTGTTGGTGGCGGAAGGCGCCCATCTTACCATCTCCAGGGCATCCGCAAACCGGCCGGCATTCTCTTTCGTCAATCTGCCTCCAAAGGAGTCCTTGAAAAAAAGCTTCTCAAAGGGGATCCTTTCATCAGCCTTCATACCTTTTCTCATGAGTCCTTCACGGACGCTGGCCTTCGGTGCAGGGTATCCCACCGGGGTGACAACAGGCATGACTTCCTCCCCGCTCACCTCCATGGCCTTCTCAAAAGCGGACCGGCTCAGCGTGGCGGCGAGAATCACAGTGCCGATTCCCAGCGACTTTGCGTACAGGCACATGGATTCAAAGCTGTAGCCGTATCCAATCTCAAAGTTTTTGCATTTCGAGAGTTTTGCGGCAATATAATATTTTTCCCCGACGATAACCGGGCTGGAAAGCTTGTGCTCTTTGGCCGGGAGCAGGCGAAACTCCACCGGAACATCAAATGGATTTGTCACCGTCTGAATATACTGTTCCAATGCGGCCTTGTCCTCTGGACCAAGCCCTCTGCTGTCATAGGATCTGACGCTTTTTCTTTTCCGGATCATTTCTTTTGCGGAAAATGACATTGTACTACTCCTTTCCACACTTTTATGAGCTCTGCCGCTCCGGAGACCGGCAGAATAATGCAGTCACTGGATACTGGAGCCGCCGCGCAGCAAAAGCATCCTGCGCGTCAATCTTGTATCAGTAACAGATACATCTTATTGGTGCAGGTGCGTTTTGTCAATATGGGGACGGTCCTTTTGTATCTGTCCCCTTGTGTCTTTTTTATGCGCAAAGCCTGTATCTGCACCGACACTATATGACAGCCTTGATGCAAATACTGGCCTGCACGTGGGTAAAGATTGCCAAAGGGAGCCTCTACCCTGTTTTGTTTTTTACAATGCGATAAATAATCGTTCGGCTGCACCCGGTGAGACGGCTGATCTGAGACACGCTTGCTCCCTCCGCATACATTGCCTGGATCAGGCGGTTACGCGACGGGCGGTCAAGAGCTTGAAAAGCTGTTACTGAAGGGATACTATACTGTTTGATGAGGATGTCCCGTATCTCCAAATCGCTCTTTTTCCGTCTTGTTTCCGGAATATCAATAAAGTGATCCGAGGTGTCCTCGTTTGTGTATGTAATCAGCTGCTCCAGCGGCAGGATGGAGAGCGTAAAATCCACATCCGTAGTAAACACAGGTGCTGTGCCAATATATTCGCGGTAACTGCTTGCTGAATAGTCCTCAGGCCGTGCACAGATTCCAGCCTTGACCGGGTTGCGGTGTATGTATCGCAGCGCCATCAGGAAATGCGGGTCACCGTCAATCGGTTCACTTCTAAAACGATCCTGGAACAAGTGCCCGGTGCGGGCATATTTTTGATTAAAATACATCACATATGATGTACAAAGCCTTTTCATCACCTGAGATAGTGATTCTCCCTCACCTATTTTGACCATGGCATCACCAATCCGGTATATACAGGAATTTCTGGCTGCGTGCAGCAGTAAGTGCACATGATTGCTCATCAAACAATATCCGTACACAGCAAAGCCACAGCGCAGCCTGTATCTATTCAGCAGCGATAGGAACTTGTCCTCGTCCTGCTGATCCTCAAAAATCGCCTGTCGGTCAACGCCGCGCAGCATTACATGATATATGTTGGATTCTCCAATTTTTCGAGCCTGTCTTCCCATAAAAAACCCCCATCAGTCAGATATACATATATATGATTAAGTACGCATATATCGTATAACTGATTGATGGGGGTTGTCAACTGTTGAACTGGTTAACCGTGCCTGTCACTCTTAAGTCTTCACTCTTAAGTCTTCACTCTTAAGTCTTCACTCTTAAGTCTTCACTCTTAAGTCACCCTTTATGTGAACAAGGGGACAGATACAAAAGGACCGTCCCCATATCCGGCTGCTGGCCGTCGTGCGCCTTCCAGGCGCATTCTGTCATCTCCAGATCGGTAAATACTGCCTTGAAGCTGGAATCTTCCGGGCTGCAGGCATAGATTCCGAAACGGATCTTTCCGGCTCCTTCCCACATATGGCAGACACGCATCTGGGTAAATTTCACTCCGTCCTGAGAGCATTCGATGCAATAGTCATCTTCCCGCCTGCTGAAGCGGTACCACATGGTTTTCACATGAGCAGGAATTGCCGTCGTGGCCCAGTCGGAATATCCGTGGTTGGTGACCACGGAGCCAAGATGCTGGAACTCTTCATTTTCGTATTCGACAGAGCCTTTCAGCCAGTTCTCCGAATCCAGATACATGACAATGCCGCACTGATCAAAGCGGTGTCCGCTCTTTGTAAAATCGGTTTTTACAATGAAAGAGAAGTACTTTTCTTCGGTTTCCATTTGCAGCACAGGCGCATTATCATTGCGGAAATGATAGTAGGTCCTCTGCCAGAGATCTGTATGGGGCATGGTCGTGATCTCAATCCGGTCCGACTGAATGCTGTAGTTTTCCGGTTCTCTCGTCCATTGCAGCTTGGAAATATCCCACATGATGAAATTCCTCCTGACAGTTTTTCTGCTCGTCTCTTTGTCAAAAAACATGCCTGCTACGTCTAAAAAAGTTCCTTATAAATCATTATCCTTTAAATACTCTTCCAGTGACTTAATCAGCTTTTCATTGTCCAGGTTATAAAAGAGTTTGGTAAAACATCCGGTGATCATCGGATTGAGGTCCATGTCAAGTTCCACCGATCTGGCGTCTCCTTTAATGCCGTAACATCTTTTCCCGTTTGCATAAGCAATACCAAGTTCAACACAGGCACCTTCGTCAGGGACTCTGCCATCCAGTACCATAAACAAAATGTCTGCCTTGAGCACTTCATCCCTGTCCTTTTGGAAGATCATCTCCGTTTTTTCTTCCTCTGTCTTCCCTTCAAGTTCAGG
>CACZXG010000149.1 GCA_902785055.1 uncultured Lachnospiraceae bacterium
CCTTGTATTTTTCTTTCTTGGTCTTGTAGACCGCGTCCTGATGATCCACACGGATCACCGGCTTATTAGTGGGGATCTCGATGACATCCATACCGTAGATCTCGCGGAATTCGCGCTCTTCGGTGAGAGCAGTACCGGTCATACCGCATTTCTTGTCGAATTTATTGAAGAAGTTCTGGAATGTGATCGTAGCGAGCGTTTTGCTCTCTTTTTTGACCTTGACATTTTCCTTTGCTTCGATCGCCTGGTGAAGACCATCGCTGTAGCGCCTGCCGGGCATCACTCGGCCTGTGAACTCATCTACGATCAGCACCTGGTCGTCCTTGACGATATAGTCGTGATCCCTGTGCATCAGATTGTTTGCTCTCAGAGCAAGGATTATGCAGTGCTGGATCTCGAGGTTCTCCGGATCCGCAAGGTTAGGGATGTGGAAGAACTTCTCGACCTTGGAGACGCCTTCCGCCGTGAGATTGACAACTTTATCTTTCTCGTTGACGATGAAGTCACCGGTCTCCTCCCTCTCGACACCCATGATCGCGTCGATCTTGGACAGATCTTCCATATCTTCGCCGCGCTTCATCTGCTTGGCTAAAATATCGCAGGCCTCGTAGATCTTGGTGGATTTGCCGCTCTGTCCGGAAATGATAAGAGGTGTGCGCGCCTCGTCGATCAGGACCGAGTCGACCTCGTCGATGATAGCGTAATGGAGTTCCCGAAGAACCAGGTTCTTCTTATAGATCGCCATGTTATCACGCAGGTAGTCAAATCCGAGTTCGTTGTTGGTAACGTAGGTGATGTCGCAGCCATAAGCCTGCTGTCTCTCTTCGCTGCTCATGCTGTTGAGAACGACGCCTACGGAAAGTCCCATAAACTGGTAGACCTGACCCATCCATTCCGCGTCACGCTTGGCCAGGTAATCGTTGACTGTGACTACATGCACGCCTCTGCCTTCCAGGGCATTGAGGTATGCGGGCATGGTTGCGACCAGAGTCTTACCTTCACCGGTTCGCATCTCCGCGATACGGCCCTGGTGCAGGATAATGCCGCCGATCAGCTGTACACGGAAGGGCTCCATTCCCAGTGATCTTCTCGCACCTTCTCTGACTGCCGCATAAGCCTCGGGAAGAAGGTCGTCCAGTGTCTCTCCTTCCGAAAGCCTTTTTTTAAATTCATCTGTCTTGCCCCGGAGCTGGTCGTCGCTCAGTTCCTGCATCTGAGGGCGCAGATCTTCAATCCTTTTAACGAGAGGCTCGATCCTCCGGAGCTCTCTCTGGCTATGTGTGCCGAATAACATATCTGTAATCTTGGACATATTCTATACTCCTGATTCATATACCTAATGCGCATATTCTTTGAAATGATATCACAAAACATTTCAATGCGCTATTCTTCCGCATCATTATTCACAGAGATTCCACAAGCAGTTCAGCGTGCCTGCGCGCCGAGTACTTTGTACAGCAATCTGTAAAGTTCCGACGCTTCCTCAGGCTCAAGGTTCACGCAGCTGGACATGGATCCCGGGATGCTCAGAGCCTCTTCCCTAAGTTCCCATCCCTTCTCTGTTACGGTCACGATCAGGTTCCTTTCATCTTCTTTAGAGCGCTTTCTCTCAAGGTATCCCTTGCTTTCGAGCTTCTTGAGGACCGGCGTAAGTGTGCCGGAATCGAGAAAGAGCACAAGACCGAGTTCTCTGACATTCATGCTCTCATTTTCCCAAAGCGCCATCATTGTAATGTACTGTGTATAAGTGAGATCAAACTTGTCAAGGAACGGCTTGTACCTTCTTATGATCTCCTTAGAGCAGGCGTAAAGCGGAAAGCACAGCTGGCTTTTCAGCTTCAGGCAGTCGTATTTATCACTCATGGAACTGAATCCTCCGAATTTATTGCTGTTTTGTCGCATCATGCAATCGAATTTATCACAATTTAATAGCGATTGCAACTGCCTGCGCTGCAATACGTGTTTTTTTCTGTAACATGATTGATGTTCACTGAAAACCGCGCTGCAGACGTCTTAAGGAGGGCGTGACAGCAAATGAAGCAGGCTGATTTTTTATGATCCCGCCAAAAAAGAGAGGCAGCCTGATTGAGGAATAACTCCTCATCAGCTGCCTCATCTTTATGATCTTCTAAATCACTGAAGTGCGCCCTGACTGTTGAAGTAATAGGTTCTGCCGTCGATCCACTGCTGTCCTGTTGCCATTTCGCCGGTATTCTTTAAATAGTACCAGGTATCTCCCTGCTTGAGCCAGCCCGTCTTCATGGATCCGTCCGAATTCATATAATACCAGGTTCCGTTCACCCGAATCCATCCGGTCTTCATGGCTCCGTTAGAACCAAGATAGTACCAACAGCCACCATACTTAAGCCATTTGCCTGCCAACATGGCACCACTTTCATCAAGATAATACCATGAGCCGTTTTTGAGCCAGCCCGTCTTCATGACTCCGTTCTGCTGCAGGAAATACCATTTGGTGCCAAGCTTAAGCCAGCCCGTCTTCATAGTTCCTTCTGATTCAAAGTAGTACCAGCTGCTTCCGATCTTTTTCCAACCGGTGACCATCACTCCGTTTTCAGCCAGATAATACTTGTCTCCTTTGTAATCGAGCCAGCCGGTTACAGGCTTCCCGTTACTGTAAAAGAACCACTTGCCGTCTTCCAGATACCAGCCTTTGCTGATGGCAGCAGAATCTGTAATGGTGGTCGTTTTGTTCACGGTATCGACGACAATAGGCGCTGAAGTCGCTGCGGATTTCCCTATATAGTGTCTGCCATCCGTACTGTACTACGCCGTACTCATCAAGATGATATTTTCCGCCGCCCACCTGGATCCAGCCAAATTGCTCTGCGCCGTCTACACTGAAATAGTGCTTCTTATTCTTGATCGTGTAGAAACCTGTTACCATGGTGCAGTCTTCAGGCTTGAAATAGTACCACTTTCCGCCGATCTGCTCCCATTCGGTGCAGCCATAGCCGTCCGAATCGAAATAGTACCACTTTCCGCCGGTTTTCACCCAGCCCGTCTTCATCGCGCAGCTGACGGGGTCGAAATAAAAATAATGACTCCCTATCTTCTGCAGTCCCGTCAGAGCGTAACCTTTGGCGTTGAAATAGTACCAGACATTATTGATCTTCTTCCAGCAGCTCTTGAGATAGCTGCCATCAGCGTACTCATACCACCAGCCCACACTGTTCTTTTTCCAGATGCCCTCAGACGATGTGGAAGAAGAAGATCCCGATTTGTGAAGCTGTATCGTAGCGGCTTTACTGAAACTCCAGTTATTCCATGCGGCGTGATAGAGGTCCTTGGTATGGGAATCCAGGATAGCCGTCCCGCTGTTATTGCGGCCGACGCAGATCGTCGCATGATCATAAGTGCTGTCGCCGTTCCAGTCAAAATAGATCGGATTACCGGCGAGGAGATTTCCGTTATTTGCGTTCATGAAGGAGCCGTACTGTTTAAAGTGCGCGATCTGCTTCATGACATTGATCCAGGCCACGCTGTGCTTGTACCACGTGGAATCCTGGGGAAATCCTCCGGCAAAAAGACACTGGGAAACAAAGTTGGCGCAGTCTCCGCCCCTTCCCTTGTAGCTGTTGTAAGAAGAATTATAATTAATGCAGTATTTATCCGCGTAAGCAATGGCGCTGGCCACATTATAGTTATATGCTCCGGCTGCAGATGCCGCCATCATTTCCTGCTCACCGTTCTCCAGGATCACCCTGAGCGCGTCTGCGCTCTCATTCTCAGCCTGCAGAGAGTACTCCACCTCTTCCTGCATCCAGTCAAAATTCTGGTCAGTATCTTCGACAGAGGCGATCATCCAATTGCCTCTGCGGTCACAGTCCAGTTTCAAAGAGAAATTATAACCGTATGCCGCTGCATTTACGGCAGAAATATCGTCAGAGGCATAGCCGACCGTCATCCACTCATAAATATCAAGGTCCACGGAATTATCTTTCACCGTGCATGCATTAACCTTGATCCTTGGTACCAATGTGCGGATCATATCATCAGCGGGCATTACATAAGACGTATACTCCCCCTGTCTGTCCCACTCACTGATCACATCAGCGGAAAAGCCTTTACTGTCCTCCTCAGAACCGGCAATATATCTGCTCTTGGCAGCTTCATAATACTTGAGGCAGCCGATCAGATCGTCCGCATCCTCTCCCAATACGGACGCAGCCGCCGAAAAATCTGAATTCATCATTTCTGCTGATGCGATGATCTCTTCATCTGTAGCTGACATCGAATTGTCATACAGATCCCGGATCGACTGATCGAAGTTTTTCGCGACCTCTGCCGCTCTTTCGGTGCGGCCTTCTGCTGCTCCGAGGTTGCTGAGAGCAGCTCTGGTATTCGCTTTGATCTCCGTCATCACTCCGGAGCCTGCGGGCGACATGAGCCCGACGATCATGCTGGATGTGAGAAGTACAGTCAGAAATCTTTTCATAATCAAACTCTCCCTTTTATATGTAACATTATTGTAATATATCGATTACATAAATGCAACATTTTAGGGAAGAGTTTTTAATTTTTATTAATTATTATTTAATTATTATTAGTGGCAGCAATTATTTCCGTCACATTCCCAGTTTCTTCATCTCCTCCAGGATCTCTGCTTCCACCTCTTTATTCGCTTCAAGTTCTTCAAGCGGTTCTTCATTCTCCTCTTTTACAGCAAGATAAGGCTCAAATTCCGGCAGGAGAAGCGTCGCAGCCAGCATTGCCTGAAGTCCGAATCCGCACATCACCCACAAAAAGGCGTAGAGCGGAAGGGATTGCAGATCTGAAAAGGTCAGTACAAAGGGGAAAATGTCAAAAAACAGGATCACCAGCGTTTTCCACGGCTTTTTCCCGAGAAAGTATAAAGAGTTTCGTATCAGATGCGGCAGGGAATCCTCAAAAACTGTCATAACAGGGATCAGGTATAAATACAAGATGACCGCAGCAGCGCCGATAGCGTACGCGCCGATCTTTAAATACCCCAGAGCGCCTCCAGCCGCATTGCAGATCCGGATATCCATGAGCACAAATGCGATCATAAGGACAAACAGGATCCAGGAGATCGTCGCCTGTTTGAAGTTTACCCTCAGCCCGGTCCAGAACTCCTTAAAGGGATTGACACCCCCCTCGCTCCTCAGAGTCCTGAACATAACATAATAAAGTGCCGAAAAGCCCGCCCCGATCGTAAAAAAGGGAATACTGAGAAGCACGAACATGATATTCGCGGCGATAATGATGCCGAGCTTCGTCATGAATCTGCCAAAGAAACTGTCATTATCCAAAAAGCCCTGTACCAAATTATTCATTTCTGCCTCCCGATACTACAACAATACCCGCCAGATCACCGCATAGATCGCGATCTCCAGAACTATTGCCGCCAGATAAGCGTACATGATCTTTCGCGGCGCATCGCCGGCAGTTGCAATATGCACAGCACCGTTGTCTTCCACATAATAGCGGATTCCCACCCTGCTTCCGGCCTGATACTGCGCCGCCTGCTCACGCGGGACAACGACTTCGGAACTTCTCTCTTCTCCGCCGATCTCATAGGAAAGGAGAACGTCAAGAGCCGGAGGTTCCTTTCTGCCCGCAGGCGTGTGCTCTCTGATCTGCTTTACAACCGCCTGTGTCTCCTCTTTATATTTTTTTACGATCCGGTAATACTGAAGGAATCTGGCCGCTGTATAGATCAGTGCCCAGAAAACCAGCACCAGTGTTATATAGTAGAGCATGACGAAGTCCCCTCCTATTTGGTTCCCGGATCTTCAAAAAGAAAATCCAGAAACAGTTCAACCGATTCCACGTTTCCTGACAAGGCGCCGATTCCGATCGCGCAGGGTTCCGAATAGATTCCGTATTCGCTCACAAGCCGGCTGTCGCTGATATCTATGCAGACAGGCACTTCTTTCCCGCCATACTCCTCATTGAGCGGTATCGCGTAGAGAAAACGGTCTCCATATTTTGACCGGATCGAAGAACACGCCTCACTGTTAAGATCCAGCAGTCTCCCGGTCTTTCCAAGCGCAGTCAGAGAATCACGCCCCATCACGATCGCGTCCAGTGTCCCGCTGTCCGCATATGCGACAAACGCTTCAAAATAACTGTTTCCGGTAACGCCTTTGAGATAGTCAAAATAGGAATCTGCATCAAATCTCACCGATTTTTCTGTCAGATCAAAACCGGCGTATTCGACGTAATCCTCCCACAGCTGAGAGTGATCTCCGGCATCAGCATAGGTGTTCGCAAAGACCATAAAGCACCAGTAATCCCTCAGAGTTGTTGTATACTGACGGAATGCAAATGTCACAAACCAGATACTGAAAACGATCCCTATGATCCAGAGTTTATAGTATCCCCAAATATAACCGATCTTTTTTGATAAACCGGGTATCCTCGAAATCTTGTCTTTCTCTGTCTTCCACCACTTTGAAAGGCGGTCGTTCTTCTTAGCCATGCGGCTTCCCCCATACCTGATAACCCGAAAAAAATGAGCTGCATTATGCAGCTCATTATACACCAAAACAACAAACCTGTTCTTTACAGTTTTCCTCCGGAAGTCGCGATACCTTCGACGAACTGTTTCTGGAAGATGATATAGATCACGATCATCGGTACTACTGCAAGAACCGCTGCGGCCATCATCTGCGGATAGTTGCTTCCGTACTGTCCCTGAGCCTTTGCAAGGCCGGCTGCAAGTGTCGTAGTCTGTACGCTGGAGCAGACGATCATGGGCCACATAAGATCCTTGAACGCAAACAGAGCGGTGAAGATGCCGAGCGATACCATAGATGATCTTGTGAGCGGCATCATGATCAGCAGGAACTTCTGTCCGATGTTGCAGCCGTCAATGCCGGCCGCCTCCTCCAGATCCTTTGGTAGTCCCTGATATCCCGTCTTTAGCAGATAAGTACCGAAAGCGGTGACAATACCGGGGAATACAAGTCCTGCCGTAGTATTGAGCCATCCAAGTGAAGAAACCATCAGGTACTGCGGGATGATGAAGATCGTGGAAGGGATCATCATCTGGATCAGGACAAGTGAGAACAGGAATTTCCTTCCCGGGAAGTTCAGT
>CACZXG010000150.1 GCA_902785055.1 uncultured Lachnospiraceae bacterium
TTCAGAGCGGCTTTGGTCTGCATCATATGCAGGAGAGAATCGATATGCTCAAGGGAACTCTTTCCTATAGCGGAAAAGACGGATTTGTGATCGAGGCAGTTGTTCCGATCAGAGTTGTGGCGGAGGAGGAGTCATGATAAAAATACTGATTGCAGATGATCAGGAACTGATCAGGCAGAGCCTGATGATCATCCTGGATAATGTCCCGGACTTCGAAGTGGTGGATTGTGTTGCGGACGGGATCGAGGTGATGACGTCCGTGAAAGAAGAGAAGCCGGATGTGATACTCATGGATATCCGAATGCCCAAAATGGACGGTGTTGTATGCACACAGCGGATCAAGGAGCTGTATCCGGACATCAAGATCATTATTCTGACGACCTTTGATGACGACGAGTATGTCTTTAATGCGCTCAAATTCGGTGCCAGCGGCTATCTGCTCAAGGGAATCTCTATGAAGGAACTCTCTGAGGCGATCCGAAAAGTCTATAACGGAACTGCTATGATTAATGAAGATATTGCTTCGAAAGTGGTTCGTCTCTTTTCCAGAATGGCCCAGTCAAACCTGGCGATCCAGGTGGAGGACAGCCTGACAAGGGATCTAAAGCCCAATGAATGGGATATCATCGTACTGGTGGGGAGCGGTCTCTCCAATAAAGAGATCTCCTCACGACTGAACCTGTCCGAAGGAACGGTGCGCAATTCTCTGAGCAATATTCTGTCCAAACTCCAGCTGCGTGACCGCACGCAGCTTGCGATCTGGGCAGTCCAGACCGGTGCCGTCAACAGGCCTCTTCGGGGATGATACAAATAATATGAAAACTATATTCAATGATTTTATGGGCGACAGGCTCAAAAGGCTTGTCGCGGCAGGGATTCTGCTTCTGTTGTCGATCATATTAATGAGCGGGATTTATCAGAAATGGATCCCCCGCAAGGAAAAGAAACTCACGATCGGTGTTTTTGCGGGAAGCTACTGGGATATTGAGAACGGTTATTATTACAGGATTCTGGACGACGCCATCGCCAAGTTCCGCAGGGAGTTTCCTGAATATGAAGTGACGTATACATCCGGCATCCTCAAATCGGACTATTCGGAGTGGCTTGCGGAGAAGCTTCTGCAGGGCGATGTGCCGGACCTTTTCTTTGTCCCCGGGGATGATATCCCGACTTTTGCCGACATCGGCGCCCTTCGTCCGCTGACCAACCTGATTACTCTGGACAGGGAATTTGACCCCGGCGCCTTTTATTCTTCCGCCTACCTGTCCGGCCAGGAGAATGGAGTACAGGTCGCGCTTCCTTATGAGTGTGCCCCGAATATGATGTTCGTCAATAAAACGATCCTTGACAGGGAGGGAATTCCTTTACCGGACCCGGACTGGACCTGGGAGGACTTTCTGGCAATCTGCGGAAAAGTCACCCGCAGCACGGATGGAACAGGAGTCATCAACCAATACGGCGTCTCCGGTTATTCCTGGGAGGATGCCTTCAGTACCAACGGGGTCGAGCTTTTTGACGAAGAGGGAAGATCCTGCGATTTCACAACGCCCCGGATCGGCGAGGCAATCTCTTTTTTGGAGCGTCTCCAGGCCGGCAACAGCGGCTATAATGTCTCGGGCAGAGATTTTTCCAACGGCAATGTGGCTTTTCAGCCCATGATGTTTTCCGAATACCGCGCCTACAAGTCCAGAGAACTGAGTCTGAAAAAGTACTCGGGTTTTGAGTGGGAGTGCATTACCATGCCCGCAGGTCCTTCCGGTGACAATTTCTCCCGCCTGGACACACTTTATGTCGCTCTCAGCTCGAGAACTTCACAGGAAGAAGCTGCCTGGGAGCTGATGAAGATTCTGACCTCTGAAAAAGAGATCCAGAAGGAAATATTTGACTATTCAGAGGGAATCTCTCCGCTGGTGGATGTAACGGAATCCGAAGAGACAGCCGATATGATCCTGGAGGGAACCGGCACAGCCTTCAATATGGACACTCTCCATCGCGCTATGGAGAAGTCGGTGACACCACCTCGCTTTGCCGGTTACGAAGATGCCAGGGAGCAGGTATCGATTGCAGTGCGGTCCATACTTGACAGCAATTCCAACGTTCAGATGGAACAGATCATCTGGAACCGAACGATCAACAACTATTTGAAGACCAGAAAATAGAGACAGAGCAGGTCTTGAATATATGAAGACCTGCTGCCATAAATGCGGGGTATTTTTGGACGTATATGCCTGCTGAAGCGGGAGATTGTTACACATGACAAATGTCATGTTAGAATAATGACAAATATCTTTTGATAAGGGTGACACTTGTTAGCTGAACAGGTGCCGCCATTTTTTTATACTTTTTTCAGACATCAGGCAGTACGAAATGTCGGGGACAGGGATGACCTTTATTTTTTTTTATATGCATTGTATAGCTCCCTTCTATTTAGCTGTGAAAGAAAAAAGACAACCTCTCTTTTCCGGCATTTTGTACTACTGTCTGGAAACCGCTTTGGAAAAATCCATACAGAAAGCGAGGTAGCAGTATGAAGTATGTGGTTTTGGTCAGCCATGGGGAATTCGCCCCCGGACTGCACAAGGCCGTCAATATGCTGGCGGGTGAGGAGAGAGAGGATGTTCTCTCAACAAGCCTTGTCAATGGCATGGGGGCGGACGAATTTGCAGAGAACGTCAAAAAGGTTCTCTCTGTGGTCGGAGAAGACGACGAGATCATTCTCTTTGCCGATATCGTGGGAGGATCCCCTCTGGCGACGACAGCGAATGTCCTGCTGGAGACAGGACTTCTGGCAAAGACCAGGATGATCGGCGGCATGAACCTTCCTCTGGTTCTGACCTGTGTCCTTTCCAAGGACGATGAAGAGACATCCGAACTGATCGACGAACTGATTGAGGGGGCCAGGGAGCAGATCAAGGAATTCGTTATCGCTGTGGATGACGAGGATGAGGAAGAGGACCTGTAAGCATCATTTTCACAGCTGTCCGCAGTGCGGACGGCAGCCATTTCTTAAGGAGGAGTTGAAATGTCAGTTTCTTTCGTACGTGTTGATGACAGAATGATCCATGGACAGACCGTCACCAGATGGTCACTGGAGTATCCCTGCACAGGCCTGATCGCCGTCAATGACGCGGCAGCCAAGAACCCGGTTCTCAAGGGTGCTTATAAGAGCGCTTCCGACAAGAAGACCTTTGTCTGGGGTGTCGATGAGTTCATCGCAAAGAGCAAAAAGGTTATCGAGTCCAAGGACAATTATTTCCTGATCACCAAGAATCCTGTAGATATGAAGAAGATCCTGGTCGACGCCGGTTTTGTTCCCAGTGATGTCAAGACCGTCATCATCGGACCCTGCAACGATCGTCCCGGCGCTGTCAAGCTCGGCAACAACCAGTCCATCACCCAGGAAGAGGCCGAGGCACTCGAGGCCATCATGAAGGCCGGTTATGAAGTAGAGTTCGCACTGGTCAAGGAAGCCGCCATCGGCAACTGGAAGAAATTCCGCGGCCAGTTTGGTTTCACAGATTGATCAGGATATTTATAAACATTTGTATATCCGAGTTTTCATTTGAAAGAGGAGATTTAAAATGTCAATCAATATAGTTCAGGCAATCATCCTTGGCCTGTTCGCGTCCCTGTCCAGTATGCCCGGACTCGGCGGAACTTCCATCGGTAACTACACACTGGGCCGTCCCCTGGTCGGCGGACTGATCTGCGGCATCGTCCTGGGCGACATCCCCACCGGTATCCTGGTCGGCTGCGCCATGCAGGTCGTCTACATCGCTCTGGTCACTCCCGGCGGCACAGTTTCCGCAGACGTCCGTGCGGTCTCCTATATCGGTATTCCGCTGGCAATGATCGCGCTCAAGAGCTATGGTCTTGATCCCGCTTCCGCAGAAGGAACCGCTCTGGCAACTTCCTTCGGCACCATGGTCGGCACCATCGGTACAGTTCTTTTCTACGGTACAGCAACCATGAACCTTGTCTGGCAGCACATGGGCTGGGCATGGGTAGACAAGCGCGAGTATGACAAGCTCCCTCTGGTCGACTATGTATTCCCCTGGATCTCCCACATCTGCTTCTCCCTGATCCCCACAGTTGCGATGTGCATGGCCGGTGAGCCTGTTGTCAACCTGATCAAGGAAAAACTTCCCATGGATGGTATCCCGATGAAGACTCTCTTCACCGTCGGTGCGCTTCTTCCCTGCGTAGGTATTGCGATCCTGCTCAAGCAGATCGTCCGCAACGTGCTTGATTTTATTCCCTATCTCTTTGGTTTCACACTGGCAGCTTCCATG
>CACZXG010000151.1 GCA_902785055.1 uncultured Lachnospiraceae bacterium
CTGCGATCCGCCGTGCCTAAGCATGCGTAACAATGCTCCAGTGGAGCATTGTGTGGCTGAGGCTTTTATTCTTCATCGCGAGATTGTGCTCACGATGAAGCCAGGTTTCACTTTGCGCGCGTATCTCACGACTGAAGTCATGAGGAAAAACGCGATGAAGAAAAAAACGGGGAGCCGGCGAATTCGGTCCGACAGGCTCCCCTCTCTATTTAGTTCAGTCAGCTCAACTTTTGAAAATGACGTGTGTCATTATTCGCCGGCAAGCCATTTTTCCTTAGCGGCTTCATAATCCTTTGCAAGGACCGGCTCCTCCTGAAGCTCCATGTACTTGAAGTACGGTACAGCATTATAGGAAGCCTGACCATACATGCCATAAGCTGCCGTGAACGGTACCACCTTGCTGATCGTCTGAGAACCGAAGCTGCCGTGAACGGTACCACCTTGCTGATCGTCTGAGAACCGCCGCTTGTGCTGTACGGACGAAGGATGCCCTGGCCAAGAAGCATGGCCTCAGCCTTGGCAAAGAGCTCAATACGCTCGTCGCCCTTGGCAGCGCGGGCCTGTTCGACAACTTTCTGGATCTCAGCAAGGCCAATCGCCTCAAGCGCTGCCTTCTGCTCGTCATCCTGACCCTGGATCTCATAGTTGATACCGGAGTAGTTCAGCATGTCGCCATCGTGGATGTCGAAGCAGTGGATGTAGGTATTCGGATCGCCGTAGTCCGGACCCCAGCCGGCACCGAAGACGAGGTCAATGGAGTTGGAGACGCCATCCGGCTGATTGTAGAATGCTGAATAGTAAACAGAGGAATCACCCTCGAGGAACTGAAGATCGATCTTGACATAGTCGCCGATCGCGTCCTCAATGGACTTCTGCATAGCAAGCTGCTGATTCTTTCGATTCTCATCCGAAGCCATGACCGGGACATCCAGGTGGATCGGCCACTCAGAGATCGTGCTGCCAAGTTCTTCTTTTGCTTTCTCCGCGAATGTTTTTGCAAGATCCGGATTGTACCATGCATCGTGACCGTCGTTGAGGTCTATACCTGCATACTCAGGAATAAGTGCCTCCAGTTCAGAAGTAACAATGGAGCCATAGGAACGCCCGTCGCTTGTGGACATAAATGTGTATGGGACCAGCGTGTTGCGAAGTGCATCATCTGCTCGCTCTTCACCCCTGGTGATCGCCTGTACCGCATGTGCAGAGAAGGCAGCATAGACAGCACGGCGGAAGTTGGCATTCAGGATCGCAGCCTTTGTGTCAGCCTTCTGGGCATCCGTCGTCTTGGATGTCGTATTGACAGACGGATCATTGTACAGAGCGTACAGACGGCGATCCCAGTTGAAAGCACCCCAGAAGGAGGTAGCTGTCGTCTGGCTTGTATAGATATTGTCCGGATACAGCTCATTGGCTTTCGCTACGACATCCGGAAGGGAATAGTTTACAGTTGTAGCAGAAGTCTCACCATTCACGAACATGTTGAAGCTCTGTGCCGGATCTTCTCCATTGGTATAGGTGACAACGACATGCTGTACATGGACATTATCTTTGTCATAATAGTTCGGGTTCGCGTTGAAGCGGACTTCCTGGGACGGAACCAGGGAGGCCAGGATGTAGCATCCGTTGTACAGGATGGAATCCGGCTTTACAGCGCCGAAATCGCTGCCCTTGGATTCAAGGAACTCTGCGTTGATCGGATACAGGATGGAATATGTTGTCATACCATCGAAATATGCGCAAGGACCTGTCAGTTTGTAGGTCAGAGTGCTGCCGTCTGCCTTGATGCCGACCTCTTCCCATGAAACTTTGCCATCAACGTAGTCTTTCAGTCCGACAATCAGATCCTGAACAAGACTGAGGGTCTCTGACTTGGAATCTGCTGCATGCTTAAGGCCGGTCACGAAGTCTTCCGCTGTGACAGCGTCATATTCTTCGCCTTCGCTTGTGGACCATGTAGCGTCGTCACGGATCGTGAATGTCCATTCAGAAGCATCCTCATTGGATGACCATTCTTTCGCCATACCGGCAACTAAATTGCCGTGCCGATCCTGCGTAAGCAGGCCTTCGATGAAGTTGCAGGTGTAGTCTCCGTTGGAGGACTTGTTGTTGTAAACATAGTCCAGTGTGGTGACATCGAAGTTATCGATCATGGAATAGGTATCCGTTCCGACCGTAGCTTTCTGTGCACCGCCTTCTGATGTCGATCCGCCTTCTGATGTCGATCCACCGGAAGAAGCAGATCCACCGGAAGATGCAGATCCACCGGAAGAAGCAGATCCACCGCAGCCTGCCAGCATTGCGATACATGTTGCCCCTGCGAGCAGCGCAGCGAGCACTTTTTTTCTCTTGAGCATTAATTAGTTCCTCCCTTGTTTTGTTTATTGTGAAACGCTTTATGCGTTAACACGTACCTGTACAGCACCATTTCCGTGCTTCGCAAAGAAAAATCAACACAGACAGTTTTCCTTTGTCAACACAAAAAACGGACAGCTCAAATTTAAACTTAATAAGAATTTTATACACTGAAGCGTTAAAAGTCAATCGTTTATGTATTTCGTACTAAATAACAACTCCCCTTTTCCGGTATTTTGTGAAAATGAATAAATAAATTTAATCTCTGACACAGAATTCTCGTGATATGAATCTGATATGAATACGCAAAGAGAAACTTTTCTTTTGTATGGGATACAAAGACGCCGAGGCGTTCCTGAAAAAAAAGAAGCCCTCCGATCGGAAGACTTCTCTCATATCTTTATTCGCACTTCATTGCACAGGCACAAAGCCCGTCCGAATTTTTCCGGTCAGCCAAACAGTTCACGGAAGAACTTTTCGATACGGCTCATGTTCTCGGAACTCTCTACGACCTGGCAGCTGTCCGTCATATCAGGATCCTGCCATTCAGGGCAGTAAAATGTAGTGTCGTTCATCATGTAATATTCCATTGAGTATTTTCTCATAATAGATTCCCTTTCTGCAGATCCTGCTAATATCTTGCTAAATTGCTTTTGCTCTTGTATCTTATAACTATATAATATACGATTTTTATCCCACTTCTACGGCTTCCCGCCTCAAATCTCACGGTGTTTATTTGTGCTCACAGCACATATACGGGAGACTCCTGCTCAGGAATTGTTGAAGAATTATCATTAATTGCGTCAATTTGCACAATAAAAAAGGAGACCTTTATGGGATTTACGATTGAGGACATGATGACCGTATCAGGGTCACGCTACAAGATGAAACTGGAAGCAGGAAGGCGTGGCTGGGCAAATTCGATCAGCTGGATCCTCATGATCGAAGATATGACGATTCTGCAGAATTTTGCAGGCAAGGATCTGGCGGTGACCACCGGACTGGGTTTCAGACAGCCGGAGCAGCAGCTTGAGCTTGTAAAGGAACTCAGCGCGCTCGGGGCTTCCGGGCTCATCATCAACACCGGCATGTATATAATGGAAATCCCCGGGAAGGTACGGGCATTCTGTGAAGAAAATGATTTCCCGCTCATGACCGTCCCATGGGACATACCGCTCTTTGATATGATAAAAGACCTCAATATGCGGATCCTGCTGCAGGGAATCACGGACGACGAAATATCCGGCGCACTGATTCAGGCTATAAAGACCCCTGAAGATACGGAAAACTGTCGAAGAAGACTGCTGCCTTATTTCGATGTAGACGGATCTTTCCAGGTCGTACTTATTAAGCCGGGGAATCTTGATACGATGGATACCGTGGAACGGCGCAGGATCAGCTTCCAGCTGCAGATTTATCTTGAATCGATCAGCCACAACGCGTCTTTCTTCTATTATGATGCAGCCTTTGTCATGGTGGTCAACGATGTTCCCGAGGATCATCTTCGCTATTTGCTGGACCGGTTCGTAAAAAGACTTGAGATCCGGATGCCGGATCACAGGATCTGTGTGGGCATCGGAAGTCCAATGAAAGATATCCAGAATCTGCATCTGGCTTACCGGCGGGCCGGAGCTGCCGTGCGCATGGCTGCAGAGTCAGGGCAGAAAATGATCTGGTTCGACGAAATGGGTCTTTACAGGATGCTGTGCCTGATTCCTGATCCTCTGCTCCGAAAAGAGATGGGAGAAAAACTTCTTGCGCCGCTGCTCATCCACGACAGAGAACACGGTACGAACTATATAGAGATGCTGGAAATTTATCTCGAGACCGGGGGAAGTATTAAAGCCGTCGCGGAGCGGACTTTCACACACCGCAATACCGCGGTCTACAGGCTCGGCAATATCCGAAAGCTGCTCGGCAATGAGCTGGACAGTCCCGCTGACAGGCTCCGCTATCAGATTGCCTGCATGCTGCTCCATGCACCGGGTGAGAGTGATATCAGCTGAAATCCCTGTCGGCCTCGCTGTCACAGGCACCGCATTATTACCGGCGCTTTCGCTGTTTGGCATGTGTACAGAAAAAACCCCCGCCTCCGGACGCGGCCGCAGGCGGGGGTTGTATTTTTAAATGAATAATTATCCAAAGACCTCTTTCGCGATGTCCGCGCCGGTCTTTGCGTCCTTCGCGTAATAGTCCGCGCCGATCCTCTTCGCGTAATCAGGCGTGAGGACCGCGCCGCCGACCATGATCTTGCAGTCGACATTATTCTCACGGAGAAGGCGGATAGTCTTTTCCATCGCCCC
>CACZXG010000152.1 GCA_902785055.1 uncultured Lachnospiraceae bacterium
GAATGAGAAGACTCAGGCTTACAGCATCGATCTGACTGAATTCGGTTATGACACCAAGGTCGAGAACGGAACATGGGCAGAGACTTATGATGTCGTGATCAGCGATGTCAAGAGCTGCACAGACCCCGTTGTCAGATATGCGCTTATGCACAAAGCTGAGGATCTTCTGATGAGCACCGGCTGCATCTGCCCTCTGTA
This sequence comes from uncultured Lachnospiraceae bacterium, assembly GCA_902785055.1. Classification (GTDB taxonomy): domain Bacteria; phylum Bacillota; class Clostridia; order Lachnospirales; family Lachnospiraceae; genus CAG-791. The sequence goes on from CACZXG010000152.1 coordinate 199, forward strand.
CTACTACACAGATCTGTACATGCAGGATCCTGAGCTTCAGGGTTACTTCTCAAGCCCTCTGGGATACAAGTACTTCATGTACTGCCACTATTGATCAGCTCCTCTAAAAGGATGATTGACGGCTTTTCAGTACGTCTGAGCTGACAAAAAAATCAAAAACAGCCTGAAAAAAAGGACTGCTGCATTTGCGGCAGTTCTTTTTTTGTGCGATAAGCTGTCAAGTGCATCTCGTGCTTGCACGAAGATGCATTTGGCGGCCAACGGTCAATCGAGTAGGAGGCCCTCCTACTCGATTGCGATAAGCCGGGAGCGCATCTCGTGCCTGAACGAAGATACATCCCCCTGCCAACGGTCAATCGATCAGGAGCATCCTGCACGATCCGGAATTTCTGCAAAAAATAAGGCTCTTTACACCATTCTTTTGACGAATCGGGATAGAACTGCTATTCTAAAAGATAATGACAGAAGTATCTGGTATAGGAGGATAACAATGAGCAAAAAACTGATCACAGTGCTGCTTACTGTATTAACGGTATTGATTCTTACCGGCTGCAACACAGATAAAAAAGCTGTTACAGAGACCGCGGAAGGTTTTCTGAACGCGATGGTCAGTAATGACATGAAAGCGGCTTCGCAGTTCGCAACTGAAGACTTTATGAACAGCAAGACAATGAAGCTCATGGACCCGGAATATCTCGCTGACACTTTTTATGCGGCGATGGGCGTTGAGAAGGAAGATATGGGAGAAGAAGCGCAGAAGGCAGTTGACGAGTACGTCAGGAAAGTGATCTCCAAGGCCTACAAGAGCTTCGAGATCCAGGATACAAAGGTCATGGAAGAAACAGCTGCTGTGACCGCAAAGATCACACTCGGATACGACCCGGGTGCCTCTTCCGGGCAGTCGGAAGAAACACTTGACCTCATCAAGCAATATCAGTCGGAACACTACGATGAACTGATCGCAATTTACAAGGATGAGGGAGAGAAGGCAATGTACAAGAAGATGTACAATGACCTGATTCCTATTGTGATCGGCAGGATGCAGGAAGAACTTGAGAACAGCGCTCCTTCTGATGAGAAGACCGTTCTCTCCCTTGCAAAGATTGATAAGAAGTGGCTGGTCACAGACCTGGAAGAAAACAGACCTCAGGCCGCCGGCGCACAGGCTGAGGAAGAGGCTGCCGCGGCAGTAAGCACTGCAGCGGGGTCGGAATATGCCTCCGAGGATATTACCTCTCAGGAGCATGCCGACGAGGGCATTACCGCGGACGAGCAGGCACAGGCCGGCATTTCTTCTGAGGAGAACGCGGAAGAAGGAAGCTCGACGGGAGATACGGCCGGCAGCGGCAATACCTCTGAGAGCGCTGAAGAGGCAGACACAACAGAAGGGGAGACCGGCAACTGATGGCGATTCCGCTGAAACTTCAGGTGTTTGAAGGCCCGATGGACCTTCTCATGCACCTTATTGAAAAGAATAAGATCGATATTTATGACATTCCCATAGTGACGATCACAGACCAGTATCTGGAATATGTGCGCCGGATGGAGCACGACGACATGAACGTCACCAGTGAATTCCTGGTCATGGCAGCTACGCTTCTTGACATCAAGAGCCGCATGCTCCTGCCGAGGGAGGAAAACGAGGAAGGCGAAGAGGAGGACCCCAGAGACGAACTGGTCAGGCGCCTTCTGGAATACAAAATGTACAAGTACATGTCGGAGGAACTCAAAGAGAAGAACCGGCATGCGGGCTTCAGTTACTTCAGGCCACAGGATCTACCGGAGGAGGTGCGCAGTTACGTACCTCCTCTGAATTACGAAGAGCTCATTGGGGACCGCACGGCGCAGAGCCTTGAGAATGTGTTCAAGGAAGTTCTCAAGCGCAAGAAGAGCCGCGTCGATCCCATTCGAAGCGGATTTGGCAAAATACAGAAAGAAGAGATCAGCGTCGCCGACAAGGAACTCTATATCCGGGCCTACCTTGCCGGTCATCCTCACGCTGATTTCAGGGAGATGCTGGAACTTGAGGACAGCAAGGAAGAGATCATCGTGACTTTCCTCGTAGTTCTGGAACTGATGAAAAACCAGAAGATCCGCATCACACAGGAGGAGGCGTTCGGGAAGATCCTGATCGACCTGATCGATCCCGCCGAAGAAGAGGAAGAAACTGCAGAGGAGGCAGAAGTGAACCCGGAGCCGGAGCCCGAGATGATTCCGGAGCCGAAGCCTGAGGTGATCCCGGAGCCGGAAGCTGAAGTGATCCCGGAACCGGTGCTTGAAGTGATCCCGGAGCCGGAGCCCGAAGTGAACCCGGAGCCGGATACAGATACTGTCCCGGAACAGGTGCCGCAGATTCAGGCGATCCCGGAAATGAAGTCAGAAATCGAGGCAGCTCCTGAGCCTGCTCAAAAACTGCCGGTTAAGAGGCATCTTGTCTATAGAGCCAGACAGAACAGGCTGGGAGCAGGGCGGCATGCTTTCCGCTTCGTCGGCAAGAGGATGCGGGGAGCGCTCTTGCGTAAAGTGCGGGGAGACAGGATCTGGAAGAGAAAGCGCAGGCACGGGAATTCAAGATCCGCAAAGCGGGCCGCTAACCGCAGATAACACAGGGGGGATGTCCCCCGCTGAGTTATATGATGCACACGCGTGCGGAAAGGAAGATGTTGCCTTACAGGCAACCCGCACGCGGCGCAACGGCTCGCTCTGCGAGCCTTGAATGAACTATAAAACAGGGAACCCATTTTATGAGAACGATCTCGCAATTTGAAGCCAGAAGATACATGGATGAACTTGAGAGCCTTCGGGAAAAAATGACGGATATCCTATTGGAGATGGAACGTCGTCACAGTACAGATACCGGAGAGGCTTTTTCCAGGTGGTGGGATGAAGAGGGCGCTATGAGGCGCTATTTTGACCTCAAAGGGAAGGCGGAGAAGATCGAACAGATTCTTGCCTTTTCTGTAATAGAGCAGGAAGAGTACCCCAAAATGCGGGGAAATGACCCTTCCGCGCGGCGAAACTACGGGGCGTCTTATCCAAATGACGATCAAGGAGTCACATGACCGGAAATAATACCGAAAAGGACAGGCAGAGGACATATATTGCCATCGACCTGAAGTCTTTCTATGCCTCTGTGGAATGCAATGAGCGGGGACTCAATCCGCTTACCACTAATCTGGTGGTCGCGGACCGGAGCCGTACGGAAAAAACGATCTGTCTCGCTGTTTCTCCGTCACTCAAAGCGATCGGGATCCCCGGCCGCCCCAGGCTCTTTGAGGTCGTGGAGAAGGTGAAGCTCTATAACGCCCGCCGGCACGCGCAGCTTAAAAAGCTGGGGCTGAGCGGGTTTGAAGGGAGCTCCTATGACAGCACAGTACTTGCGGAGCATCCGGAACTGGAGCTGGACTATATCGCGGCAAAGCCCCGTATGTCCTACTACATGGATTACAGCGCCAGGATCTACAATATCTACCTCCACTACATCGCGCCTGAGGATATTCACGTTTATTCCATTGATGAGGTATTCATGGACGTCACGGAATATCTGGACACTTACGGGATGACGGCGAGGGAATTGGCGCAGACCATGATAAGGGATGTGCTGAAACAGACACGGATCACAGCAACAGCCGGGATCGGAACTAATCTTTATCTTGCCAAAATAGCGATGGACATCGTCGCTAAGCACATCGAAGCAGATGAGGACGGCGTGCGCATCGCGCAGCTTGACGAGAGGTCCTACAGAGAGAAACTGTGGAATCACAAGCCCATAACAGACTTCTGGAGAGTCGGCCGCGGCTATGCTAATAAGCTTAAAAAAATAGGGGTGCTGACCATGGGCGACGTCGCCCGGTGTTCCGTTCAGAACGAAGACGCTCTTTACAAGCTCTTCGGGGTAAACGCTGAGCTTCTGATCGACCATGCGTGGGGATGGGAACCCTGTAC
>CACZXG010000153.1 GCA_902785055.1 uncultured Lachnospiraceae bacterium
TTCAAGACGTTCATCGGGTTCTTGCCGGAATACGCGCCCGCAATGCCGTACAGAAGAGCCAGCCAGATGTAGTGGCCGATCATGACGATCACGATGATGATCAGGAAGATCGGAAGCTGCTTCGTGATCGTGCCTTCATAGGCCAGTGTGCAGAATGTGCATCCGATCAGGACCGGCAGTACCGGAATGACGAACTTGGTGACGATGCTCAGGACGATCTCCTGAAATTCCTCCAGGATTTCTGTGATTAGCCTGCTCCCGTTCCATGCCGCGGACAGGCCTACCAGCACGGAGAAGAACAGGGCGGACATAACGGGCATGATCTGCGGGATCGTCAGCTCGAACACGACGGGCGGAAGCTCTTTGAGGCCGTCCACCTCAGGGCTGATGTTGAGGAAGGGCAAAATAGTGTACCCGGCCCCTGTCGCGAAGAACGCTGCGCCGATCGATGAGATGTACGCGATGCAGAGCGCGACGATCAGCATGCGGGACGCGTTGTTTCCCAGTCTTGTGATCGAAGGCGCAATGAAGCCGATGATGATCAGCGGCACGCAGAAATTAATGAACTGGCTGGTAATAAACTTGACTGTCACGATGATATTGAGCAGCGCAGAAGCGATCCCTGTTCCATCCATGGCGCTCAGGGCCAGGCCGACGCCGATACCTACAGCCAGTGCGCATAACAGTTTAAACGGAAGGCTGCTTGTAAAACTCTCTTTTTTCATTTCTTTCCCCTCTTTATTGATTTATTTCCTTAACAAGCCTTAACTTGCAGGTTTCTTTGCCAATATGCAGGCTTGCCTCCCGCTGTCAAAGGCATGAGTTAACATCTACTTTATCGATCATGACATTGAGGATCTCTTTATCTGTCTCCTTCATGCCGACCTTGCCGATGTAACCCATATTTCTGATCGTCTGCTCGACGTCGCTCTCGACGAATCCTTCGCCGCCCCGGAACTCTTTCTGGCTGATGCTCATATAGTGGGCGAGAAGAGCCGCGTGGACGGAGGACGCTATTTTGGCAGCGCAGCTGGGCTTTGCGCCGTCACAGACGATTCCGCCTACATTTCCGAGCGTATTTGTGATCGTTCCGCCGATCTGCTCATAGGTCCCGCCGGACATATAAGTGATCCCGGCGCCGGCCCCGCAGGCTGCGCTCACAGCGCCGCAGAAAGCGGACAGCGATCCGATATAGTGCTTGATATAGATGGACACCAGGTTCGAGACCAGAAGGCATCTGTACATCTTCTCTTTGGACAGGTGCCAGCGCTCCGCATATGTAACGATGGGCATCGTTACCGTGATTCCCTGGTTGCCGCTGCCGGAATTGATGATGACCGGCATGGGACATCCGCTCATACGGGCGTCGGAGCCCGCAGCGGCGCGCGCGCAGGCGCAGCACTTGACGTCATCGCTCCAGTTCTCAAGCATCGTCTTGCCGACCCTGGCTCCCCAAGGATTGTCCAGTCCCTCCTGGGAGATCGCGGAGTTGCAGGTGACCTGGCGCTCGAGAATTTCCTCCACTTCAGAGATGTCGACGCTGTTCGCGTAGTCGATGATCCCCTGAAGTGTCATCTTTGTCCGGTCTCCTTTAGGCTTGTCGTCGTCCTCGTGCGCGGCGCTCTTCACCGCGATAAAGACAGTCTCTCCGTCCTTTTCGATCTCCGTAATGTCCGTATGGTGCTCTTCGATCGTGACAGCGGCTTTGTGGTCTTCGTTCCACATCTCCGCTTTGATGTACAGGTTGGGCACGTCTTCCGCCAGCGCTACATCGCAGATTCCGGCTTTTACCAGCTCGCGCGTCTTCTCGCGGGCTTCATCGTCCGCATCCGCAATGACTTCCAGCATCTTGTCGGGGTTGCCGCCAACGACGCCCAGCACTGCTGCTGCCTCGATTCCCTTCATCCCGCCGGAATTGGGTACGGTAACGCCTTTTACATTCTTGATTATGTTTCCTGAACAGGTGATCCGGATATGGTCCGGCATCACTCCCAGTTCCTTGTAAGCTTTAGCCGCGGCATATGCAATGGCGATCGGCTCTGTACATCCCATTGCCGCGACAAGCTCTTCCTTCAGAATCGTCGTATAATTCTGCGATAATTCTTCACTCAGCTGCATTTCTTTCCCCTCTCATCAAAAGACCGCCCTGAGGCCGTCCGGCTCACCGGTCAGCCGCCTCAGAGCGGTCGGTCCTTAATATACTTCCTGATGTCAGCCCTTGATCGCTGCCCGAAGCTTGGCTGCAACTTCCTCACACTGCGCTTCGTCGAGTTTCTTCAGATTGGGGTCCATTGCGAAAGTTCCGCCCCACTCAAACTCGTCTTTGTACTTGGGAACAAGGTGCATGTGAAGATGATGTCCTGTGTCGCCGTACATTCCGTAATTGACTTTATCGGGATGGAACGCTTTGTGGATCGCGTTTGCCGTAGTCACTACGTCCTCGATGAAAGCCGACCTCTCCTCCTGGGAGAGCTCGATCATTTCCGAGACGTGATGTTTGCTTGCGACGATGACGCGGCCCGGATGGGACTGCTCCTTGAAGAGATAGACTGTGCTGGCAGGAAGCTCACATACTTCATAGCCGAACTTTGCGACCAGCTCGCCCTTTGCACAATATGCGCAATTCATATCCATTCTTATTACCTCCGTTCTCAATATTATTTATCCTGGAAAAGAATGACATCTTTACCGTCATATTGTACCACTAATGCACACTTTTTATCACATGGTTCGGGCAAAATATAAGACGCAGTTCATTTTATATTGCATGGATGACAATTAAGGCTCCTCTGTATGGTAATATATTCTTGGAATCTCTGCGGGAATGACCGACTAAGAAGGAGGCCTTATGAACCCTTACTATGACAAATTGATAAATTTTGACGGCGCACAGGGACTTGACCGTCTTATCCGCAAATGGGCGGTCCTGTCTTCCAATCTCAAGACACTTCCTGTAAACGGACCGATCCTGATCCCGGACCTTTTTGTGGTGTCCCACAGCAACACAATGCTTTCGAGAATGATAGATACACTCTCTTCCTATTTGATCGCGCAGAAAAATCTGCTGGACTTTAACGGTGATATCCCATGCTTTGAATTTATGCTGAATTACTGCCCGCCCGGAGCAGGATTCAAAGAGCTGGAGCGCCTTATTGACGGGATCAGCGACTGCGCGGGCTACAGAAACGAGTTCCGCGGAATTGTCCACATCAAACTTGATTATTGGCTTGGGCACCAGGAAGAACACCACTTTATCGATCTTCTGGATTATCTTTCAGAAAATACCTTCAAGTGGCTGATCATTCTCTCCGTGTCCACCAAGAACGAAGACAAAGCGTCCGCCATGGAATCTGTGCTCTCTATGTTTCTGAGGATCGAGAGGGTCACACTGCACAGAGCTTCCACCACCACTTACGTCGGCGAGATCGAGGATCTTCTCGGAGATTACGGATTTTCTCTCGACGACAGCGCCAAAGAACTTCTGTCCGAGTCCATCGACGTACTGCGCGGGAATCGATATTTTGACTCAGTCGGCGCGGTCGATCTCTTTGGAAGCGATATCATATACGAGCTCTACTCAAGAAATGACATGCGCCCCGGAGTCCTGTCTGCGCAGGACCTTCAGACGTTCTCTAAAGACAGCAACTATATTAAGAGAACGCTGCAGAAAGTCAAAAAGAGAATCGGCTTTGCGTAAGCACTCAAGAAGGAGGCCCCAAATTGGAAAACTACAGATATAAACGTTATGTGAAAACGAACCAGGAAACCCGCTGGGCTTCGGCAAGTGAGATCCAGGACAGCAGTACCTATATCCGTCTGAGCGATGATCATTACCCGACTGCGGGACTTCCGCTCATCTCGGACGCCAGAGAGGCTTATGTAGACGGCAAAGACACGCACTCCCTTATTTTCGGCGCGACCGGTTCCAAGAAGACCCGCCTGTTCTGTATGCCTATGCTGGGCATGTTCATAAAGGCAGGAGAATCCTTTATCGCAACTGATCCCAAGGGAGAACTGTACAGGAAGACATCCGGTTTGGCCAAAGCCAACGGTTATAACACGGTCGTCCTGAATTTCCGTGATATCGGAAAGGGTGACCTTTGGAACCCGCT
>CACZXG010000154.1 GCA_902785055.1 uncultured Lachnospiraceae bacterium
ATTGCCGCCGTTCATATAATCCATGTTAAAGGACATGATCCGCTTGAGCAGGATCTCCCCCTCGCCGCCGTTGTGGACCCTGGCGGCCCGCATGATGATATCCGCTTCCTCAAAGACGGAATACAGGAGCGTCACCTGCACCTTTGTCACAGCGTCCTCGATGACCAGCTCCAGCGTGTCCACAGTGTCGGTGTCCCGCGCGAAGGCCGTCGGCAGCCCCTGCAGCGTGAAAGGTCCCTGATAGATCCTGTGCGACACATATCTCCCGTTAAAGGAATAGGATCCGTCCGCATTCTGGACCTCGATCGAGTTGATCCGGAAATCACCCTGCTGCTGGGTGGTGAATTCCTGCGGCTGCGCGTCCAGCGAAAAAGTCCGCTCCTTCAGGGAATCATAGGGATTTCCCGAAAATCCGCGGTCGTAGCGCCGGATCAGCCAGATCAGGTCCTCATCCCGGATCTTGGCCCCGTAATAGAGATGCTTGACATAATTGAGATTTCCGACCTTGAGCTGATAGGTCGTCCCCGCCGTGTGCAGGGAAAAAGTCCTCTTTTCCTCATTATATACAATCGACATGTGATATCCCCTCTTTCACATCTTTCCGGCCATGCCGGAGTAACAAAAAACAGCTGAAAACTGCACTGCTCCTATTGTATTGTACGGGAAGAAATACATAAATAGCCCAATGTGCGGACCTTATGTGCTTTTGCCACGGACCGATACACAGATGGTACTTCATCCCTCAGAGTGGAATTTAGTTTTTCACTTCAGCCCGGTCCCCCAGAGAAAATATCTTCATTGACACAGACGCCGACTTCCGTATATAATATTGTGCCGCCAGTGAACATAGTTTACCGGCACTGCTCCTGGTCAGGACCAAAAAATAAGACTGAGTAAAGCCATATGAAGGCATAAACACAGATAACCGGCCCGGGCCATATAATAGAGAACGTTGCGAAACATCGTTTCGAAAAAGGGAAAGCGGGGATCATATTATGGAAGAAAAGAAAAATATCCTGACATACGAAGGCCTCAAGAGATACGAGGACGAGCTGCACGAGCTGAAGGTCGTCAAGCGCAAGGAAGTCGCGCAGAAGATCAAGGAAGCGCGCGAACAGGGCGACCTGTCCGAGAACGCCGAGTACGATGCAGCCAAGGACGAACAGCGCGACATCGAGGCCAGGATCGAAGAACTCGAGAAGATCCTGAAGAACGTCGAAGTCGTTGCCGAGGAGGATGTCACCTCCGACCGCATCAACATCGGCTGCACCGTCGTCATCAAGGACATGGAAGAGACCGAGACCGAGGAGTACAGCATCGTCGGCTCCACCGAGGCCAACAGCCTCATGGGCAAGATCTCCAATGAGTCCCCCGTCGGCAAAGCGCTCATCGGCGCATCCGTCGGCGACATCGTCACCGTCTCCACCCCTGCCGGTGAATTCCAGTACAAGGTTCTGGAGATCCGCAAGACCAGCCAGGGCTGAGAAGCATTCATCAAAAAGCGATTCAGGAATCATCCTTCCCGAACCACAGACCATCAAGAACCAGAGGAGCATTGCACATGGCAGAGAAGAATCAGCAGAAAAATCAGCAGAACAACCAGCAGAAGACGCAGGACGTCTCGCAGCTGCAGAAAGTCCGCCGCGACAAGCTGGCAGAGCTGCAGGCTGCCGGAAACGACCCTTTCCTGATCGTCAAATATGACCAGACCCACCACAGTGAGCAGATCAAAGAGCACTTCGACGAGCTCGAGAACCAGGACGTCTCCATCGCAGGCCGCATGATGTTCAAGCGCGTCATGGGCAAGGCCTCCTTCTGCAACATCCAGGACAGAGACGGCCGCATCCAGGTCTACGTCGCCCGCGACGAGATCGGCGAGGAAGCCTACAAGGGCTTCAAGAGAATGGACATCGGCGACATCATCGGCGTCAAGGGCTTTGTCTTCAAGACCAAGACCGGCGAGATCTCCGTCCACGCCAAGGAGCTCACTCTCCTGTCCAAGTCCCTGACCCCCCTGCCGGAGAAATTCCACGGCCTCCAGGACACCGACATGCGCTATCGCCAGCGCTACGTCGACCTCATCATGAGTGACACCTCCCGCGAGGTCTTCATGAAGAGATCCAAGATCATCGCCGGCATCCGCCGCTTCCTCGCCGACCGCGACTTCATGGAGGTCGAGACCCCCATGCTGGTCTCCAACGCCGGCGGTGCAGCGGCCCGCCCCTTCGAGACCCATTTCAACGCCCTCGACGAGGACTTCAAGCTCCGCATTTCCCTGGAGCTCTACCTCAAGCGCCTCATCATCGGCGGACTCGAGCGCGTCTATGAGATCGGCCGCGTCTTCCGCAACGAGGGCCTTGACACCCGCCACAACCCCGAGTTCACCCTCATGGAGCTCTACCAGGCCTACACTGACTACCACGGCATGATGGACCTGACCGAGGACATGTACCGCTTCCTGGCCCAGGAGGTCTGCGGCTCCACCACCATCACCTACAACGGCACCGAGATCGACCTCGGCAAGCCCTTCCGCCGCCTGACCATGGTCGACGCCATCAAGGAAGAGACCGGCATCGACTTCGACCAGGTCGCCACCGACGAAGAGGCCAAGAAGCTGGCCGACGAGCGCCACATCGAATATGAGGACCGCCACAAGAAGGGCGACATTGTCAACCTCTTCTTCGACGAGTTCTGCGAGGACAAGATGATCCAGCCCACCTTCATCATGGATCATCCCATCGAGATCAGCCCGCTGACCAAGAAAAAGCCCGGCGACCCGACCAAGGTCGAGCGCTTCGAGCTCTACATCAACGGCTGGGAGATGTGCAACGCCTACTCCGAGCTCAACGACCCCATCGACCAGCGCGAGCGCTTCGCCGCCCAGGACGCCCTCTCCGAGGCCGGCGACGAAGAGGCCCAGCACACCGATGAGGACTTCCTCTACGCCATGGAGATCGGCATGCCTCCTACCGGCGGCATCGGCTACGGCATCGACCGACTCACCATGCTGCTGACCGACAGCGCAGCCATCAGGGATGTGCTCCTGTTCCCGACGATGAAAACGATCAAAGATTAACAACTGACAGGTACACGATTGACACCCCCCCCCGGATTCGTGAAGGACTTCACGGTCCGGGGTTTTTCTAAATCAGAGCAGAAACATTTGTTCGCCATTGTGAGAAATGCGCTGTGAAATCAGAACAATCTATAGTATACTAATTGTGTAATACTACTTCCATGTATGAATGATAACAGACAATATAAATGGATACCGAAACCATCCATGCCGAGTCATAAATGCAATCAAAGATAATAGCCAAAGACAAGGAGGTCATTATGACACTTCAGCAGGAAGCCGTCCAACTGATCGAAAATATGCCGGAGGAAAACATCAAGGTAATCATTGATCTTTTACATCTTATGAATCCGGCACAAAAAAACATGGACACTAAAGCCGATAGTATGAAAGCCTTACAGTGGATCAGGGATATGCATGGCAAAATGCCGGATAATACGAATGAAGAATTGGACATAGAACAGGAGCGGCAGGAGGCATTGGCTGAAAAGTATGGTAGTATTGATTGACACAAACATCTTATTAAACTTTATCCTGAAAAGAGATCCCTATTATAAGGAATCAGCCCAAATCATCACATGGTGCGCTGAAAAAAGATTACATGGATACCTTGCATTCCACTCTCTTTCGACCATCTGGTATGTCCTCAGGAAAAAAACTGATGAGGAGCGCCGTGATTGGCTGAAGAATATTTGCAGTATCCTCTCTGTATCCAGTGCAGATACGGACGATGTTCTGGATGCATTAAGCAGAGTAAATTTTAAGGATTTTGAGGATTGCCTGCAGGATAAGTGTGCAAAAAATGTACATGCCGATTATCTTATTACCGGCAATGTGAAAGACTATGCAGACTCAGAGACGCAGGCTATTACACCAGATGATTTCTGTTCTCTTGTTAGAGATGAATGACAACTCCCTGTATCCGGTTTTATGGCGGCATCGGCTACGGCATCGACAGACTCACCATGCTGCTGACCGACAGCGCAGCCATCAGGGATGTGCTCCTGTTCCCGACCTGTATCCGGTTTTATGGCGGCATCGGCTACGGCATCGACAGACTCACCATGCTGCTGACCGACAGCGCAGCCATCAGGGATGTGCTCCTGTTCCCGACAATGAAATCATTGAAGGATTAAACCGCATAACTACGCGGGTTTTAGAGCCTTCCTCGTCTTTTTGACAACAGTTTGACAACAAATGTGGCACCAAATCCGGTCCGATAAGGACAGATTTGGTATTGTCAGATCGAATCAGATGTTTCGCAAGGACACTTTCTAAGAGATTAGAAGGTGTCCTTTTTATGTTGTGGTGAAGTTTTATTTTGAAGTCAGGAAAAGTTGTTATAGCGAAGAGACACATAGTGTTTCTTCAGTCTTATGCGGGAGTGCAGTAGATCAGAGCATACTGCAGCGCCTGCGTAAGAAGAAGCGAGGAGGCAAGAAAATGAGCAGTAGAACAGCGTCAAGTGCAGCAGGACACATGAAAGAGCACATGGGAATGACCTGCCGGAAAGGAGGCCGCCATGATTAAGCTTCGCTGGATGGGGACGCCAGACGAACTGATCTGGTTCCGCAGGCATCTGGAGGAGGACCAGAATCTCCGCCTCGAGAACGTCTCCCGTATTCTCCCGATCCGGACATCAAACCGGCACTTCAGGATGATGGGGGAGGTCTGCATTGCAGATCCTTCAGAAGGCATCGGCGGCAACGAACAGG
>CACZXG010000155.1 GCA_902785055.1 uncultured Lachnospiraceae bacterium
CCGGGAAATCTGCCGGTTCATTTCAGTTCCAGGCCGACCATGGTCAGATCATCAAATTGCGTTCTGTCTCCCACAAATTCCTTTACCCTCGTGTACACGATCTTGAGGAATTCCTGCGGCGACCCGTCCTTACGCTCATTCAGGGCGCTGATCATCCTGTCTGTGTTAAATAACGTGTCATAAGGGTCTGTCGCTTCGGGCACGCCGTCCGTGTAGATAAATATTCTGTCGCCTTTTCCAAGCTGCATCTCAAAATCCTGGTAGACCATGCCCGATTGTATTCCGACCGCGATATTGTGCTTGGTCTTATAGAGCTCGAATTCACCGCCATTGCGGTAAACAGCCATGTCTTCATGTCCCGCATTGACAAATGTCAGCCGCCCTGTAGAGATCTCAAGGATTCCCAGCCAGATCGTGATAAACATGTTCTCCCCGTTGTGCTCGCAGATATTGTCGTTCACAAACGCCATGATCTCAGCAGGTGTCCCGCCCATGCAGGTGCGGATATTGATCATGATATTGATCGACATCATAAACAGCGCGGCCGGCACGCCCTTGTCCGAGACGTCGCCGATCCACACGGCGAGATGGTCGTCATCGACCAGTACGAAGTTATAGAAGTCGCCGCCCACCTCTTTGGCAGGTTTCATATAGGCATAAACATCGAATTCTTCCCTGTCCGGAAACGCCGGGAATTTGGTCGGCAGGGAGCTGTACTGGATCTGTTTGGCAAAATTCAGCTCTGTCCCGATTCTCTCCCTCTCCGCTGTGACCGTGGTCAGATTGTCGATATAGTTGACCATACCATATCCGTCTCCATCTTATCGATGGAGCGCGAGAGATTATAGATCTCCTCGAATTTGCTGACGTCTCCGAGTTCCTCGCCCTTCGTGTTCTCCTTCGCGAAGCGTGTCGCTTCGATTGAGATCTTCCTGATCGGTTTGACTACCCATTTTCTTAAAAAACGCACCACAAATTGAGCTACGACCAAAACCAGAACCAGAGATGCGATAATGATGTATGACACAAAGCTCAATATTACTGAAGCCAGTTCGCTGATCGGCCTCTGCACACACAGCAGCGCGGATACTTTCCCTTCATCATTATCGATCGGAACGATCATAGTGATATGCGGGCGCAGACCCTGCCCCGGATTAAGACGGTATATGATCTCGAACGGAGACTCATTTTCATATATTTCTCTGTATGCTTCCCGGTACTCATCGTTTGTGGTCTCACGCGGATGCCCGAGCTCCCACTCCTCGTAATGGGAATTGTCCACAGAATTATCAACGGCATTGAAAACAGAGACAAAGCTCTCATAGTCACTCTGGTCTACCTTGATCACGTATACCAGAGAAACGTTCATCCTGTTGCAGTAGGCATTCAGAATTCTTCTCGTCCTGGCATATTCTTCCGTCTGCTCTCCAGCCAGATACTCCTCGATGTGGTCTCCGTTGACCAGCGAAGCCGCAGTATCCGCAATATGATAGGTCGTGTTGGAATACTCGGCGTCAAAAGCATCTAAAAACTTCAGAATACCGACGACACTGACAACAATGGCGAAAGCCGCCAAAATCAGCACGATCACAGCTGTTATATTAAATGCCATATTATTGCGCAATGCTTTTATTTTTTGGATCATAACCTGCATTCTCCTCGTTAAAGTATCTTCACGCGGGTGCTGAAAATGCGGATGACTTTGTCTTCCGTCGTTTACGCGCATTTTGGATAATACATATTTACCTCTATGTCGAAGCGCTTTGCGCGAAGACACGCGAGGAGAATTTCGCGAAGGCGAATTCTCCGATGCGATCTCACAAGGTTTGCGGCGCTTCCATCGCAAGCCTTGCGATTGCAAACCTTGCGAGTGAAAAATCAGCTCATCAGAGTGATTTTTCACTCTTCTATTCTACCATATATTGGGATTATTAATGCATCTTCGTGCAAGCATAAGCCGCATTTGACGGTTTATCGCACAAAAAAAGCCGCCGCAGTCCTTCGACTGCGACGACCTTTTCAAATCGCCTATTCTTTTACTTTACTGCATTCACCATGATCGCGACATCTTCAGCGCCAAGGCCATAGTCGTCATCTCCGCCTGCGCCGTATGCCAGGACCGCATAGCTGTAATCGCCTGCTGTCCAGATTGTCTTGGTAGCCTCGCCTTCGCGGTTGCCGAAGCACTTCACTTCCTGTCCGTCAACATCCTGTGTCCACTCATGTGCGTATTCTGCGGCGTCAAAAGAGGCGTCGCCGTTAACTGTGGAAGCCTTGGCCTTGATAACAAACATCTCTACTGCTGCCGCAGGGCAGGATACCTGCACAGCGCCGTCCATATATTTGTATGTGACATCGCCCATTGTTCCGAGCTCGCCAAGAGAGATCACTGTGCCGTTCATGTCAGCCACAGCGTCAATTCCGGCGCCCTGCACTGCTTCCTCGGCAGTAGCTGCCTCAGTCCAGTTTGTTTGTTCGCCGTCTGCACCGGCCGCCTCAGCTGTCTCATCAGTCTCACTGCCCCCCTCAAGAGGCTGTACCTGCATGCTGATCTTACCTGATGTCTTATCCTGCATGACGACATTCACGTCATATTCGCCGGGTACCGGTACGCAGTGGGCGATATCTGAAGCTTCTACTTCGATCTCATAGTCAGCATGATCGAATGTGGGAGGTTCCAGATCATTAGTGTCTTCTGTGTCCGCTTCCGCACTCTTCTGGATCTGGATCAGGACTTTGCCTTTTTCCAATTCGGAGGTGATCAGAATCTCCTCGCCTTCTCCGACTTCGAGGGCGCCGGAAGAGACGGCTGAATCTTTGTCCGCGTTTTCAATTACGACTTCGCCCTCTTTATTGTTCAATATATTGAAAGAGAGTGAGTAAGACTCGGAGCTCGAAGAGCATGCCGCCAATGTAAGAGCCATAACTGCCGCTGCAACTGCTGTTAATAATTTTGTCTTTTTCATTTTTATAATTCCCTGTTCTTATTTTTGTTATGCATTTTTGTTTTTGTTGGTTACTGAATACATATACGCATAAGATTCCGATAAACCACAAAGATTTTTTTGCCCGCCTGATCTCGCCTGTCAAATGACCTCGTCAAATGCGATCGTGCAGGCTGCGCTGAACTCCGGTATCATGCCGTCTTCGTACGCGTCTTTGATATTTTCTCCTTTTTCTCGAAGCGCGCCCTGTTTCCGGCGTCACCTGCGCCGGCTTTGATCTCACCCGCGCTCGTCAGCGCCATTCTGGTCATCTGAGGACCGACCAACTCATAGATCAGAACACTGAAAAGGATGATGTTGCGGACCATGCTGCCCATCTCCTCTCCAAGGGCCTGCGCCGTGACGACCATGCCGAGCGCCACGCCGGCCTGCGGGAACAGTGTGATCCCCAGGTATTTGCGGACCGTCTCACTGCAGTGCATGAGAGAACTGCTGAGCCGCGCGCCCGTATATTTGCCGATGCATCGCATAATGATATATACGACACCGATCAGGATGATCGCGGGATAACGGAATACACCCAGATCCAGCTCCGCGCCCGACAGCACGAAAAAGAGTGCGTAAAGCGGAGCTGTCCACTTGGAAGAACGGTTCATGATATCAACGGAATACTCACTGAAGTTGCAAAATACCGTTCCAAGCATCATGCATACCAACAGCGAAGAGAACCCGATCTTCACTCCGCCGCCGAGCTCGAACTCCCGCGACGCCATCGCGATCGTCATGATCACGAAAGAAATTGTCAGGGACAGACGGTTGGAGTTTGAGAAGAATATCTTCTCCAATACAGTCAGGAGTGTCCCCATGACCGCGCCCAGGATCAGTGAGAACACGATCTCCACAAGAGGGTTGACAATAACAGAGACCACATCCAGAGTGCTTCCGGCCATTGCCTGCGCAATGCCGAAAGAGACCGAGAACACGACCAGTCCGACCGCGTCGTCCAATGCTACGATTGGAAGAAGGAGGTCCGTTACCGGGCCCTTTGCTTTGTACTGTCTGACGACCATCAGAGTTGCGGCAGGTGCCGTAGCAGAGGCGATCGCGCCCAGCGTGATCGCAACGGGCATCGGCAGCACTTCCGGACCCAGCAGGAAATGAAGCAGAATGAGAACTGCATCCACAAGAAGCGTTGCCATCAGAGCCTGGATCACACCGATGACAGTCGCTGTTTTTCCTGTCTCCTTGAGCTGTGCCAATCTGAACTCATTTCCTATATCAAAGGCAATGAACCCCAGAGCCACATTGCTCAGGGCACTCACACTTTCCAATTCCTCCATCGTGTTGAATCCGATCCCGTGAATACCGATCCTCCCAAGCATAAACGGTCCCACCAGGACGCCGGCGATCAGAAAAGCCGTCACATCCGGAAAATTCAACTTCAGATATTTGAAAACACGGGTCATCATCAGACCTGCAAACAATGCCAAAGCAGTTTCCAGTAACAAACGCATTGCAATAACTCCTTCCTCAAGTGACTGATTCGTAATTCTGTGTGAAGTAACTTATTAAAGCTCGCATAGCCGGCCGTTCAGCTGCCTGAACAGGCCGGAATCTTTTCATCTGTGTTATAGCACTTGGAAAAGGAAATACAAGTTTCACAGGGTTAAATGTACAAATACACTCAAAACCGGTCAAAAAAGTCCGAATGGAGTATGCATTATGGTTTAGAAAGGTGCTGCCGGCTCCCCTTGTCGGGCTTTTTTGTGCTTGGCTGTTCCCCTTGTCGGACGTTTGGACTATTTTGGACTATAACAGCATTTTCTGCTGCAATGGCCCCCATGCATATTTGCCCATACAACTAAATACCCATGAATTCTTACGAAAAAACGGTATGGTTGG
>CACZXG010000156.1 GCA_902785055.1 uncultured Lachnospiraceae bacterium
TCGTCGCTGTGCTCGGATCCACACTCGTATACTCTGCCACGAGCGTCACATCATACTGCCAGCTATGAAGGTACCCGCCGTCAATGATCATCAACGTGTAGACGTCTCCCGCACTGTCCTGACCATCAGTGAAGTATGTATAAGTCCGGTCATCCTTTAAATCCTTGATTGCAGGGTATGAGACCGTTTCGCTGACCGTCGTCACGGCACTCTCTCCGGCGTACTCCCTGGCTTTCTTTGCAAGAGCTTCCTTTGCCTCCGTGATCATGGCATTGACGGTCACGTTGGACGGCTCTGTGAAGGCGGAAGCGGTGACTTCGTCAAATACGACCTCCGTGCGCTCCTCTCCCGTACGGGTATCCCTGAGAATGAGATGACCGACTACATCCGTAACACTTCGGTCGACAGAATTATCGAGCCTCTGGATCTCCCGATAATGCCACACCGCCTTGACCACGGTGTCTCTCGTTACCGTGATCGGCTCATCAAAATTCACGAGCACGCCGTTCACAGCCCACTTATAGAAGACCCGATCCGGGTTACTGTGACTGAAAGTGCATTCCGGAGGTGTGAAACTCTCTCCATCGTCCACAGTATACGGCTTCATTTCTCCGTAGCCTGTACCGGGATCGAAGGAAACTGTGTGGGTCACGGCCTGATTCTTCTCGAACACGGCGCACACGTAACGCAGCGGTTCTGAATCGCCTGCCACGACAGTCTGTCCGGGCTTGTAGGTAAAGCTGTCCGCAGTCGAAATCGGACTGCCTTCCCATGCCAGAGTTTCCCCCGGCCCCCATTCAATATTCACATGATACCAGCCTACAAAATGAAAACCCTCGTCTGCCTGCTGGTATACCGTACACTCGTCACCCTTGTAGAACGGAAGGATCTCACCGGCGACAAAATTTGTGCCGTCCTTCGCTGTAATATCGGGATATCTATCGTAGCTCGGCTCATATTTGACCGCTACCTTGCCTCCCTGCGCGGAGCTGTCCGGCCCGATGACCTCTGTGTTACCGACCCACATCTGCACCTGATCGCCCTGCGGTGATTCATCCACATCGAACACGGCGCAGATATAGGGCCTTGTCAGGATGATGGGCGCATCGAACTCATAGACGCTGTCTGTCGTGAGCGGCTCGCCTGTATAGAGCTTGCCTCCCGCTCTGTCGGGATCGCCCTGGTACCATCCGAGGAATTTGTAGCCGTCAGCGGGATATGCTTCCAGATAAACGTCACTGCCGTCCTCCACGAAGTTATTGGAGGAAGACGTTCTTGAAGGAGATCCTTCCATACCGGCATAATCCATCCAGTAGGTGCCGCCTTTGTTCGCGGTACCCTCAGCGTCGGAGATGAGCACTCCGAAGAAGGATGTTTGGGCAGCCGCCCTGACAGCAATGATGATCTCCGCATAGGAGTGCGCACCGCCGTCACTGTCCGTCCAGTTCATGATCGAAGAACTCTTCAGTTCACCGCCATCTGCTTCGAACGAGGTCCCGTCGCTTCCCTGCCTGAAGAAATACCCCTCCTCAGAGGAAGCGGATGCCTTGATGTAGTATGTCTCGCCTGCAGCGAAGGTCACGGTGGATCCAAGTTCGTTACCTTCCTCGTCGCACCAGTTCGCCGTTGTGATGTGATAGCCGCTTTCAAGAGCAAAGGCGCCCGGGGCCGATTCTGTGGTATCACCTGCATTGGGAACGACGACTCCGACAACTACGGAGTCGACCGGCGTAAGGTCTGACACCGACTTGGGAGCTCCCACCAGCCCGGCATCTGCTCCTGCCGACGTTTTCGGCATCGGGGTCTTTTCCGTCCCGGATTCGGAGACAGGTTTTTTGCCGCTTTCCCCGTCAGGAGTAACCGCCTTTTCCTCCGGCGCTTTCGCACCGGCTTCTTCGACGTTCCCGGAAGGCTCGTGCGCCTCATTCGACTCTGTTGTTCCGGATTCCCCGTCTGTCTGCGCCGCGTCTTCTGCAGCGGCCGTCCCGGCTTCCGCATACTGTTCCCCAGGTTCGGACGGGATTTCAGCTTCCTCTTTCACCGGAACAGATTCCTCTTCTGCCGGAGCAGCTTCCACCGTCTCCACTACGGGTACAGCTTCTTCTGCCGCAGCAGCGTTTTCTGACGCAGCGGCAGTCTGCGGGATCTGACACAGAATCATGCCCAGAGCCACGAGCACAGCACATATCTTTCGTTTCATTTTGACACCTGCCCTTCAAAAAATAGTGTATAGCTGTATGAGTATACTCATACAGCTATACACTATCTTCCCGACCGGACGGGTCTCAAGTAAGTTTCCGGCCAGTCGGGGCATTTTTCAGGGTAAGGTTTAGGTAAGGTGGGGGTAAACTGCCGGTTTACCGCCTGTTTTTGACCGCCATTTCCTGTTTCAGGTGTCCTGCTCGGCAGTAAAGGCGGAAAGAAGCCCCAGCCGGTTGCGGCAGCTGGTCTTCTGGAGTAGATTGTGGATATGGTATTTCACAGTGCCCTCGGAAATCGATAATTCTTCCGCGATCTCCTTATTGGTCTTTTCCTCCAAAAGGAATCGAAGCACTTCCCGCTCTCTGGCAGAAAGATCATGCCGCGCGGAAAAGCGATTGAAGATCTCCTGTTCGCTTCTCTGCGGCTTTACTTCCGGCTGGTATATATACAGATAGACGCGGAAGAAAAGCAGGACCGCCGCTATGTACAGTATGGCAGTAAGACCGACAAAGATCACAAAATGTCCGGACATCGCAAGGCACAGCGTCTCTCCTGCCGCGTCGCCGATCCGTCCGATGAGCAGTCCGAAGCCGCAGAGCGGAATCAGCCCTTTCCCCCGGGCAATGTCGGAAAAGAGTATTATCCGGTAGATCGTATAGAAACCGAAGGTAAAATAGCTGAGCACCCAGAAGATCAGCAGAGAGACCGGCTCCCCTCTGATTGCCATCATGAGGAACGGGATCACGAGCACGGCCACCGCACAGATGGCACCATACCGCCTGTTCCTGTCATTCACATACCCGGCGATCAAAAGCCCCGCCGCATAGAAGAGGCGGGAAAACTCCACGCTGATTCCCTTTTCCACATCTTCGGACGGAAAGCCGAAGCCGCAGCTGTTCACTATGCTGAACACCAGGACGAGTGCACCTGCCAGGAGCAGGAACTTCCGGAATTCCGCTTCCTTCGGAAGTTGAATATCCTCTGAAAACCCCTCTTCTGTCATTTCTTCTGTTTCTGAATCCGGCTTCCCCTGCTCTGTCCGGAGAATGAAGAAGGCAAGAGCCGTCAGGGCGAGACAGATGATCAGGATCCATACGGAATGGTACAATGCTCCTCCGAAGAGGGCGGAGAGAGCCCACGAGACAACGATCGAAGCACTGTATCCGGCTCCCAGCGTCATGGCGGAACGGGCTGTATTGACATCGGTCGTAAGACGATACAGATAATAGCCCGCAATCCAGCCGCAGAGAAGATTCATAGCGGAGCCAAAGGCCGCTGCCTGTATAAAAGTACCGGCAAGGACAGCAGGGACAAGGAAGATCATATGAAAGATCAGTGCCGCATATACAGATATCCTTGCCAGATCCTCACGCCGCCGGATCAACAGGGAAAACAGCCCGATACCGGCAGCCTGAAAGAGATACCCTATGATCAGTGTAACGACTTCGGAGATCGGGGCTTTCACCAGCCCCATAATATGATATGTCCATGCAAGATACGCCGTCGAAGTCAGCAGGAAGCAGATACCGATGACACCTGCGCCGGGCAGATGTATTTTTTGTTCCATTGCTTTCATAAAAAATCTCCATGCAGTAAGGAGTTCTGCTTTGCGCATTCATCACAGACTTATTTCACAAGGATACTGTGTCAGAGATCAGACTTTAAAGCGGTATCCCACTCCCCAGATCGTCTCGATATACTGCGGTTTTGACGTATCGAACTCTATCTTCTCACGTATTTTCTTGATGTGTACCGTGACCGTCGCGATATCCCCGATAGATTCCATATTCCAGATCTGGCGGAAAAGCTCATCCTTGGAATAGACGTGATTCGGATTCTC
>CACZXG010000157.1 GCA_902785055.1 uncultured Lachnospiraceae bacterium
GACAGGGATCGTTTTGTCTTATCCAAGGGCCACACATGCCCCGGCCTTTACGGAGTGATGGCTGAGAAGGGATATTTTGACAGAGAAGAGTGCAAGACTTTCCGTCATCTCGGATCACGTCTTCAGGGACATCCGTCCATGAGATTTCTGCCCGGAATCGACATGAGCACGGGCTCTCTGGGACAGGGAATCTCCTGCGCAGTCGGCATGGCGCTGGCGGCGAAGGTGCAAAAGAAAGACTACCGCGTCTACACACTGCTCGGAGACGGTGAGATCGAGGAAGGCCAGGTCTGGGAGGCTGCCATGTTCGCGGGAGCCAAAAAGCTTGACAATCTCTGTGTGATCGTCGACAACAACGGTCTGCAGATTGACGGAAACATCGCGGACGTCAACAATCCATATCCGATCGACAAGAAGTTCGAGGCCTTTAATTTCCATGTGATCAATGTCGAGGACGGCCATGATTTTGAGCAGCTGGCAGCGGCCTTTGCTGAGGCCAGGACTGTCAAAGGAGTGCCCACCGCGATCATCTGCAAGACGGTCAAGGGCAAGGGCGTATCCTTCATGGAAAATGTTGCCGACTGGCACGGCAAGGCACCGAACGCGCAGCAGTACGAGATCGCCATGGCAGATCTGGAAAGGATTGGTGAGGCATTATGAGCGAAGTGAAAAAGATCGCGACACGCGAATCATATGGAAAGACCCTTTTGGAACTGGGCGCGGAGATGCCTAATCTTGTGGTTCTGGATGCAGACCTTGCAGGTTCGACCAAGACAGGTGTTTTTGGAAAGGCTTATCCGGACAGACATTTCGACTGCGGTATCGCGGAAGGAAATATGATGAGCATTGCAGCAGGCCTGGCGGCAGCCGGCATGGTGCCGTTTGCCAGTTCTTTTGCAATGTTCGCAGCAGGCCGTGCCTATGAGCAGGTCCGCAATTCGATCGGTTACCCTCACCTGAACGTAAAGATCGGCGCGACGCACGCCGGCATCACCGTAGGTGAGGACGGAGCCTCCCACCAGTGTCTGGAGGACCTTGCTCTCATGCGCGAGATTCCCGGCATGGTCGTCATGTGCCCCGCAGATGATACAGAGGCCAGAAAAGCTGTCAGAGCGGCTGTCAAACATGACGGGCCGGTCTACATCCGTTTCGGCCGGGCGGCGGTTCCGGTAGTTTTCGATGAGGACTATGATTTCCAGATCGGCAAGGGCAGTGTCATCCGCGAAGGCAAGGACGTGAGTATCATCGCCAACGGCCTGTGTGTCGCATCCGCGATCGAGGCGGCCGAGATGCTCGCGAAGGACGGGATCGATGCGGAGGTCGTCAACATCTGCACCATCAAACCTCTTGACGAGGATTTAATTGTAAAGACCGCTTCCAAGACCGGGAAGGTAGTCACTGCGGAAGAGCACAGCATCATCGGCGCCCTGGGCAGCGCGGTGGCAGAGTGCCTGTCCGAGAAATGCCCGACTAAGATGTACAGGATAGGCGTCCGCGACGTATTCGGAGAATCCGCGTCCGCGGAAGTGCTGCTTCATAAGTATATGCTGGATGGGGAAGGAGTCTACAAACAGGTCAAAGCGTTTGTAGAGGGCTGCTGATCAGAGATCAGCGCCTTACAAACGGACATGTTCACAAGTCAAAGCGTTTGTAGAAGGCTGCTGATCACAAAAAAAGAGGAAATGATATGAATTTGAAGAACGAACTGGCACCCTCTATTTTGTCTGCGGATTTTGGTAAACTTCAGGAACAGATCCTTCAGACCAGGGAAGGCGGGGCAGCATATGTACACTTCGATGTAATGGACGGACATTTCGTACCGGAGATTTCCTTCGGAGAGCCGATCCTGCGCTGCATCCGTCCTTTTACGGACCAGGTGCTGGATGTACATCTTATGGTGACGAATCCGGAGAGGCACTTTGAAGCGTTCGCAGAGGCAGGCGCGGACAGCATAACCTTCCACTACGAAGTAATGCCCGGCGGCAACGCGGAATACGCAGACGCCCCTTATGCGGCGGAACTTGATCAGAACGGAAAGACGCCGGAAGATGCGGCATCGGCAGCTAAGGCCCTGATCGACAAGCTCCATGCACTGGGATGCAAGGCAGGCATTTCGATCAAACCTAAGACACCGGTGGAAGTTCTGTTCCCGATCCTGAGCGACCTGGATCTGGTCCTTGTCATGACGGTGGAGCCCGGTTTTGGCGGTCAGAAATATATCCGTGCTTCCACAGAGCGCATCCGCAGACTCCGCGAAGAAGCAGAGAAGGTCAATCCTTCGCTTCAGATCGAAGTGGACGGCGGCATCAAGACTGACAACGTGCATGTCGTACTGGAAGCCGGCGCGAACCTGATCGTGGCCGGAAGCGCAGTTTACGGCAAAGACGTGCTGGGACAGACCAGAGCTTTTATGAAGCTGCTGGGAGAATAAGATCATACATATAGGACGAGCGGCAAGAACTCCGAAAAACCTTTACGTTGGTTTTTCGGAGTTTTTTGCTGGAGAGATGTGGTACAATCTTCAGAGTAACATGTATCCGGACCGAGTAAGGAACTATCATAGAATGAGTAACAACAAGAGAATGCTCGGCAACGCGCTTCTGATGCTGACAGCCATGATCTGGGGAACAG
Source organism: uncultured Lachnospiraceae bacterium (assembly GCA_902785055.1). Taxonomy (GTDB): domain Bacteria; phylum Bacillota; class Clostridia; order Lachnospirales; family Lachnospiraceae; genus CAG-791. The sequence goes on from CACZXG010000157.1 coordinate 2,632, forward strand.
CTTTTGTCTTTCAGCGCGTCGGCATGGAGAGCATCGAACCGATCACATTCAACGCGGCGAGAATGGCGCTGGCGGCCGTGGCCGTCGGAGCTGTTTCCGCGATGCCCATTGCATCGGAGAAGGAAAAGCTGGCCTCGTACACGGTCAAGGAGTGTGCCGAGTACCGGAAGAATACGATCATCGGTGGTATCTGCTGCGGCACTTTCCTGGCTGCGGCCAGTATTTTTCAGCAGATGGGCGTTGTCTACACGACAGCAGGAAAAGCAGGCTTTATCACGGCCATGTACATGCTCCTCGTGCCGGTGATCAATTTCGTTTTCTTCAAAAAGAGGAACTCCTGGATCGTCTGGCTGGCGGTCCTGCTCGGTGTAGTGGGAATGTATCTGCTGTGCATGACAGAAGGGTTTTCCCTGGGGCGGGGAGATACCCTGGTCTGCATCTGCGCCGTGCTTTTCAGCGGCCATATACTGTGCTGCGACCATTTTGTGAAACTGGGCAATCCTATCAGGATCTCTGCGATCCAATTCGCCTCCTGTACTGTGATCTCTGCCGTGGCGGCATTGATTCTGGAGCAGCCGAGCATGGCCAAAATAGTGTCAGCCGCAATCCCGATCCTATATTGCGGTATTGTCTCAGGCGGCATCGGCTACACGCTGCAGATCATCGCGCAAAAGTTCACAGATCCCACGGTCGCCTCTCTTTTGATGAGTCTGGAGTCGGTGTTCGCGGTGATCGCAGGGGCGCTCCTTCTGGGAGAGCGGATGACCTCCAGGGAACTTCTGGGATGCGCGATCATGTTTGCTGCGATCGTGCTGGTTCAGATTCGAGGGGAGTGATCCGCGGAGCAGCGCCGAAAGTCTGGCAGTCCCGGAAGTCTGAGGCTGTTATCGGGAGCTGTGAAGGCGGCTTCCGGCATACCGGACCGGCGGCTTCAGGCTGAGAAACATCAAAAGTCTTCTTTGTCCATATTTGTCGTGAAAACGTGCATGGAAGCGCTAAATGCCGCAATGGTAAGATGAGGTATAACCAAGTTAACAATTAATGCTATCTATATAAGGAGAAAACAAAATGAGAATCGCACTGATCAACGAGAACAGCCAGGCGGCTAAGAACAGTATCATTGAGAAGGCTCTTCGCAAGGTCGTGGAACCCATGGGCTTCGAAGTCCGCAACTATGGCATGTATGCAGCTGATGACGAGGCACAGCTCACATACGTGCAAAACGGCATCCTTGCAGCTACACTGCTGAACGCAGGCGCATGCGACTACGTCATCACCGGCTGCGGTACAGGCGAAGGTGCTATGCTGGCACTCAACAGCTTCCCCGGCGTGATCTGCGGACATGTCGCTACACCTCTTGATGCATATACTTTCGCGCAGATCAACGACGGAAACGCG
>CACZXG010000158.1 GCA_902785055.1 uncultured Lachnospiraceae bacterium
TGGTTCATGTAATGGGGACACATGCCGGCATGCGGGGGCGTGACGGCAAAGTTAGAAGGAGGTATTTTATGGCAAAGTATGTAATGGCATTGGATGCAGGCACAACCAGTAACAGATGTATCCTCTTCAACGAGAAGGGCGAGATCTGCAGCATGGCTCAGAAGGAATTTACACAGTATTATCCTCAGCCGGGCTGGGTTGAGCACGATGCAAGCGAGATCTGGCAGACACAGCTCTCCGTTGCTCGTATAGCTATGCAGAATGTTGGAGCTACCTATAAGGACATCGCTGCCATCGGTATCACTAACCAGCGTGAAACTGTTATCGTATGGGATAAGCAGACAGGACAGCCCGTCTACCACGCAATCGTGTGGCAGTGCCGCAGAACTGCTGATATGAAGGCAGAGCTGATGGAGAAATATCCGGACATCGCCGACAGCGCTTATCACAAAACCGGTCTCGTATTTGACCCTTATTTCTCCGGCACGAAGCTTCGCTGGATCCTGAACAATGTTGAGGGACTCCGCGCAAGAGCAGAGAAGGGCGAGCTTGCATTCGGTACCGTAGACAGCTGGCTGATCTACAAGCTGACCAAGGGCAGAGTACATGCAACCGACTATTCCAACGCTTCCAGAACCCTTCTGTTCAACATCAACAACTGCGAGTGGGATGATGAGCTCTGCGAGAGACTTGAAGTCCCGAAGAGCATGCTTCCCGATGCAAGACCTTCCAGCGGTGACTACGGCGAGTCCGATCCCGAGTTCTTCGGCGGCCCGATCCCGATCCGCGGCGTAGCAGGCGACCAGCAGGCAGCTCTGTTCGGCCAGACATGCTACACACCCGGCGAAGCGAAGAACACCTATGGTACCGGCTGCTTCATGCTGATGAACATCGGCGAGAAGCCTCTGTATCCTAACAACGGCCTGCTGACCACCATCGCATGGGGTCTCGACGGCAAGGTTGAGTACGCTCTTGAGGGCTCCGTATTCGTAGCAGGTGCTGCTATCCAGTGGCTGCGTGACGAGCTCAAGATCGTTGATCAGTCTCCGGATTCCGAGTACTTCGCAACCAGAGTTGATAACACCAACGGCTGCTATGTCGTTCCTGCATTCACCGGCCTGGGCGCTCCTTATTGGGATCCCTATGCTCGTGGAGCAATCGTAGGCCTGACCCGTGGTGTCAACAAGTATCACCTGATCCGTGCAACCCTTGAGTCCCTGGCATTCCAGACCAGCGATGTTCTGGCAGCTATGGAAGAGGGCTCCGGCGTTAAGCTGAGCGCTCTGAAGGTTGACGGCGGTGCCTGCAAGAACAACTTCCTGATGCAGTTCCAGTCCGACATCATTGGCGCCAAGGTTCAGAGACCTCAGTGCGTTGAGACAACCGCTATGGGCGCTTCCTATCTGGCAGGCCTTGCAGTTGGCTTCTGGAGCAGCAAGGACGACGTTATCAAGAACTGGGCGCTTGACAAAGAGTTCGAGCCTCAGATGGATGAAGCTACAAGAGCAGCAGAGATCAAACAGTGGAAGAAAGCTGTCAGCAAGACTCTCGGCTGGGCAAAAGACTGAGTTTAAAGAGGGATCATTAACTGTAAACTGAATAAGGTATAGGATATTTCCGGTCTGCGGGCCAGGGGTGAAGGCCCGCAGGACCGGTTTCAGTCGAGAGACTGGCAAATATCAAAGAAACTCTATGTTTTTTTAAGAAAGGGGTAAAATTATGACAGCTTATATCGCAGAATTTATCGGAACAGCTATGCTCGTTCTCCTTGGTGACGGCGTTTGCTGCAACGTCAGCCTGAACAAGTCAGGTATGAAGGGCGGCGGAAATGTCCACATCCTCATCGGCTGGGGCATGGCGGTTATGGTTCCCGCGTTCTCATTCGGCGCAATGTCCGGATCACACTTCAATCCCGCAGTTACCATCGGCGTTGCTATGCGCGGCGGCATGAGCTGGGGCCAGGTTCCCGGATATATCGTAGCTCAGATGCTCGGCGGCTTTGTTGGTGCTGCTATCCTGATGGTTCTCTATGGCGATCACATCAAAGAGACAGCTGATGACGCTTGCGTACGCGGCTGCTTCTGTACAGGACCTTCCATCCGCAACACAGTTCTGAACTTCCTGTCCGAGTTCGTAGCAACCTTCGTTCTGGTATTCACACTTGCATCCATTCCTGCACAGACAGCTCTCGAGAACGGTGCTGCCGATCCTGCATGGACTCTTACAACCAACGCTACATGGGTTCTCGTATACGGCGTCATCGTAGCATGCGGCGCTTCCTTCGGCGGACTTACAGGCTATGCAATGAACGCAGCAAGAGATGCTGCTCCTCGTTTCGCATATCAGGTTCTTGCTCCTAACTTCGGCAAGAAGGACCCCGACTGGGCATATGGCTGGATTCCGGTAGTAGCTCCGATCTGCGGCTCTATCGTAGCATCCCTGCTCTACATGGCTCTTCACTGATTTGTAAGCGAATATAAATTAAATAAACTGATACTTGATGATGTAGATTAGCTTGAGGGGAGGGCGGTGGAAACTTACCGCCCTCTCTTTGTGCTCAATATGGAAAGGAGATGAGTCCGTGTTATACGATGTAATTATCATCGGAGCCGGCGTCACTGGATCCGCAGTTGCAAGGGAACTGTCCCGCTATAAACTCAATGTCTGCGTACTGGAGAAAGAAGAAGATGTCTGCTGCGGTACTTCAAAGGCAAACAGCGCGATCGTTCATGCAGGATTCGATGCGGCGGAAGGCTCTCTGATGGCACGCTTTAATGTCCGCGGCAACGAAATGATGGGAGATCTGGCCAAAGATCTCGATATCCCGTTCAAGAGAAACGGCGCAATGGTCGTATGTATTCACGAGTCTGAGAAAGACGGCCTCAAGGACCTCTACAACAGAGGAATCGCAAACGGCGTAAAGGAACTGAAGATCCTGAACAGAGAAGAATGCCTTGAGATCGAGCCCAACCTTTCCGATAAGGTTGTCGCTGCTCTCTATGCTCCTACGAGCGGCATCATCTGTCCTTTCATGCTCAATATCGCGATGGCGGAGAACGCCAACGTGAACGGCGTTGATTTCTTCTTCAACACAAAGGTTGAGAAGCTCACACCCGACACATGCAAGAAGTGCGGCCAGCCGATCTGGAAGATCAGGACCAACAACGGCGAGTACAAGACCCGCTACGTCATCAACGCAGCAGGCGTCTATGCAGACTATTTCCACAATATGGTCTCTGAGAAGAAGATCCATATCACACCCAGGCGCGGCGACTACTGCCTGCTCGACAAGACTGTAGGAAATCACGTGTCCCACACCATCTTCCCGCAGCCTACAAAGCTCGGCAAGGGCGTCCTTGTTTCCCCTACAATTCACGGCAACCTGATCGTAGGCCCCACCGCTGTGGATATTGAGAACAAGGAAGGAAACAACACAACAGCAGCAGGCATCGCTGATCTGATCGCCAAGGCCGGCGACCATGTCCGCAACCTTCCTATCCGCCAGGTCATCACATCCTTTGCAGGCCTTCGTGCCCACGAGGATCACCACGAGTTCATCCTGGGCGAAGTAGAGGATGCTCCTCACTTCATCGACTGCGCAGGTATTGAGTCTCCCGGACTTACATCCAGCCCTGCTATCGGCGAGTACATCGGCCAGATGATGAAAGAGAAACTGAATGCCGAGGAGAAGGAAGACTGGGTAGGAACCCGTAAAGGCATCCTTAACCCCGCTGACCTCTCCATCGAAGAGAGAAATGAACTGATCAAGAAGAATCCCGCATACGGCCGCATCATCTGCCGCTGCGAGTCTGTCACGGAAGGTGAGATCATCGACGCGATCCACAGGCCGCTCGGCGCACGCTCCCTCGACGGCGTGAAGCGCAGGACCAGAGCAGGTATGGGACGCTGCCAGGCTGGTTTCTGCTCACCTCGTACCATGGAGATCATCAATCGTGAACTTGGTCTTCCTTTAACTGAGATCACCAAGAGCGGCGGAGACTCCAAGCTTGTGATCGGTCTCGCTGCCGCTGTAGCTGCCAAGAAGGCAGGAACAGACAGTATTCTGATCATCGAGCGTGACAAAGAGCTCGGCGGTATTTTGAACCAGTGCATCCACAACGGATTCGGCCTTCACACCTTCAAGGAAGAACTGACCGGTCCCGAGTATGCATACCGCTTCATTCAGCAGGTCTATGACCTGGGCATCGAGTATAAGCTTGACACTATGGTCATGGATATCGCTGAAGACAAAACAGTCACAGCTATGAACCGCACAGACGGTATGTTCCAGATCAAAGCAGGCGCTGTGATCCTGGCTATGGGATGCAGAGAGAGGCCCAGAGGAGCCCTGAACATCCCCGGATACCGTCCCGCAGGCATTTACAGTGCAGGTACCGCACAGAGACTGGTCAACATGGAAGGCTATATGCCCGGCCGTGAAGTCGTCATCCTCGGTTCCGGTGATATCGGACTGATCATGGCAAGACGTATGACCTTTGAAGGCGCAATCGTTAAGGTCGTCGCAGAACTGATGCCTTTTTCCGGCGGTCTGAAGAGAAACATCGTTCAGTGTCTGGATGACTATGGAATTCCGCTTAAGCTCTCCCACACAGTCGTGGATATCGAGGGCAAGGAGCGCGTGAGCGCTGTTACCATCGCTGAGGTCGGCCCCGACATGAAGCCGATCCCCGGAACAGAAGAGAGATATACCTGCGACACACTGCTGCTCTCTACAGGCCTGATCCCTGAGAACGAGCTGTCCAGAAACGCGGGCGTTTCCATCAACCCTGTTACCAATGGCCCTGTAGTCAATGAGATCCTTGAGACCAGCATTCCTGGCGTGTTCGCATGCGGCAACGTCCTGCATGTGCATGACCTGGTAGACTATGTTTCCGAGGAAGCTACCCGTGCAGGTGAGAACGCGGCAAAATATGTCCAGAACGGATGCAAGGACCAGGAAGGCGGCAAGATCATCCAGCTTAAGGCTACCGATGGTGCCCGCTACACGGTTCCCTGCACGATCAATCCTGAGAGAATGGATGATCTGCTCACCGTACGTTTCCGTGTCGGCGCTGTGTTCAAAGACTCCTTCGTGAGTGTATATTTTGACGACGAGCGCGTGATGCACAAGAAGAAGAGGATCATGGCTCCCGGCGAGATGGAGCAGGTAATCCTGCAGAAGAAGAAGATCGCTGAAAAGCCTGACCTTAAGACCATCACGATCAAGATCGAAGCAGAATAAGAGGAGGCAGAATATGGAAAAGAGAAATCTTACATGTATCGGCTGCCCCATGGGCTGCCAGATCACAGTTGAGTTTGAAGGCGAGGAAGTCTTTAGCGTAAAGGGAAATACCTGCGCGATCGGAGACAAGTATGCCCGTCAGGAAGTCACACACCCTGAGCGCACCGTCACTTCCACAGTAGTGGTTATCGGCGGCGCTAAGGAGAGGACCAGCGTCAAAACAAGTGCAAACATTCCGAAGGACAAGATCTTCCAGTGCATGGATGAGATCAACAAAGTCCGCGCTCATGCACCTTTGAAGATCGGCGATGTAGTCATCAAAGATGTCTGCGGCACAGGTGTGGATGTAATCGTAACAAAGAACTGCGAGATCGCGTAAAGCGGCGCAGCGCCCGCCTGCCGGGCATCAAAATTAAGAACAGAGAGGGTCTGCATTGCTGCAGGCCCTCTTTTTTGATGTAAAAAGCCTGTAAAGCGGAAACTGTGGCATTGTAACGTATTGTCGTGCTATAATCGGAACATCGGAGGCCTGCCGAGCTGTCCTCCGCAAGCAAGGGAGGAAGCTATATGGAAAAACTGTCTTACAATTACGAAGTATTTGAATCCGGAGCCGGCAGGATCTATACGATCCTCAGCAGGGCGTCCATGCCGGCACTGATCCTGGGAGTCGCCCTGATGATGACGATCAACTCGGGAATGTTTACCGGATTTGCCAATCTTCCGGATTTTGTCAAGATCCTGTTTATGGCCGTTATCATATTGTATATTGTACCCGGGATTTTTGTGTTTCCGACAGTCTGGATGCTTCGTTCGTGGAAGACAAGATCGCTCAAGAACTGCTACGTCATGGCCGGGAGAAAGTCAGTGGAGTATCACAAGATCTCCGACCAGACTATCAGCAGCAAGGCAGAAAATGTCTATGTAGCGACACAGATCAAGAAGGTCGAAGAGACTAAGAGAAAATATATTATATATGGGAATATACTGGAGAAGGCAACAGGTCATCAGAGCGGGGAGCTGGAGATCCCGAAAGCCTTTGAAAAAATGGAGACGATAAAGAGGGCAGCAAGATACAGATAATCTGTCATCGAAGACATGAGCATGGAACATGACGGAAACGGTGAAAGGGGGGGCTCAGGGATGGAGGATAAGAGCAGGTTTACGCTGGAAGACTGGAATGCGCCGGTATATATCGGAGCGGAGGAACTCAGACACGCTTTAGCCCATATGGAACTGGAGAACAAGGTGATCGCAGGTTTCCGCCTTTTGGATTACTCGCTGGTCAAACTTCCCGAGTGGGACCAGACGGAGGAAGAGGTGATGATCCCGGTCTTTGCCGCACTTTCAAGTCCGATGATCGTCTTGTTTACGGACGGCACTCGGCTTGAAATGTATATGCAGGACCAGTCGGTATTCAGACTTTCCGTCAACAGCATCCCTCTGGAAGCGATCAGGGAGGAGGTCACGTTCAACACGCTGGATCGGCTCTTTTCCAGGGTACTGGGAACTTCCATCGTCTTCACAGAGGTCCAGGTCACGGAGGACTTCCCGGAAGTTGCCAGGGACTATGCAGACGAGTTTAGAAAGTATAATGAGTTTATCGATTCCGTGCTGTTCTGTCTGGATTCCGGGGATGCGCTTGAACTCTATTCCTGGGGACAGCAGGGAGAAGTGGATCTGCTGAACGAAAACGGGGAGATCACAATGATCGGGATGAATGAATTCCTGCATTAAAAAGGCAATTTGAAAGGAGATACGGCCATGGGCTGTATCTCCTTTTTGGTTACTGCTTTACTGTTGATGGAGCCTTGTGATGATCCAGTAAGCTCCCATGGTTTGTCCGGGCTCTTCTGTGACGTCATCGCTAAGATATTCGGCAAGGACAGGAGAAATACTCTCTGCTTTCCATCCGCGTGCAATCTCTGCCGTGGGGTACTCGATCTCGGCATACCAGAACTCTGTGGGAAGCCCCTCGTCGACGTGATTGACTTCGAGCTTGAGGCCGTCGGGGAGGCCATAAGTGCGGCGTACCTTGGGAATCAGCGGAAGGCCGATGAGGTCTTCTAGTTCCGCGAATTTGTCTTTTGTGATATCCATCTCAATCTCTTTGCGGACAAGGCCGGCACCGGATTTGATGCAGAGTACATATTCGGTGTTTCCGCCGGTCATTGCTTCCTCGCGGATGCGGACAGTAGGGCGCACACTGATGTAGCCCTGGCGCATGCTCTGCTCGTAGAGAAGAGGCAGACCGAGTTCTTCGGGAGGCCATCCTTTAAGCATCCATTTTCTCTCTATTTCCATCTTGAATCATCCTCCTTATGGAATAGCTATCTGTGCTATACTTTACTAGTCTAACGAATTGTTGCTGTGATTTCCAGTTAATTATAAAGGAGATAATGACTTAATGAAAAAGAGC
>CACZXG010000159.1 GCA_902785055.1 uncultured Lachnospiraceae bacterium
GAAGGACGCACCCTATGACGATTTTGCCGGTTTTGTAGAATATGCGAAGGCTCATCCGGGAGAGATCAACGTCGGTATGCCTGCAGCCGGATCCAACACCTTCCTTTTCGGCAAGCTGACGGGTGCTACCGGAATTGAATTAAATCCTGTTGAAATGGCTTCTGAATCGGATCGTCTCACAAACCTTGCCGGCGGCTTTATTGATATCGGTGTGGTCGGCGTAGGACACGGTTATGAGTATGAGCAGGCCGGCAAACTGAAAGTCATCGGCACTGTCGCTTCTGACGGAACTACGATCGCGGGCTATCCTGAGGCACTCCCGGACAACTATAAAACTCTGCAGGAGCAGGGATTCCAGGATTGCTACTACAATGTATATCACTATCTCCTTGGACCTGCCGGAATGGACGAGACTATGGTCAAAGAGATGAATGCAGCGATGGAAGCTATTTATGAGAAAACCAAGGATGATATTTCCAAGATCGGTAATATTCCCGGCTGGCACGATCTTGAGGAATCTCAGAAGATCCGTGAAACCGAATACCAGGATTTGGTTGAGATCAGCAAATTGATCGGACTGTATAAGCAGGGCTGATGATCAGAAGAACAGGCTCGTATGCAGCAAATTGTTCTCCGGAGCCGGGTGCTCCGGAGAACAAAAACAGATAATAGTCCGTGATTATTCGGATCTATAAAGAGGAGGACAAACTAATGAAAGTAAAGCGGGATACAATCACCGGATTGGTCGGACTTACCTGGTCCGTAATCTGGTTTATCCTTATTCAAGTGCAAACAACACAGCCGGCTAACCTGTTGGAACCGGGTCCGAGACTCCTTCCTTATGTGGGTCTTATCGTTGTATTTCTCAGCTCCCTGATGCTCACCATAAAGGGAATCAAGGACTGGAAAAAAGATCCGAAACCGGACGCCCCCTACTTCCCTGAGGGAGGGAAAAAGAAGGTGGCAAGAAGCTATCTGATGCTTGTCGCTACAGGGGTTCTGATGGGATTCTTTGGTTTCATCATTGTGGCGCCGTTCTCTATTTTTGCCTTTATCTTTGACCTTAAGGGAAATTCGGAGGTCAAGCCGCTTCAGGCTGCGATCATCGCGGTCCTTGTCACTGCAGGACTTTATGCCATGTTTGTCTATGGCTTCCAGGTAAAACTGCCGACAGGCATCCTGTTCAATTAAAGGAGGTGTGAGAATGGGTTTTTATTTATCCGCTTTATTGCTCTGCTTGAAGCCTCTTAATCTTTTGATGATCTTCGGCATGGTATGCCTTGGAATTGTATTCGGTGCAATTCCGGGACTGAGCGCTACTTTGGGTATCGCGCTCCTTCTTCCGGTAACATTCGGACTTTCAACGGAGACTTCTTTTATTCTGCTGCTGGCTATTTGGATCGGCGGTGTTTCCGGATCTTTCATCTCAGCGGTTCTGATCGGTATTCCGGGATCATCCTCCTCCATTGCGACGTGCTTTGATGGCTATCCCATGACCTTAAAGGGAGAATCCAACAGGGCTCTGGCAATCGGCATTACGGCTTCGTTCCTCGGCACTTTTTTCTCTGTGATCCTGGCGACGATCCTTTCTCCCATCATCGCAGATTTTGCGCTGACACTTGGGCCCTGGGAATACTTCTCCCTTTGCTTCTGCGCGATCACCCTGGTCGCGACTCTTTCCAAAGGAAATATCTGGAAAGGCTTAATGGCAGCCGGCCTCGGACTGATGCTGGGCTGTATCGGAATGGATCCGATCAACGGAACGCAGCGATTTACCTTCGGAAATCCCAATCTGACCTCAGGTATCTCCACAGTTGCGCAGATGCTCGGTATGTTCGCAATGTGTCAGATCATCCGCGACTCCGCAAGAGGAGAAGCCAAGATGCCTGATGCGAACGCGTCTGCAGGCAAGGGATTCGGCATCAGGATCAAGGACTACTTTGACAATCTCAGGGTCATATTGTTCTCCTTCGTCGTTGGATTGTGGATCGGTTTTCTTCCCGGTATGGGCTCCGGCATTTCCAATATGGTGGCCTACGGTTACGCAAAGAGCACCAACAAATCCAAGGTCGCGTTCGGAGAAGGAAATCCTACCGGTATATGGGCTTCTGAGACCGCAAACAATGCATCTCTCGGAGGTGCGCTGATCCCTATGATGGCGCTGGGAATTCCCGGAGACGGCATAACGGCAATGCTGATCGCTGCATTCGCCTGTGTACTTGTTGCAGCTGTTGTCACCTTTATTGTGCAGATCTTCGCGAAAAACTGGTTTGCATATATTCTCCGCATCCCTTATCACTTCCTGTATTCGGTGATCCTGATCATCGCATATATCGGCGGATACGGAATTTCGAATACAATGTTCAACATTTATGTTATGCTTGCTCTGTGCCTGTTGTCGCTTTTTATGTCTATCGGCGGACTCCCTACCAGTCCCCTGGTTCTTGCCTTCATCCTGTCATCGAAACTTGAGGGCTATTTCCGAAGAGCGATCAGTATGGATAAAGGAAGTTATGCATCCTTCTTCACACGTCCGCTTTCTCTGGCGCTCCTGCTGTTGGCAGTGTTCTGTGTCGTATGGCCGAGCATTTCTGAGTACCTCAAGAAGCGCAAGGCGGCTGCTTAAAAAGGAAGAGTATTGAAAGAAATAACAGAGGGAAACCGATTGCTGCTAAGGAAGGAAAGAGTCCATGAAGATTAGTGAAAATACAGCAGGATTCAATTTTGAAGATCAGATCCGTTTTACCAAAGCGGTGTTTTATAACTTTCGTACAATCCCGCTTCCCAAGCCTTTCCGCGACGCGACAGGAGGAATGGGGATGAATGTTCCGGAGCAAGGTTATCTGGAACTCTATGACGATACCGGTGCTTGCGCGCATTATACCGTATCCAGAAACTTTGTGAGCAGCATGCTGCCGAAAATCCTGAACGGTGAGAAGAAGAGTTTCCGCGCTTGGAAACATGAGCAGTACTGGAAAATAAGGAATGCGGGCTTTCAGAGTGCGGATGCCGTAAATGTCGGCACGCTCGAGCTCATGATGCTGGACATCCTCGCACAGAGGGCAGAAAAACCAATTCATCGTTTCCTTGGCGCCGAGAAAGACTGGGCAGCTGCTTATAAAGGCGGCGGCGCTATTATCCGGGAAGATGAGGAACTTGTGGAAGAGATGTGCCGATATGCTGAGGAAGGAACTGCTACAGTAAAGTTTAAGGTTGGATCCTCACACGGTGAACTGGGCGAGATCCTGGATATGGAGCGCGACCTGAGACGCATTGAAAAAGTAAAGGCTGCTCTGGCAGGAAGGTCCCGCATAGCTGTTGACTGCAACCAGAAATTCACAGTAGAGCAGGCAGTCGAATTCTGCCGCCTTGCGGAACCCTTTGACCTGGAGTGGGTGGAAGAGCCGATCCACAGCGCGGATTATAATGGGATCAAAAGAATGAAAGAAATGGGCGTTAAGCAGAAGCTCTCCGCCGGAGAATCCATGCGAGTGTACTATGCATATGAGCCCTATGTCGAGAAAGGAATCGATATTCTCCAGCCTTCGCTCGGGCGTATGAGCAGGATTGACGATCTGCTGAAGATCAGGGATCTGTGCCGTGAGAACGGGTTGGAATTCCAGTCCGGCGGACGCGGCGCTTATAACGCCTATTTCGGAGCGCTTTATGGGGATAATGAGCGAATAGAATTCCATGCACCGATCTCTGAGCCGGTACATGAACTGATGCTGAATGTTCCGACTTTTAAAGACAGCCGCTTTACCTTGCGGTCTGATATTCCCGGTATGCCGGTAAGAATGGATCTGAAGAAGATCGAGAAGTTGGGATACCTGGAATCTGTCGCTTATTATCAGGCTTGATCAAGGAGAGAATTGATGAATACAGACTTTATTAAGGGAGTTGTAGTTCCGATCATCACAGTCATCGATAAGGAAGAGAAGATCGATGAGGAGGGAATGCGCAGGCAGGTAGATTTTGTCATAAACGGCGGAATGCACGGAATTCTGGCGTTTGGGTCAAATGGCGAATTCTACCAGATCGAGGAAGACGAGATGGAGCGCGGCCTGAAGATCATGGTGGATCAGGCTGCAGGGCGCGTACCTGTATATTTTGGCATCGGAGCGATCAATACCCGCAAATGTGTGCGGCTTGCGAAGATGGCGGTGGCAAATGGAGCATCCTGTGTCTCCATTCTTCAGCCCATGTTCTTAAAGCCCACGGCGGAGGAACTCTACACTCACTTTAAAACGATCGCGGATGCCATCCCGGATACGCCGGTCCTCATCTACAACAATCCCGGACGCGTCGGTTACGGCATTTCCGCGGATATGATCGACCGCCTTGCGCACACCGTGCCCAATATCGTAGGAATGAAAGATACTTCCGGTGATATCACACTCACGGAGGAGTGCGTCAGACGCTGCCGCGACGTCGGCTTCAAGGTGTTCGGCGGAAAGGATACACTTCTCTACGCTTCCATGTGCATCGGCGCTGTCGGCGGCGTATGCACAGCAGGGAACTTCATGCCCGGCCTGATAGGGGATGTATATGAAAAATTCGTGGCCGGCGATATCAAGGGATCCCTGGAGGCACAGTTCAAGCTCAATCCCGTCCGTCTCTCCATGGACGGCGCGTCCTTCCCGGTCGCGGCCAAGGATATGGCAAACCTCAGGGGACAGAATGTGGGCGATCCTTATCTGCCCAACCTTCCCACAGCTGAGGGACCTGTTCTGGACAAGATCAGAAAGGCAATGGAGACAGCAGGACTGCTTTGATTCAGGCAACATACAACATCACATAGTAAGGAGGACAAAACATAATGAAAATCGGTTTGATCGGACTTGGAATCATGGGAAGACCCATGGCAAAGAATATTCTTAAGGGCGGCTTTACAGACCTGCTCGTCAGCGACCTGAACCAGGCGGCTGTAGATGACGTTGTTTCCTGCGGCGCTAAGCAGGCAACCAACAAAGAGATCGGTGAGACTTGCGACGTCGTTCTGACCATGCTCCCCAACTCCCCCCATGTAAAAGCTGTTATGCTCGGCGCGAACGGCGTTTCTAATTACATGAAAGAGGGACAGGTGTTCATCGATATGAGCTCCATCAACCCTGTGGCGAGCAAGGAGATCGCAGCTGAGCTGGCGAAGAAGGGCGTTGAGATGCTCGACGCGCCTGTATCCGGCGGCGAGCCCAAGGCGATCGACGGAACGCTTTCCTTCATGGTAGGCGGCAAACAGGAGATCTTCGACAAGTTCAAACCCCTCCTTGAGACCATGGGCGCTTCTGTCGTCCGCTGCGGCGAGGTCGGCGCAGGCAACACCACAAAGCTTGCCAACCAGATCGTCGTCGCCTGCAACATCCAGGCAGTGGCGGAAGCTTTCACGATGGCGCAGAAGGCAGGCGTAGACCCTCAGCTCGTCTTCGAGGCGATCAAGGGCGGCCTTGCAGGCTCCACCGTCATGAACGCGAAGGCACCTATGATGATCGCGGGAGATGACAAGCCCGGCTTCAAGATCGACCTGCACATCAAGGACCTGAACAACGCGCTTGACTGCGCGCACAGCGTAGGCGCACCTGTTCCCATGACAGCAGCGGTCCAGGAGATCCTGCAGTGGATGCACAGCCACGAAGGCGGCCAGAAGGACCACAGCGCGATCGCGCAGTACTATGAGTTCCTGACTGACATCAAGATCGGCAGATGAGAACGCCGCCAACATACAGCGAGGCCGCGCTCTGCGCGGTCGAGCTGGGCCTGCGACAACTCCCTCCCACAAATCTTTCTTACATGAAAGCCTGTCAATGCCGTTCCTCTCTTGGAGATCTGTGCCCAATGAGAATAAGCTCCCGCCATGCGAAACAAAAAAGGGGGTGTCGCATCTTGCTGATTAATCAGCAGAGGCGGCACCCTCTTTTTGGTCCAAAATCATGCTTTTCCTTTGATTTTTCCGGCTTTCCGGATTTAATTTCAGGCGTACTTAAACAGACATCATCAGATGCCTTCGTGTTCAAGCAGTAATTCATTTTGAACTGTCAAAATATTATGCCGGGTTTTTCAGTTCATAAAGCCGGATCCC
>CACZXG010000160.1 GCA_902785055.1 uncultured Lachnospiraceae bacterium
ACACCGACACCGACATTACTCCCGCCATTGCTGCGGAGTGAGATAGGCGTCATGATTACCGATCAGAAGACGTTTGCGCCCTTTGAGCTGTGAGAGCAGCTCCCGGCAGCGGTCCTGCCCACCGGAGCAGAAGTCGCCCAAGTGATAGACCAGGTCATTGTCACCTACGACCGAGTTCCATCGCCGAATTATCTCCCGGTCCATAGTATCCGTATCAGGAAAGGGCCGTTCCTCATAAAGTCTTATATTCTCATCACCGAAGTGGGTATCTGCGATCAGGAAGATCCGGCTGTCCACGCCATTTGTATTGTTCATATCACAACCTCCTTTCTCCTACTGTAGATTACGGTCAGAGCCTCTGTCAAATTTATATTTTATTTATAAAAAAACAAGTAATAATTGACATAAAGTTTAGCAATAGTATAATTGTGAATCGTACGGAAAAGTTTAGTAATAGTATATTTTCAGTTAATTATTGGAATTGGCCGACAGCGGTCAGCAACTCGGAAACTGAGGGCTTGCGGAGCCTTTAAGGTCCGCAGAATACTGAAGATCTGCAGAATACAAACACCGGGAGAGGAAGGCAGTAAGAATGGATACTGACAGTATCAACAGGGACATAGGCAGAAGGATCAGGAACCACCGGAACAGGAACGGCCTGACTCAGCAGGAGCTCGCCGACCGTACAGAGCTGACGAAGGGATTTATCTCCCAGCTTGAGAGGGGGCAGGTTTCCGCTTCAGTGGTGACACTGATGGACCTCATTGAGTGTCTGGGGACGACGCCCGCGGAGTTCTTTAAGGACGAAGAGGAGCAGGTGGTCTTCACGGAGCAGGAATATTTTGAAAAGTTGGATGAGAATGGCAACAGCAGGCAGTGGATCATTCCTACAGCGCAGAGGCTGCAGATGGAGCCGCTGCTGGTGGTGATCCAGCCGCACTCGTCGCTGGAGGAGGACAAACCGCACAACGGCGAGGAATTCGGCTATCTGATGAGCGGAAGGCTGAACCTGTGGCTCGGAGACAAGGTGTATCACATCAAGTCCGGTGAGAGCTTCTACTACCAGGCGTCACAGAAGCACCGGATCGAGAATTCGGGAGGCAGGCCTGCCAAGCTGCTTTGGATCAGCTCGCCGCCGGAGTTTTAACTAAAACAGCACACGGGGCGCGAAAGTATATCAGTAATTGACAATCATTTATGGAGAACAAGGAAATGGAGAACAGTACGAACATAATTGAACTGCGCGGCATCTGCAAAGTCTATGAGGATGGCTATAAGGCAGTAGATGACTTCAATCTGGAAGTGAAGCGAGGGGAATTCGTAACGCTGCTGGGACCGTCAGGCTGCGGCAAGACGACGACGCTGCGCATGATCGCGGGCTTTCTTATGCCCTCATCGGGCGAGATCCTTCTGAACGGGAAATCGATTCAGGATCTGCCGCCTTACAAGAGACCGGTCAATACGGTCTTTCAGAGGTATGCCCTGTTTCCCCATATGAATATTTACAACAATATTGCCTTCGGTCTTAAGCAGAAGAAGATGCCGAAGGACGTCATCGAGCGCAAGGTGCGCAGAGTTCTTGACCTGGTGGACCTTGAGGGCTTTGAGCAGAGGAGTGTGAGCACTCTTTCCGGCGGACAGCAGCAGCGTATTGCGATCGCGAGGGCGCTGGTAAATGAACCGGAGATCCTTCTTCTGGACGAGCCTCTTGGAGCGCTGGACCTCAAGATGCGCAAGGAGATGCAGATCGAGCTCAAGGATATGCATGACAAGCTGGGCATCACATTCATCTATGTCACGCATGACCAGGAAGAAGCCCTGACCATGTCCGACAAGATCGTTGTCATGAACGAAGGCAAGATCCAGCAGATCGGCACGCCTGAGGACATCTACAATGAGCCGACAAACGCTTTTGTCGCTGACTTTATCGGGGAGAGCAATATTTTCAACGGAATGATGACGGGCAAGCTGCGCGCGAGATTCTGCGGCGGTGAGTTCGAGTGCGTGGACGACTATGAAGAGGGAACGCACATCACGGCAGTCGTGAGGCCGGAGGACGTGGAACTGGTAAAACCCGAGCTCGGCACGATCCAGGGCGTTGTGGACTCGGTGATCTTCAAGGGAATGCACTACGAGATCGCCGTGCTGTCCGGCAAAAACGAGATCGTGAGCCAGACCGTACACTCAGCCAAGGTCGGAGACAGGGTCGGCATCCGCGTGGAGCCCGATAATATCCACATCATGCTGGCGGAGGACCACACGAACCTGTTCTTTGCGGAAATCAATAAAGATTACAGGCTCGAATACAACGGCCATGTGCTGGATACAAGCCTTACCAAGATCATCAAGGGCAGTTCCAGAAGAGAAGACGGAACGCTCCAGGATGCGAGCGGAGAGGCCATCGATCCAAACCGCATCCGCATCCAGGTGGCGATCGGCCCCAGCGATATCGAGATGACGGACGACCAGGAAGCCGGCCTGATCCAGGGTACGATCAGCAACCTGATCTACAAGGGCGACCACTACAGCTACATCATCCACACAGAACTGGAGCAGGACTTCGTGGTCAACGACGAGTACCTGTGGAACATGGGAGACCGCGTAGGTCTGCTCATGCCTGTGGAGAAGATGACTTTTACCATCAAGAAGAAGTGAGCGGACAGCTCCGGAGGAATAAAATTGAACTTTTCAAGAAAGAATCTGGGAATTCCATATGCCGTCTTTCTGATGATTTTCGTGGTGGCGCCGCTGATCGTCCTTGTGATCTATGCTTTTACAAACGGGCAGGGGCAGTTCACGCTTGAAAATCTGACCGGCTTTTTCACGGATCCCAACACGCTGGGAACCTTGTTTTACAGCTTTGCGGTCGCGCTGGTGACGACGATCGTCTGTCTGCTGCTGGCCTATCCCATCGCCTATATTCTGGCGATGAGCGAGCTGAAGACCAAGTCCGTTATTGTAATGGTCTTTGTGCTGCCCATGTGGATCAACTTCTCCCTGCGCATCACGGCGCTCAAGGAGGTCCTGACACTGATCGAAGGCAACCTTGCCAGATACCCGTTCACGAACGCGGTAGTCGGTATCACTTACGATTTCCTGCCCTTTATGATCCTTCCGATCTACACGACGATCGAGAAGCTGGACGGCGCGCTGCGCGAAGCGGCCATGGATCTGGGCGCTGACCCGGTGCAGACTTTTCTGCAGGTGACGCTGCCCCTTTCGGTCCCCGGCATCATCAGCGGCGTGTCCATGGTCTTCCTTCCCGCGATGACCAACTACGTCGTCCTGGATATGCTGTACAACAGCACATATATCATGGGCAGCCTCATCGGAAGCTATTTCTCCGCCTACAACTGGCACGGAGGATCCATGATCGCGCTGATCCTGCTGGCGATCATCTGTCTCTTTACCCTGCTCACCACTGACGGAGGAGAGGAGAATCAGAGAGGAGGTGCGCTTCTGTAATGGTCAAAATATTAAAACGCGCTTATCTCATCATCATGCTGCTGTTCATTTACTTTCCGATCCTGATCCTGGCGGTGTTCAGTTTTACCAGCGCCACGCAGATCGGACAGATCCGCGGCTTCTCCGTGCAGAACTATGTGACCCTGTTCACGACGCCGGAGTTGACGGATATGATCCGCGGAACGCTGCTCCTGGCACTGGGATCCGCCGCGATCGCGACGATCCTGGGAACGCTGGGAGCGATCGGAGCGTTTTACTCCGGAAAAAAGGCGTCCACCCTGATCAGCTCCCTGAATCAGGTGCCGGTTGTCAATGCGGACGTTGTGACAGGTTTCTCAATCTGCATTCTGCTGGTGGTGGTTTTCCATATCAGCAAGGACACCTTTATTCCGCTGGTGGCAGGCCATGTGACACTGTGCGCGCCCTTTGTGTTTTTGTCAGTTA
>CACZXG010000161.1 GCA_902785055.1 uncultured Lachnospiraceae bacterium
CTTCACTGCATTGACAGCGGCAAGAGTATCGAGGACTTATCTGTCACTGAGCTCAAGCAGTTCAGCCCCGCTTTTGATGCGGATATTTAAGATGCAGTATCCCTTCGGACTTGTGTTGAGAAGCGTCTCACACTCGGAGCTCCCGGTTCGGAGATAATGAAGAGGGTCATTGAACAGGAAAAAGAATGGCTCGGTGAATGGCACAGACAGATCACCGAAGATTAACCATATCAGGCGGAAGGCCGCCACAATTAAGGAGGAAATGGAAATGAATAAGAAACTTCGTGCAGGTATCCTGGGCGGAACCGGTATGGTGGGCCAGAGATTTATCTCACTTCTCGAGAATCACCCCTGGTTTGAGGTCACTACGATCGCGGCCAGTCCCCGTAGCGCCGGCAAGACCTATGAGGAATGCGTCGAGGGAAGATGGAAGATGGATACTCCGATCCCGGAATCCGTAAGAAAGATCGTCGTAAAGAATGTCCAGGATGTAGATGCTGTCGCCTCAGAGGTAGATTTCTGCTTCAGCGCCGTCGATATGTCCAAGGACGCTATCCGCGCTATTGAAGAGCAGTATGCCAAAACAGAGACCCCTGTAGTTTCCAACAACAGCGCGCACCGCTGGACTCCTGACGTTCCCATGATCATCCCGGAGATCAACCCCGAGCACAGCGCGGTGATCGAGTTCCAGAAGAAGAGACTCGGTACTACCCGCGGCTTTATCGCTGTTAAGCCCAATTGTTCCATCCAGAGCTACACTCCTGCCTTTGCCGCATGGAAAGAGTTCGAACCCTATCAGGCGGTCGTTTCTACTTACCAGGCTATTTCCGGCGCGGGAAAGACCTTCAAAGACTGGCCTGAGATGAACGGCAATATAATCCCTTATATCGGCGGGGAAGAAGAGAAGAGCGAGAAGGAACCTCTGCGCATTTTCGGTCACATTGAGAACGGCGTGATCGTTCCCGCAGAAGGACCCGTTATCACAAGCCAGTGCATCAGGGTTCCAGTCCTCTACGGTCATACTGCAACTGTTTTCGTCAATTTCCGCAAGGATCCCACAAAGGAGCAGCTGATCGAAGCGCTCCGCGCCTTCAGCGGTGTTCCCCAGAAGGAGAATCTTCCCAGCGCTCCGAAGCAGTTCATCCAGTACCTCGAGGAAGACAACCGTCCCCAGGTCGCTCTGGATGTAAACTATGAGAAGGGCATGGGCGTCTCCATCGGCCGCCTCAGAGAGGATACCCTGTTTGACTGGAAATTCGTGGGACTGTCCCACAACACGATCCGCGGCGCCGCAGGCGGCGGTGTGCTTTGCGCGGAACTGCTCACAGCACAGGGCTATATTACAAGTAAATGATCTACACAAGAGAGTGTGAATGAGCAAAAGAGTCTTTATTGCAGAAAAGCCGAGTGTCGCCAGGGAATTTGCCAATTCCCTGGGGCTCAGCTTCAAATCAAAAGATGGATATATGGAAGCGGAAGATACTATTGTGACCTGGTGCGTTGGGCATCTGGTCACAATGTGTTATCCTGACGCATATGATCCGAAGTATAAGAAATGGTCTCTATCCACTATTCCCTTTATTCCCGACAAGTACCGCTACCAGGTGATCGACGGAGTCAAAAAACAGTTCGGGATCGTCAAAAGACTCCTGACAGACAAAGAAGTGGACACCATCTATATCTGTACCGACTCCGGGCGCGAGGGAGAATATATCTACCGCCTCGTGGCACAGGAAGCAGGTGTTCAGGGCAAAAGACAGCTGCGTGTCTGGATCGACTCTCAGACCAAAGAAGAGATCCTGAGGGGAATCAAAGAAGCTAAGGACGACTCGGAATACGATAATCTCGGTTCTGCCGCCTATCTGCGCGCCAAAGAGGATTACCTGATGGGCATCAACTTCTCCCGGGCGCTTACATTAAAGTACGGCGACGGGATCAGCCGCGTTCTTGGAACAAAGTATTCCGTGATCGCTGTCGGCCGCGTGATGACCTGCGTTCTGGGAATGGTGGTCAGAAGAGAGCGGGAGATCCGCGATTTCGTCAAAACTCCCTTTTACAGGGTGCTCGGAAATTTCAGGCCCTCAGACAATGGCAGCGGTGAAGAGATCACTGCGGAATGGCATGCAGCGGAGGGCAGCAGATATTTTGGCACCTCTGCCCTGTACAAGGAAAACGGCTTCAGGGAAAGGAAGGACGCGGAAGAGCTGATCAGATACCTGCAGCAGCCGATAGCTGCCGGGGACTGCGACATCCGCTCCGTGAACAGGAAAAAAGAGAAGAAAAATCCGCCTCTTTTATACAACCTTGCAGAGCTTCAGAACGACTGCTCAAGGTTCTTCAAGATCAGCCCTGACCAGACACTGCAGGCAGCACAGGAACTGTACGAGAAGAAACTGACGACCTATCCCAGGACCGACGCGCGTGTACTGTCTTCCGCGGTCGCCAAAGAGATCGGGAAAAATCTCAAAGGGCTCTCCACACTTTCCATGTACAGGCCATATCTTAAGAAGATCCTCGAAACGGAGTCTTATAAAAAGATCGCGAAGACGCGCTATACAGACGACAAAGCGATCACCGACCACTACGCCATAATTCCTACAGGACAGGGACTTAACGCGCTTCCTTCTCTCAAAGAGACCACAGCCAGGGTATATGAACTGATCTGCAGAAGGTTTCTCGCAATCTTTTATCCGCCCGCGATCTTTGATAAAATATCACTTGAGATCCGTCTGGGAACAGAAATGTTCTCCGCTTCTTTCAAGACCTGCGTCGATCCCGGATATCTCGAAGTCATGGACTATTCCTTCAGGAAAAAGAAGGAAGATACCGCGGAAGAACCTCAGCAGAAGGACGGGGAAGGAAACGAACAGGAAACCGATAAAGTTCCCGCCTTTGTCTCCTCGCTTCGTAAGAGCATGAAAATGAACTGTACAGGCCTTGAGATCAAGGAAGGAGAGACAAAACCTCCGAAGCGTTACAACTCCGGAAGCATGATCCTTGCAATGGAAAACGCGGGACAGCTGATCGAAGAGGAAGAACTCAGGGAGCAGATCCGGGGAAGCGGGATCGGGACCAGCGCTACCAGAGCGGAGATTCTGAAAAAGCTTTTCAGCAACAGGTACCTTGCGCTGAACAAAAAAACGCAGGTCATAACGCCTACGCTTATGGGTGAGATGATCTACGACACTGTAGACTGTTCGATCCGTTCGCTTCTCAACCCGAAGCTGACGGCGAGCTGGGAACTGGGACTGACAAGAGTTTCGGAAGGCTCGGTCTCGGAAGAGGAATATCTGGATAAATTAAACGGTTTTGTTTCACGCAACACAAATAATGTAAAAAACAGCAACTTCAGCGACGTGCTGCAGCAGATGTACATGAGGGACAGCCAGTTCTATAAAAAACCCTATGCACCTGCAGCGGGAGGCCGGAAAAAGACCGGCAGGAAAGGAAATTAGTATGCAGCTTAAAGATTTCACTATTAATAATCTTTTTGACATGAACGAGACCATTGCAGCTGAACTTTTCGAGGGCAAAACATATCCCTGGGAAGTTCTTGGGGACATCAGCGATTTTATCATTGCTCTTGGCAATAAGCTGCCCGAAGACAGATTTGAAAAGAGGGGCGATAATATCTGGGTTGCCAAAAGCGCGACGGTATTTGACAGCGCCTATATCGGCGGACCCTGCATCATCGATGAGAACGCGACAGTAAGGCAGTGCGCTTTCATCCGCGGCAGCGCGATCGTCGGAAACGGCACAACTGTCGGAAATTCCACCGAACTCAAGAACGTTGTTCTTTTCAACAAAGTTGAAGTTCCTCACTACAACTACGTAGGCGACAGCGTACTCGGTTTTCACGCACATATGGGAGCCGGATCCATCACATCCAATGTAAAGGCTGA
>CACZXG010000162.1 GCA_902785055.1 uncultured Lachnospiraceae bacterium
TCGGGACTTCCGGCGAAGCGCCTACGCTGGATGACCCGGAACATCTGGAAGCGATTCGTTTTTCCGCAGAAGTTGCAAAGGGCAGAGTACCTGTCATTGCCGGTACCGGCTCCAATAATACAGCGCATGCCGTGATGATGTCCGAAGAGGCGGAGAAACTTGGAGCGGACGGTCTGCTCCTGGTCACTCCTTACTACAATAAGGCAACGCAGGACGGCCTTTATCAGCATTACCGCACCATTGCTTCTGCTACAAAGCTCCCCTGTATCGTCTATAATGTCCCTTCAAGGACCGGCACCAACATTCTTCCCGAGACGATGGCAAGGCTCATCAAGGATCAGCCCAACATTGCGGGAATTAAGGAGGCAACCGGCAATATCAGCCAGGTAGCAAAGCTGGCAAGTCTGGTGGACGGTAAGATCGACATCTATTCCGGCAATGATGACCAGATCGTGCCCCTGTGCTCCCTGGGCGGTTCCGGTGTTATCTCGGTTCTCGCCAATGTCGCGCCCAGGCAGACACATGACCTTGTGATGCACTGTCTCGAGGGAAGATATGAGGAGGCCAAAAAGCTGCAGCTCAAAGCGCTGCCTCTGATCGAGCAGCTCTTCATTGAGGTCAACCCGATCCCCGTCAAGGCCGCCCTCAATATGCAGGGCTTTGATGTGGGCTCGCCCAGACTTCCTCTGACCGAGCTGACGGATGCCCACAAAGAATCCCTCAGAAAAGCTATGATCGAGTTTGGATGTCTTTGATCTTTACAAAACGCATATCAGTTATGAAATGAGAAATGTGCCATAAAGAGTGATCTTTCTGGCACATTTCTCATGCAGAGCGTTTTCCCGCATATCATTTTTGCGGGGAACAGATATGTCACTTGAGCCGAGCAGCCTGTAATACTTTTCTCATCAGAGGAGTTTTCTCTACATGCGCGTTAAAAAGATTGTCTGCAGCCAGTGCGGCGCAGTACTGAAACCCGGTGTCGCCTATTGTCCCTACTGCGGATCCGCCTATGCGCCGGAAGCGGAGCGTGAATACATGCGCAAACTGCACCGGATCAAAGAGGATCTCGACGATGTAGGAGATACCGGTGCAATTGTTTCCAAAAATGAAGCCGGAAGAATCGGCAGGAAAGTTGGCGTGACGGTAGGTGTGATATTGTTCATTGCCGCCCTGATCGCCGGTATTGCGGTATATTCTAACATGCGCAATACGCAGAAGAACCATCAGGAATATGCCTGGAGGCAGGAAAACCTGCCCGGGATGGAACGTCTTTACCAGGAAGGAAAATATGATGAGCTGGTCAAGGCTTTTCAAAAAGCACGTGACGATGGCCATGATCTCTATAACTGGAAACACTTTACTTTCTGTGCGATCTGGGAGGAGACCATCTATATAGATCAGGCACTCATCGCCAGAGAGCAGGGCTATTTCTATGAGCCGGACGCAACCGGGCTGTTGTACCATGAACTGATCGTGCGCGGACTGCCTTACAGAAGAGGCCTGACAGAGAAAGATCGAAAGCTGTTGGAAGAAAAGACAGCAGTTTATCAGAATGATCTGCGCGATATCTTTGGCGCGTCAGAAGAGGAGATTGCGTCTATTGACAATATGCTGAGGGGAAAAAACGGGTATCCCGAGTATTCTTTCTGTAAGGACTATCTGTCGGAGCATCCTGATATCTATAAACCGATGCCGGATTAAGGATCGGAGCACAGTGCCAATAATCACACTGCTGTGCTGATTTTTTACACACTGCTGTTTGTGCCGGAGCGCCGCAAACAGCTCTTATGGCCGAAGTGAAACCTCCAATACGCTTTCTCTTCGGCCCGTCGCGCAGAGCGCTCCGGAATGGAGAACCAGATGAAATGTAAAAACTGCGGTGGCGAGATCCGTCTGGAGGAAATGTACTGCCCCTATTGCGGAAGCCCCAATATCGAAGCGCAGCAGCATGCCCGCGATATGGCACACTATCAGAATGAATTCGAGCAGACAAAAGAAGAGGTGATCGATAAGGCCGGCCGTCAGTCAAGACTGGCTGTCCGGATTACCGCGACAGCGCTTCTGCTTCTGGCAATTGCCGCCAATATTTTTATCCAGACAAACAGCTATGAGATCGGCCGCCTGGTCCGGTTCCTGCATTCATCAAAAACAAAGAACGAATACGTACAGAGGATCGATTCATACCTGGAAGCGGAAGACTACCTGGGCTTTGCTGCGTTCTGGTCCAATGAAAGGGTCTACTCGTTAAATTACATGCCGGATTCCTATTTTGGCCTTTACAGGGTGGCAACGCAGTATCGATATGCCTGTCAGGAGATCATGAAAATGGTCAATCATGACAAGTACTCGGATATGGATCTGGCCGCCAAGCATTGCGCGTCGTATATTCAGGATTTCTATGAAAGCACTGAGGCTGACGATTATGATATGCAGAAGATCAGCAGTGAGCCTGCATTAATGAAGCATATCGAAAACATGAGTAGTTCTCTGGAGGCTATGTATATTACTTACTTTTCCATGACTCCTGAGGAAGCGAAGAGCATGCGGGAACTGTCCCAGGGCAACAGGACGCTTCTGATCGAGAGAGGAACGGAGAAGTATCGACAGGAGGCGGCAGATGAATAATCAGAAAAAATATTCCAGACGTGTGAAGACGTCCCGACGCCAGAAAAAGCCGTTTTCGTTGTTAAATATTGTCAATATCATCCTGAGCGTTATTCTGGCATTTTCTATACTGATCACTATTTTTGCGCTGCGTGAAAACGCAAATGATTTTTATGATACTGATACCAGTCTCTATTACAGGCTTTCGGAAGAGTACTATTCCGATCTGGACGCGCGATACTATGACAGCGTGGTCGGCAATGAAAACAATCCCAAGGCCCAAAAGCTGTCACAGTATTATGCGGTCGGCAGATACTTTGAGAAAGCCTTCTTTGCCAATGCCTACGAAAAGGCAGGGATGACAGAAAAAGCGGCTTCCATGCGGGTGCAGATGGATGAACTGGAGACACAGATGGGTGAGTTTTCCGCTGAGAAAGAGAAAATCCTCAAGATATTTCAATGACCTGTCCATGTAATATGAGTGACCGGTCTGCAGATGCATATACCGATAAGCTGGAGATCTGAATGAAAAAAGGCGACATTCTGGAAGGAATCGTGACCCGGGTCGACTATCCCGGAAAGGGCGTAGTGGAAACGTCCGA
This sequence comes from uncultured Lachnospiraceae bacterium, assembly GCA_902785055.1. GTDB lineage: Bacteria > Bacillota > Clostridia > Lachnospirales > Lachnospiraceae > CAG-791. Next base: position 3,210 of record CACZXG010000162.1, read on the forward strand.
AGGAATCTGTATTGTAAAAAATGTGCTGCCCGGTCAGCGGGTATCGCTTCGTGTATCCAAAAAGCGGCGCGGCAAAGCGGAGGGGACGTTGCTGGAAGTGATTGAAAAAGCTCCCTTCGAGCGGACTGCTCCCTGTCCGCACTTCGGACGATGCGGAGGCTGTATGTATCTGCACCTTCCCTTTGAAAAGGAACTGGAACTGAAAAAAAGTCAGGTGGAACGGCTTTTACAGGGGGCAGTTGCGGAAGGAGCGAAACTCTCCGGGATCCCTGTGGAGGAGATCGATGTCTCCGGGTGGTTTGAGGGGATCCTGCCAAGTCCGCAGGAATATGAATACCGCAACAAGATGGAATATACCTTCGGGGATGAATATAAGGACGGGCCACTTGCCCTGGGCATGCATAAGCGCGGCGGATTTTACGATATCGTGACTGTAGACGGCTGCAGGATCACAGACCCCGATTTTTCCCTGATCCTCAGGACGACGATGCAATATTTTTCGGACACTGTCTTTGCATTATCCGGGCAGCCACAGGCATCAGCTTCCTATGATGAGAATCAGGGAGATGTGGAGAATGCAAAAGAAGGGGATTTTTCTTTTTATCATCTTCCTTTTTATCATCGACTGCGCCATACCGGGTATCTGCGTCATC
>CACZXG010000163.1 GCA_902785055.1 uncultured Lachnospiraceae bacterium
AGTCTTCGTGCCCTGGTAGAACATGGGGTTGTAGACGTGGTTGGCATAGTACGCGCCCTCATCGCGCACCTTGGAACGGCACACGTCGGCGCAGTGGTCGCGCGTTCCGGGCACAACGGTGCAGGTCGCGCCGTGGGCGCGGATCATGTCGATCTTGCCCGGCGAAGCACCCTCGGGCACGAAGATGCCGCACTCGATGCCGGCGCGCCCGCAGTAGGCCGCCACGCTGTTGCCGGCGTTGCCGCTGGAATCCTGCACGCACGAGGTCACGCCGATCGACTTGCAGTGCGTCACGAGCACGGCCGCACCGCGGTCCTTGAACGACAGCGTGGGCATGAAGTAGTCCATTTTCAGCAGCAGATCGTCGTCGAACGGTACGATCGGCGTCATGCCCTCGCCCATGGTGACATCTCTCCAGGTCTCGTCATTCAGGGGCATGAATTTCCGGTAGCGGAAGATGCTCCACTCGTCGCGGTCAATGAGAGCCTCATCAAACTTCGGCAGGTCATACTGGAGCTTCCAGAGACCGCCGCATTCACATTTCGGGGCTCTTGTCGTCACTTCGGAAGTTTTTCCGCACTTGGTGCATCTGTATAATACCTTCATGATTTATTCCCCTCCGCGGTCGCCTCGATTTCCTCCGGACAGTATCCGGATGTTTTATTGAGCTTCTGCTGTGTTTATGATAAATCTAAAGAAGGATAATGTAAAAGATATATCTTTAACATATAACAGCAAGAATTCCCCCATCCTCTTCAGGTGGTGGGATGAATTGCCGCCTTCTGGTATTGAGAAAAACAAGGTTTTCGACAGGGAACGCTTGTTCGATTCGTCCGGGCGTGGTATAATCCATAAGGAAAGTATCACTTTCAGAGAAAAACAGAGCAGCCTTCGGAAAACAGAAGGCTGCTCTGAAAGTGATTCTTTCCGATTGTACCAACGTCGCGGGCGAGTGGCGAAAAGAGCGCTATGGGGATAGTATCTTTTCAGATCTCTGATAATCAGGGCGGTGAACGCTGAAGATGCAGGCGGCAGGCGGAGTTTTCCGGGTGCTGATCAGTGTTGATCAGGAAAAAGAGTACACCAAAGAAGCCTCCCCCAAATGGCAGGCCGGAAACATTATGAAACTGTAAGAGGATATATTTCAGGCGCTTAACTGCCCCGGGCATATATCCTTCCGGCGGGATGCAGGGAACGCTTCCCGCACTCCGGGCAGAGGCAGATATCTGTATTCCATATCTCCTTCAGGAGGTCCGCTATCTTCAAGCCGGAGAAACGCTCTTTGAATCTCTGATGCCCCTGCAGCCGGAAGATCAGCGAAAGGTTTCTTTTCCTGAAGCGGTTGTTCAGGAGACCGTAGTAACGGATCTTCTGAAAACCGGAGGGAAGCACGTGCATCAGAAAACGACGGATGAACTCCGTGCTTTTCAGTGTAACCGTGCGCCTTGGCTCACCTGCGTGTTTTGCCCTTGCGGAGAAGGTTACAAGGGTCTCCGAGACAGTCAGGATGCGGCTGTTGGAAATGGCGATCCTGTGCGTATAGCGTCCAAGGTACTCAATGGCATTGCCAAAGGCGTTGAATGTCTCCTTGATATAAGGGCACCAGTCCTTCCTGTAAAGGGAGTCCCGGAAGGAGTGCCATTCATAAGAGTTCTGAAGTCTGCTGCAGCAGTCAGAGAAGTCGAGTTTTCCGCCCCGGTGCAGGTCGTTCAGGCGTGAAAGGAACTTACCCTTAAACTTATCCCTGAGGACAAAGACAGGGATAAAGAAACCCGCCTTCGATCTCCGGATCCTGCGGTCAGGAGTGAGGCCTCCTCCGGAAACGATGCAGTGCATGTGTACATGGTAATCCAGTTCCTGGTTCCAGGTGTGAAGGACCTGGATGATCGCCGGGACAGCGCCAAGATATTTGCGGTCAGCGGAGAGCTCCAGGAGGGTCTCAGCACAGCAGCGGTGAAAGAGGCTGTAGAGAAGCTTCTGGTTGCAGAGGAGAAGGCAGTTGAGGTCATGCGGGAGTGTAAAGACCACATGAAAGTATGGTGTGTCGATCACTTCCGCGCTTCTCCTGTCCACCCAGAGTTCTTTTTTGACAGCCTGGCAGTTCGGGCAGTTCCTGTTCCTGCAGGAGTTGTTGTGAAGGACGGTATTGCCGCAGTTATCACAGATGCTGACATTGCATCCGAGAGCACCGGTCTTACAGCGCATGATCGCAGCGGCAGCCTTCCTCTGGACGAAGGACTGGGGAGCGCCGAGGCGGCAGAACTCCCCGTAGGAAAGCTCAAAGGCCTTCCGTACATCAGCCGGCATGGAAAGCACCGGCCATTCTGTCAATGGGATGGACAACAGCAGAGAAACGGTTTTTGGCGAGGTGGACATAGATCGTCGTGGAATATAGGGACTTATGTCCAAGAAGGGCCTTGATGGTAAGAAGGTCAATGCCGCTTTCGTAGAGATGTGTTCCCAGGGCGTGGCGGAAAGTGTGACAGGTGATGCGGTGCGGCCAGCCCAGTTCCTCCTCGTGTTTTGAGATCCACCGTGAAAGATAAAAAGTATCGATGGGTCTGTCGGGATGTCTCTGCTGCGGAAAGAGATACCCCATGGGTCTGCCGCACTGAAACCAGTAGCGGGTAAGGAGGTCCAGGGCGTATTCGGAGAGGGCGGCGTATCTGTCCTGGCGGTTTTTCGAACGGCAGACATGGATCCGTCTGTTTTTCCTGTCTATGTCTTCATACCTGAGGGAACAAAGCTCTCCGATGCGAAGACCGGAGGAATACATGACGGCACACATGGCCCGCTGTTTTATATCAGGGATGGTGGAAATAAACTCAAAGGTTTCTTCCTGTGAAGGAACATAGGGAAGGTAGGAATCAAACTTTCTGAAAGGAAGCCGGGCAGGTTCCCAGCGTCTGTGAAGGACATAGATGCAAAAGAACCTGAGCTGGGAAATGGCAGCGTTTACGGTCCGGTCAGAGAGATGACGGGATTCCTGGATAAAAACCAGGAAAGACCGCATGTCATCCCAGTCAGCCTGTTTCGGAGTTTTCCGGAGAACAGACTGGAGGAAATCGAGATAGGCAGAGATGTAGGTAGTGTAAGACTTGACAGTATGTGTGGTAAGACCGCGGTATGAGATCATTTCCCGGTAAGTTTTTAAGTAATCCACAGTATCCTCCTTTTATGTTGAAATGAACGGGCAACAAAAGAAGGAGATCCCGGCGGCGGTCTTTTCTGTAAATAAAGAATGTAATTGTTAGGAAACCGTGATAAACTAAACATAGCAGTTTTTGTCTTTGTGCGTTGTTTGGGTAGGGGTATCTTAACAATAACACAAAACGAAAACTGCTTTTTATTTTTTTGACGCAGTCGAAAAACGAATTAACTGAGGCTGGCCGTCGCGTCAGCGACTTGGTACAATTATATCAGCAGCTGCCACAATTCAGTCGAAACCGGAAAGATGCTGGCCGATTCGACGTTCCGCGCGGTGACGCCTGACCTGGCGATCGCGGCACCCGCCATGAAGATCCTGCGCGACACGGTGTGGGCGCTGTTCGTCGACAACCCGACGGACCTGTTCACGGGCGCGCCGGTTTACGACCGGGACCTCTACGAAATCCGGAACGAGAGCCGGGATGCGCGCGTCGACTTCGCCGTTTCGATGGCGCGGCAGGTGTGGAACGACGTCGGAGCGCGCGGCCTCTACGCCTTCGACCGTCAGGGCGTCGACACCGGGACCGGCGCGGCGCCGAAGTGGATCGGAATCGCACTCAACGACATTCCCGTTCTCTCTCCGCTAC
>CACZXG010000164.1 GCA_902785055.1 uncultured Lachnospiraceae bacterium
ATTGACAATGAGCTCTGCAGGGAAGTGCTCTCATGTCATTACTACGAGGTCCCGCCCTCTGGAGGAGAGGAGTCGCAGGCCATCGGGATCTCCAACTGGTTCCTGAGAAGGATCGAGGATAAGGATACTCACGGAGAAGTGGTCTGCGCCAAGACCGGCTATGTAGGCGAGGCGGGATTCTGCTGCGCAAGCTATCAGGAGTCTGACGACGGGGGCCGCTATATATGTGTGACGGCGGACGGCGCCGGCATCTGGCCCTGCATCTATGACCACGTGGATATTTATACGACTTTTATGTAAGTGACGCTGGAGCCCGGCGGACGGGCAGGGAGGTACTCCAAAGTGTTGATGGACCATCTTCGGGAATATGACCTCAGGGAACTGGAACGGGGAAGGCAATACAGAGTGTTGGGAAGGACAGGAGAATCAGTGGATCCTCTGCATCTTTTCTGGACCGGTTCCGCACTGGAGCTGAATCTGCGGGCGACGGAACTATGGGTGACCTTCGAGTCCTCCTATATGGTTTTTGAGAACTGGGTGGATGTGATGGTGAACGGAGCCCTGATCCAGCGCTTCATGGTACCCAAAGGAAGAAGCAGTATCTGCCTCTTCCGCGGTATGGACAGGAACATGACGAGAAATGTCCGCATCGTGAGAGACACCCAGGCGATGCATATTGATCCCAGGAACAGCCTGGCTATCTGCAGCCTGATCACGGACGGAGTCTTCGACGACGTGCCTGAGCCGGCTCTGAAACTGGAATTTATCGGGGACAGCCTGACTTCCGGAGAGGGACTGACAGGCGCGGAGGACTATCTGGAGTGGAATCCGGGGTGCTTCAGCGCGGTGCACACTTATGAATATCTTACCTCTGCGATGCTCGGAGCGGAGTACAGTATCCTCAGCCAGAGCGGCTGGGGAACCTGTTTTTCCTGGGAAGGCGCCCGCAGAGAGGCGATGCCCCTTTATTACGATCAGGTTTGCGGCGTCCTAAGGGGCGAAAAGAACAGGACCAAGGGAGCCTTCGAGGAGTGGGACTTCGAGAGCTGGAGACCAGACGCGGTGATCATACATCTGGGAACGAATGACGAGATGGCGATCAACACTGTCGAGGGCTGCACTGTACAGGAATTTGAAGACGCGGTGTACAGATTTCTCGAGAACCTCAGGATGCGGAATCCCGGAAGTCTTCTGCTGTGGTGCTACGGAATGCTCGGACACGGGCTGGAGGAGCCGATCCGCAGAGCTTTCAGGAGATTCAGGGAGGATACGGGGGATCAGAACAACGATTATCTCTTTTTTGACTCGGCGCAGGATTTCGGAAGCAGAGACCACCCCGGCAGGAAAGCCCACGCCGTTGCGGCGCGAATGCTTGCGGAGAAACTGACCCGGGAACTGGGGCTGTGAGGTGATAGTGTGGGAGGATTTGACAGATTCGGCAGAAATACTCTTATTGGCGGCGCACTGCTGCTGCTCAGCCTTGGAGTGGCGGCAGCGGGTGTGATCGCGAGCATTAAGACGGGAAATACCAATTATTTTCTCGGATGCAGTATACCGGCTGCGGCGCTCATAGTTGCAGGTGGAACTATGGTCAGAAGAGACCTGCTGCCGGGGGCTGACCGGCTCCTTCTGTCCGGAGGAGAGCAGACGATCACGGCAGAGGTTCTGGGCGTCACGAGAAACCTCAGGACAGCAGGGGAAAAGACGACCTATTACATAGTATGCCGCTATAAGGATCCGTTGACAGGACGGATGGAGACCTACACCAGCAGAGCGCTGGAGAGTTACCCCGGCAAAGAAGTGATCGGCAGGAAGGTAACAGTGCGCATTGACCCCGGAGAAAAGGGAAAATACACGGTGGACATTGACGCGCTCTTTGAAGAGATCGAAAAGGAGAAGAGGGAAAATGAGCAGACAGACGGAATGCATTGAAAGTTTTCTTAAGAGAGCACAGGAAGACCGGACGGTCTATATAACGGATGTCAGGCGGATCTTTGACGAAGTGGGAGAGAAGGCCTTTCACGTGCACGCGCACCTTTACGAGGGAGCGGTCGAAGTGTTCGGGATGTCTCTTCCCGAGTGGGAGACAGAAGAGCAGCGGGAGTTCGTCGCCGAATATATCAGAGCTTTTCTCTACAACCTGATCTCCACCCTTGGGGCGATCCGCATTGAGATCTATCTGGATCCGGCTGATGAGGATCTTCGGGCACTGGCCGAAGGACTCAGAGAGGATTTCCAGCTGGACCTTGACAAAACAGAGAGATCCGGCTATGGCAAATGCCTCAATGTCAATGAGAGGATCGTGAAGGCTCTTACAGGCGGAAAAGAGAAATTCGCGATCGGGATCAGAGATCTCCGGGATGAGACTGAGGACGCGAAGGCGATGGAGGAACCCACGGGAGGCGCTGTCTTCGAGGAACTTCCCGCCAGGGCTCAGAAGGCTTTTCTGCTGGGTATAGACGTAGGCGGTACTGACATAAAGTTTGCTGCCAGCCTGGACGGCAGGCTCGTTCACTGCGAGGAACTGAACTGGGCGCCGGCATCTTTCTCCTGTGTGGAACAGCTCATCGACCCCGTCATGGAGACGGCGGAGCGCCTTATGAAACAGTTCGGAGCGGGAAGAAAGTGGGACGGGATCGGCCTGAGCTGGCCGGATGCCATCATCCACAATATGATCGTAGGCGGGGAGACCACCAAGACCAAGGGCCTGCGGGAGAATCCCGACAGGGACTATGAGGAACAGTTTGCGCAGCTCACCGGTCTGACCGGGAAGCTCCGGGCTTTAACGACTGAGAACGGAGCGGTGATGTGCTGCAACGACGGACCCATGGCAGCCTTTACCGATGCTGTTGAGATGGCTGCTGCCGGCGGTGATGTCTCCAAAGGCTTTATCGCCTACAGCCTGGGCACGGAACTCGGCACCGGATGGGTGCTGGCTGACGGTTCCATCCCCCAGATCCCTTTGGAATGCTACAACTGCATCATCGACCTGGGAAGCCGCAGGGCGAGGGAGTATGACGCGGAGGATATCAGGAGCTGCCTCAATGTCAATACTCTGCTGCCCGGTACTCTTCAGAAATATACGGGCCAGTCCGGTGTATTCCGTCTTGCCTGCAAATACCTGCCCGAAAGGGAGCCCGACATCTATGAGGAAGCGCTTCGCAGAGGTCTCTTCGAGGCGAGCGGCGATGGAAAGTCGGTAATCGTGCCCACAGAGCCTGATGACAAGCGAAAGGAGTGCCTGGAATTCTTTATGGAGAAGGCTGCTTCGGGAGAGAGCGAAGTCTGCAGGGAGATCTTTAAGGAGATCGGCGAGTATATTGCGGTCATCTGGGCGGAGAACGACTATCTCTTCCACCCGGCGGCCAAGGAGAGGACTCTCTTCGGAAGACTGGTCAAGAGGCAGGAATGCTTTGACATGATCCGTGAGGGCGCAGTATCCAGAGAACCCGGCCTTGTGCTGAAAAACGCGGATTCCGGACTCGCGATCACACCCCTCATGAGGCAGCTTGAGGAAGATCCCGTGTTCACGGTCGCACAGTTTGCCCAGGCCGTAGGCGCGCTTCACTTTGCCTGTGTGGGACTTGGCGGCATTCTCTGAGTCACGGGGATCTGCCATGCAGGAGTTACGAAAATACGAATATTGCAGAATGAATATCGCGCTCGCGGTGATCCAGGCGGCGGTCTTTGTGCTCTGCATGATCGCGGGTGACAGACTGTATCTTATAGGGCGGTGCGGAACGAACTTCGTGCTGGAGCAGAAACAGTACTGGAGACTTCTTACATC
>CACZXG010000165.1 GCA_902785055.1 uncultured Lachnospiraceae bacterium
CAATCAGGCGGATGAAAGTGTGCGCATTCTCTGCCTGAATGCAAGAGGAAAGATTGTAAAGCGCGAGGAAGTTGCAAAAGGCGATGTAAATGCGGTGCATTTCCCGGTGCGGAAGATTGTGGAGACCGCGGTCCTCAGCAAGGCGGTGTCCGTGATCCTGACACACAATCATCCGGGAGGAACGCTATCGCCGTCCAGGGAGGACCTTGATGCAACGGAAGCGGCAAGCGCTGCGCTCAACACGATCGGCGTTAAGTTACTGGACCATCTGATCGTTGCCGGAGAGGATTATTACTCCCTGCGTGAGAACGGATATCTGTGAGACGGACTGGGATCCGGCTTTCGAAGAGGCCGCGTTCAAACAGAACTGAATAGAACCGGGCTGCAAGTTGCATTTATGCAGATTTTATGCATCTTGCAGCCTGGTTTTTGTAAAAAAGCAAAAATATTGTCAGATTTCCCTATTGCGTACAGCTGCGGTTCATGGTAAAGTTTCCACGTAGCAGTCTGAACTGCTGCAGCATACGTCAATATGCAAACAACATACAGAAAGAAGGATGACAATGAAGAAGCTCATCTCCCTTGCGCTGGTCCTGGTTCTCGTGCTCGGCCTGGCGGCAGGCCTCGGCGGTAGCGCATTCGCGGCGGACAACAGGATTCTCTATCATATCCACAACTCCATGCCGTATGTCACGCTGGATCCCAGCATCGAATACTCCAACGGCATCATGGTGCTGCAGAACGTCTATGAGACGCTGACCCACTATGATCCGGAAACGGGAGAAGTTGTCCCCATGCTGGCGACCTCCTGGAGTTCCAACGAAGACGGTACGGTCTGGGTGTTCCAGCTCCGTGACGACGTGACTTTCCATGACGGCAGCAAGCTGACCGCCCAGCAGGTGGTCAACTCCTTCAAGCGCACCATGGACCTCGGCCAGGGCGGCGCCTATATCTGGGACGCGGTTCTGGAAGAGAACGGCGGTTCCGTGGAAGCGACGGGCGAGTATGAAGTCACCAGGTCCAGACATTATGAGGTCACGCGTGAAGGTACGATCAGCTTCAGCCGGGTTCCTGTCGACGCATCATCCAAAATGCCCGATGATCTTATGGACAGTATCGAGCCTTTTGACTATCGCGCCATTACAGATTTCTCGCTGGCCTATATGCCGGGATATCTGGCAAATAAATATGATGTAAGTAAACAGGAGTGCGGAAAACGCGCGGAGGAACGCTCTGTAAAAAGCGCGAGGAATGCTCTTCGTGCTACGGTCACAGGTTACACAAGTGTATCCACACGAACCCATCATGAAAAGGTTTACAACGAGAAGACCGAATACGCGGTTTTTCCTGTCTGGCTCCTGAGTACAAAGTGGGAGGATCAGACCTTCCTCTTCGCCATGAACGGTCAGACCGGAAAGATGACCGGCAATCTTCCGGTTTCCAAACTCAAGCAGTTACTCTGGTTTATTGCCGTCTTTGCGGTTTCTCTGATCGTGTTCGGATCTTTTCTTCTGACCGGAGAAGATGTCACGACGACATCCTATCTCCTTGCGGCCCTTTTCTCCTTTGTGCCCGCTTTTATCGTGAATGCAGTGCTCTGCAGCCAGATGAAGCCGGTAGCACAGCTGAGCCAGGCCTCTGCCTATGTCGCAGAGGGAGGAATGCATCTTCGCGCGCGGGATGACCGGTATATACGTACGACTGAATCCAGAGTCAAGATCCAGAACGCACAGCCGCCGGGAGGAGGAAAAGGTCCCGGAAAGATATAATTGCATCGGAGAAACCCGTTCCGGGCTTTCTCCTCGCGCTGCCGCTCTTACGAGCGGCATGATCGGAAAGAGTGAAAAATGATGAAAGCAGGGCGGAACACAGGAATCAAATATGCAGTGGTCATGACACTGTTCCTGGCGGCCCTGCTGTTTTTTTATTATTTTCAATACGAAAAGACGAGGACGCTTCGTACCGCTCTGGAAAGGACGGAAGGGGATCCTCTTTCTTTTAGTGCTGACAGCGGATTTTATGAAGATCCCTTTGTCCTGCGGCTGAAAACGGATGACGCGATCCCGCAGGAGGACAGCATCGAGATCCGCTATACGCTCAACGGGGACGAGCCGACAGCAGACAGTGCTCTTTATGATCCGGGCCAAGGTATTGACCTGGAAAGCGCAATCCGCCAGATCGAGGCGGAAAAAAGTGAAGAGGCAAAAGCCACGCAGGCCGGGGATGCGGAAGAAGACACAACTTTGGAAGGACAGTACCGGCAGTGGAAACAGGAAAAAGATGCTCTTGCCTCGGGAGAGGGCACTCTTGTGGAAGCCGCAGATGACGGGATCCGCGTTGTGCCGGTCCGCGCCCGCCTGGTGCAGGGAGAAGATATGGGGGCAGTTGTGACCCGTACTTATGTGATCGGGCCGGAGGTGGCCGAACGTTATGACGCTTACGTTGTCTGTATCAGCACAGATTCCGAAAATCTCTTTGATTATGACCACGGTATTATGGTCAAAGGCAGCAATTACCAGAAAGATATCGATGAAGGAAAGCGTGTGGACCGTTCCGGCAACTTCTATCACGAGGGAGAGGACTGGGTCAAGGACGGACATGTGACGCTGTTTTCCCCTGAAGGACAAGTCCTTCTCGAAGAAGATGCGGGGATCTCGGTGGGAGGCTACAGCTCAAGGATCCTTCCGACCAGAAGTCTCTGTGCGGAAGCCTCCACATGGAGAGGAAGTTCTGACGACAGCTTTCATCTGGACATGTTTGAGGGCAGCGCCTACAGCCGTGCCGGCAATGTACAGAAACTGACGGACGCTTCTTCTGATCGAGAGCCCGATACGTTCCGAAAGCTTCGTTTCCGTACCCACGGCGTACCTTACTACAGGATCCGCAGCGCCCGCGGCGAGTACGCGAAGATACTTTCGGATGGCTGCGGTTTTCCCGGGCTTCCGGAAGCCCGGCTGGGGGTCACTTACCTCAACGGGGAGTTCTATACAGCCTGTGATATCACACCGAGTGTTACAAAGGAGTATATGTGCAGTCTGTTCGGGCTGAAAACACCGGATGCCATTGAAAGATACGACGCCAGCGATTACGAAGCCTATAAGACGGCAAAGATCCTTCCGCTTTTTGAGGCCGATCTGACGATGACGCAAAACCAGAAAGCTCTGGAACAAGCCGTGGATATGGACAATTACCTGTTCTATTTTGCGCTTGAGACGCTCTTCAACAATTCCGACTGGCCCTTCAACAATGTGACCATGTGGCGCTACCTGGGGGAGACAGATCCGGAAAATCCTTATACGGACGGACGATACCGCTTCCTTCTGGACGATATGGACCAGATCCTCACCAACGGTCTGCACAGCAAGCCTGAACACTGGTCTACGGAAGTAGTCGACTACCTTATGAAGGATGAAGACAACACCTTCCATCATGTCATGCAATGCAAAAAATACAGGGATACCTTCCTGACCTTCGTAGACGATTGTTAAGGTCATGTGTCCCGGAGTGCCCTGTCCACAGTTGGGCTCCACGTACTCACCATCATCCTTCACGCTGAAGGTTCCGTCGGATGCGGTACCGAACACCATTGCCTTTCCGTCTTTCAGGAATGCGATGGTCGCCTGGGCTCCGCTTCCGTTGTTCTTGACGGTTCCGGAAACGGTCTTGGCTCCGGAATCATCGTAGACGGTCAAAGCGGATGCCGCGAGGTAGGGCACGTAGTAGTGGCTATCGAGGAGTGCGGTGTAGCCGAGACCCATGACGAACT
>CACZXG010000166.1 GCA_902785055.1 uncultured Lachnospiraceae bacterium
AGACCAACTATTTCCAGGCATCCAGTATCGCCCAGAAGCACAGTTGCAACCTGCGCCGGCTGGATTTCCAGCAGGAGAACGCCCTGATGAGCAGCCTTCCGCTGGCACAGAACCTGATCACCATCGAGCGGCAGATGACCAGCAGCGCGACCGGCATCATGATCCCGTTTACGACCCAGGAGCTTTTCCAGAACGGAAAGGAAGCCCTGTACTATGGCCTGAATGCCATTTCCAACAACCTGATCATGGTGGACAGGAAGCTTCTGAAAAACCCGAACGGCCTGATCCTGGGCACACCGGGTTCCGGTAAATCCTTCAGTGCCAAGCGTGAGATCACCAATGCTTTCCTGGTGACGGACGACGACATTATCATCTGCGATCCGGAAGCAGAGTATTCCCCGCTGGTGCACCGGTTTAACGGCCAGGTCATCAAGATCAGCCCTACCAGCACGCAGTATATCAACCCCATGGATATCAACGCGAACTATTCGGAGGAGGATAATCCGATCGCCCTGAAGGCGGACTTTATCCTTTCCCTGTGCGAGCTGATCGTCGGCGGCAAGGAAGGCCTGCAGCCGGTGGAAAAGACGGTCATTGACCGCTGTGTCCATCAGATCTATCAGGGCTATTTCAATGACCCGAAGCCGGAGAACATGCCGCTTCTGGAAGATCTCTACAACGCCCTTCTGGAACAGGAAGAGAAGGAAGCCCACCATGTGGCGACCGCGCTGGAGATCTATGTCAAAGGTTCCCTGAATCTGTTCAACCATCGGACAAACGTGGATGTGAGCAATCGTCTGGTCTGCTATGACATCAAGGAACTGGGCAAGCAGCTGAAGAAGATCGGAATGTTAATAGTGCAGGATCAGGTCTGGGGCCGTGTCACGGCCAACCGTGACGCAGGCAAGACCACCCGCTACTACATGGACGAATTCCATCTGCTGCTCCGTGAGGAACAGACGGCGGCCTATTCCGTGGAGATATGGAAGAGGTTCCGTAAGTGGGGCGGCATCCCGACCGGCATTACGCAGAACGTGAAGGACCTGCTGTCCTCCCGCGAGGTGGAAAATATCTTCGAGAACAGCGACTTTCTGTATATGCTCAACCAGGCTTCCGGCGACCGTGCGATCCTGGCCAAACAACTGAATATCTCCCCTCATCAGTTATCTTATGTGACGCAGTCCGGCGAAGGCGAAGGGCTGCTTTTTTATGGCAATGTCATCCTTCCTTTCGTGGATCACTTCCCGACGGATCTGGAGCTCTACAAGATCATGACCACGAAATGGATCGACAACTCCGTCCAGAAGGATGGGTGATATGGGAGGTGTGAATGAAGAAGCAGACGACAAAACTTCATTTCACCGGGGAAGACCTGAGAAATGAATCGGTAAAGAAAGCCGCTGAAAAAGCGGAAAAGGCTGCCGGCAAGGCGGATGAGGCGAAAGCCCGTCTTCCGAGCAGGAAGCTGCGTACCAAGAAGGCATCTGCGGAGGCAGAAGGTGCCAAGCTTCGTTTCGGCAAGAAAGAGATCGTGGAGGAAGTAAAAGCGCCGACTGCCCTGAAACAGAAAGTCATCATGAAAGGTGCTGTCTTTTCCGCAACGGCTAAAGTCCACCAGGAAGTCGCTGTGCATGAGGACGACAACGTGGGTGTGCAGGCCGTGAATGAAACGGAAGGGGCAGCGGAGACCGCGGCGCAGACAGCGGATACCGTCCGGTACAGCCATAAGCTGAAGGCCTATAAGCAGGCAGCAAAACTGGAGAGCAGGGCGGACAAGGCCAATATTGAGGCTCTGTATAAGAAGCGGATGGCAGAAAACCCGCAGGCGGCTACGAATCCGATCTCGAGGTGGCGGCAGAAGCAGGCTGTCAAAAAGGAGTATGCGGCGATCAAGGCCGGACAGGCATCTGCCGGAACGGCTGCTGCATCTTCGGTCGGAAGCTCCGGGGCGGCAGCCGGTGCCGGAAAGGCCGTGAAGGAAACCAAAGATATCGGTACGGTCGCTGCCAATTTTATAAAGCAGCACAGCCATATCCTTCTGGTGATCGGAGGCCTTGCCATGGTCATTGTCCTGATCTCCGGTTCTTTGTCTTCCTGTTCCATGCTGTTCGGCGGGACGGGAAATGCGGTCATCGGTACTTCTTATACAGCAGAAGATGAGGATATCCGGGGCGCGGACGAGGATTACAGTGCCATGGAAGAAGCCCTTCGGGAACGGATCCGGGAGATCGAGGAGGACAATCCGGACTATGACGAGTACGACATTGATATGTCGGAGATCGGCCATAACCCTTATGTCCTGGCGGCTTTCCTGACAGTTCTTTATGAGGACTATTCAAGGGCAGAAGTCCAGCGGACGCTCCGGGAACTCTTTGCGGCGCAGTATGAGTATTCCACCAGCCATCACACGGAAACCGTGACGGAGACCCGGCAGGTACGCGTCGGGGAATCCCTGGGCCAGGTGGTGACGAGCGGTTACTGCAACTGCCCGATCTGCTGCGGGATCTGGTCCGGCGGACCGACAGCCAGCGGCGTATATCCGACAGCGAACCACACGATTGCCGTGGATGCTTACAATCCCTTTGTCCCCATGGGAACAAAGGTTGTGATGAACGGCGTGGAGTATACAGTGGAGGATACCGGCAACTTTGACCGGTACGGTGTGCAGTTTGATGTTTACTATGACAGCCATTCAGCTGCTTCAAACCATGGACATCAGACCTGGGAAGCCTATGTGGCGGATGATAACGGATCCAATACCGTTGAAGTGACGCAGACGATCACGAAGAGAGTTTTGACCGTGGAAATCACAAACCACAGCCTGGAGACCGTGATCGAGAACTGGGGCCTGACGGATGACCAGATGGAGCGCTACCGGCTGCTGGTTCAGCAGAAGGGCAACCGCGATTATCTCTTCCCGGACAGCATGTATGTCACACCGGGCGGAGGGATCCAGTACACGATCCCCGGAGAAGCCCTGACTGACGAGAAGTTCGCAAAGATGATCCATGAAGCGGAGAAATATCTGGGATACCCTTACGTGTGGGGCGGTTCATCCCCGTCCACCAGCTTTGACTGCTCCGGCTTTGTATGCTGGGTGATCAACAACTGCGGCAATGGCTGGAATGTAGGCAGGACGACAGCGGAAGGCCTTCGGCAGATGCTGCCGGCGATCCCGCCCAGTGAGGCGAAACCGGGGGACATCATCTTCTTTGAAAGAACCTATGACACGGTGGGCGCTTCGCATGTCGGTATCTACGTGGGTGACGGAATGATGATTCACTGCGGGTCGCCTATTCAGTATGCCTCGGTCAACTCTGACTATTTCAGGTCACATTTCATGTGTTACTGCAGGCTGCCATAAGGAGGGATGATTTTTGGACGATACAAAACTGAAAAAGATCGGTGCGGAGCTTTCCAAAGCCCGCGCCAAACGGGATGAGTGGGATAAGAAGGTAAAGGATCTGGAGCGCAGGTACCGGGAGGCGGAGAACACGTGCATCCATGACATGGTGCACGCAGCAAACCTGTCCCCGGAAGACCTTGCGGAACTGATCAAAAAAGCATTTCAGGCCGCTCCCGTCGGGGACGCTGCGGCTGTGATCCATCAGAACGAGGAGGATGAATAAGACATGAGAAAGAAAATGAGACTGATTGCAATGCTGTCAGCGATGATTTTAAGTGCCGGAACCATGAGCGTTCCGGCATTTGCAAATACTGGGGAAAATACAGGCGGTACCACAGAGGAAACAGTTATC
>CACZXG010000167.1 GCA_902785055.1 uncultured Lachnospiraceae bacterium
CAGGAAGAAGCGGTCTCCATGCTCAATGATTTTGTGCAGACCCTGGCCTCCCCGCAGTTCGAGCGCACTAAAGACGTGTTCTGGCCTGAAATGGCTTCTTCCTTTGCGATTGCAAACCTGATGCTCCTTATGGAGTGTGCCTCGAAAGAGGAAGCTAACGTTATCAGTCTCTCCCGTCTGTGTTCCCTCGATCTGGAAAGAAAACTGACGGATCTCTCTGAACCGATGAGCGAATACACGATCGCCGGAATGAATTACAAGAACGTTTTTACGGGAGCCGAGAAGACCCGCCAGAGTATTTATATCTCGCTCTTTGGTATGATCCGCGTCTTTAACACACAGAAAAAACTGGCCACAATGCTCTCCGGCAACACCGTGGATCTCACCCGGATCGGCAGGGAGAAGACCGCACTGTACATCATCGTTCCGGATGAGAAGACAACGCTCCATTTCCTGGTCACCACTTTTATCAAACAGGCCTATGAGATCCTGATCCGCGAGGCACAGAACGAAGAGGACGGCACTCTGCCCGTCAGGGTCAACTTCTTGTTAGACGAATTCTGCAACCTTCCCAAGATCCCGGATATGCCTTCAATGATCTCCGCCGCGAGAAGCCGGAACATGCGCTATTTTCTTGTCGCGCAGAGCAAGCACCAGCTGGTGGGACGCTATCAGGAAGACGCCGACACGATCAAAGGAAATTGTGATAACTGGGTATTCCTTACTTCCAAGGAACTGGATCTTCTGACCGAGATCAGCAGCTTATGCGGAGACATAGTGACCGCAAGCCATGAGAAGCGTCCTCTGATCTCTGTCTCCGAGCTCCAGCGCTTCAGCAAGGAAAAGGGGGAAGCGCTGATCATGCACGCCCGTCAGTATCCCTTTATCTCACAGCTTGCCGATATAGACATGTATGAGGCGTTCAAGGGCTATCCTCCGCTCCCCATGGCAGAGCACTCTTCCACTGACTACAAGATCTTCTCTGTCGATGAGCTGCTCACTAAGATCCTCCTCGGAGAAGTCCCGCATCCTTTTGTCAACTGATGAGGAATCGCTATGTCAGCAGCAGATGTAAAAAAAGCATACGACGATTGGCAGGCCATCGAAAAGAGATTCGGTGAGAGGCATCCGAAAACGTTAAATTACTTCGGCTACTATATTCTTGTCAAACACAATAACGGGGAAGAAAGCGATTCCCAAATCGCAGAATTCATGGATCGCCTTGAAAATTATAAGGATTGGAAGAACAGCGACATTTCAGATGCTTTGGCAGGCGTGGCTTATGTCCTTTATTCAAAAGATAAATCTGATTCCGCTTATCCTCTCATCAGGAGAGCTGTGGCGATCGCCGAATACCTCTCAGCGCAAGAAAACTTTGACGCCGAGTTTCAATGGCGGATCTACGTTTATGTACTGCGCAGCCTCAAGCTGTACAAGGAGGAAATCCCCTATGATGAAAAGCTGTATAAATATCATTTAGAGAAAGAAGGCGAGTGCTCGAAAGATGTTGTCTACTATCTCTTGCGCCTTGATTACGCCAATTACAGCTGCAGTCGGTACAGCAAATCCAGGAAGTACGCGGAAAAAGCGCTTGAATTGCAGAAAAAATATCATGCAGAGGATCTGGAGACCACACTCATCTGCCTTTCTAATCTTGCGTATGATTTAGCTGAGACAGGCCCGCCGGAAGAAGAGATCAGAATTCGGGAAGAAGAGCTGGATCTGACCCGTAAAGTCCACGGAGAGGACAGTGAAAAAGGGATCAAAGCTTATGAAAAACTCTGTAAGGCACTGTTTAAATATTCCTCAAATAACCTTAAAGCTTCTGAGAGCCTCAAGTTCAAAGCCCGCATGGAGCATTTCCAGCTTTTAAGGCTGAAGACCAATGTCTCGGGGCTGTATGCTCCCTCCGTTCACAAGACCAAACGGGATTTGATCACTGTTCTTGAAAGAACCGGACTGACCGACAGTGCTCTCATATACCAGGAACAGCTGGTCTTAGAAAGCCGTTCCCAGAACAGTCCTCCCGATTTTTTCTCCAATCGCGACAGATATCATCTGGCCGAATTATACCTGCAATGCGGAATCTCCGGTAAAGCAGTCATACAGGCAGAAAAACTGCTCTCTGAAATGACTTCAGGCCTGGATCGGGATGAAGTCATGAGAAGGTTAAAGAGCAAAGATCCTTCCCTTGATGTCGAGGGCATACTGAAGACAAGGGTGTTCCTGCAGCAGTCCTCTCTGAGCGCCTTGGAGAAATGACCCGGCGCAGTACTCCGACAACATCAATCGAGTAGGATGCTCCTACTCGATTGACCGTTGGCCGGTAAATGCATCTTCGTGCAAGCACGAGCTGCGCTTACCGGCTTATCGCACAAAAAAGTCCGCCTGCCCGGATTTTCTCCGGACAGGCGGCTCTTTTATACGCGAATATCACGGCTCGACCTTTGCGACGTTTTAGAAGTCCACGAACATCCTGTACTTGTCTTTCTCCGCGTTCTCTTCCATACTGTCGATCACATATCCCGGATGGTCCTCCATCCACATATCAAGCAGCTCTATTTCGACCGCCCCTTCGAAATTGAGCGTGTCTTCGGACCAGAACCACTCCTCTTCGGTCCCCGGCTGCGGATATCGGATCGCTCCCATTTTCATGAGCTCCTCCGCATTCATATCTCCAAACCCGTACTCCAGCTGGTCTGTTTCCTGAAATGTCGTGGAGTCTCTGTACGGTTCAATACTGCCGTTTTCAAGACGGACCGGATACATGAGGTACTCATCGATAACAGGATCTTTGTACGTATCGTCGTCCTCCAGCCACACGAAAGACTTCACACTCTGCACTCTGTGCTGCTCGTCCCAGCGGATTCCGATCAATACGCCGCCTTTCTTAAGCCTTCTTCTCAGAGCGGCGCTGACATCAATAAGTTTCCTCCCCCAGGCTCCTTCCCCGTCCGTTTTCTTCTTTTCGCGGATAAAGAATTTCCTGTAACCTCTATATTTAGTTTTCTGGAGCGCCAGTTCATACAAGAACGGCACTTTTAGAAATCTTGGTCTCCTTTCTGCGGGCTCGCTGCACCCGGCCGCTTCCAAAATGCTCCCGTAGTAATCGCCGGTCAAAAGATAGTTCATCCCGTCCGGCATCAATACTTTGTCAAACCGCGCGCCTCCAAACGCGTAATCTTCAATCCTGGTCACTGATTCAGGCAGGATCAGTTCCTTTGCGCGGACATTGCGGAAAGACAGCTTCGCGATCGTGTGGACCCCTTCCGGGACTCTGATCTTATCCTGTCCGGAGAAGCAGATATACAGAATACCGTCCCGGCAGTAAAACTCTCCGAAAAACTGCACCGCCCAAGGCGTTCCCTCGAAAGCTCTGTCGCCGAAGACCACTTCGGGCTCTCTGTCCTCCTCGCTGTCTCTCTTCAGTTTTCCTGTATTTTCTGCGTCCTACTTTACCGGCTTATCATAAATATATC
>CACZXG010000168.1 GCA_902785055.1 uncultured Lachnospiraceae bacterium
GTAAGCGGTAAATAATCGGCGTCTTATGACCAGCCTCCTGTTTTGGTAGTATTGATTGAACCGAAATACTATCAAAGCAGGAGGTTTTTTAATGGATCCAAGAGTAATGGAACTTCGGATCAGGCAGTGGATCCCTGTGCTCGAAGAACAGGCAAGGAGCGGTCTGACTAAAGATGAATGGTGCATCATTAACAGAATCAGCAGAGGATCATTCTTTCGCTGGCAAAGGCGTGTAAGAGCATATCTCCTGGAGCATGGTGAAGAAGCCGCCCAGGTGCAGACTGCGGCTACAAATGAGCAGACTGCTAATGAATTTTTTGTAGAACTGCCCCGTTCCCAGGCTCTTGTTCCAGGAATAGCTTCACTTCGCAACCTCCATGATGATGTCTGGGATGAGACAGCTCCCATCAGCATCCAGTATGGAGATTTTTTGATCAATATCAGGGACGGAGTAGACGAGGACCAATTGAGTGCTGTGCTGAGGGCGGTAAGAAATGCTGACTAAAGAGGGAATTACGTTTTCAAAGATCATATTGGCCGTAGGCCGGTCTGACCTGCGCAAAGGTATTGATGGACTGGCGACGGTTGTGCGATTAAAGTACGGACTTGATCCATTGGAAAAAGATACTCTGTTTCTCTTCTGCGGTACCAGACGTGACCGGATTAAAGGACTCTTGTGGACCGGTGACAGGTATGTTCTCCTTTATATCCGGCTTGCAGACGGACGTTTCCAATGGCCCCGGTCTGCTGATGAAGCCAGGAACCTCAATGGTGAGGAATTCATGAGGCTGATGGATGGCTTTTCTATTGATCCATCCGTTGGCCCTAAGCGGAAGATACCGGCGGCAGACCCTAAAAGCAAACGGAAAAGATAGTGATGGCACGGGCTTCACCCGTGCCTTAAAAATGCCCTCCGCATAGTGATATATTTAGATATTTATATAACTATTTATTGACTTTAACATAGGTATGTGATATAATTATATCTATGAAAGGAGGGCTTGAGATGTCAATCGTGAAGCTCAAGGACAAAAGGTCCGGTACGACCTATGTATACGAATCTGAATCGTACTGGGATAAAGAAAAAAAGCAGCCGCGTTCACGCAGGAAACTGATCGGGAAACTGGATGAAAAAACCGGGGAGATCATACCTACAGGAAAAAGCGGCAGGAAGAAAGGCATATCCGTACAAAAAGAGGAGACCGCTTCCCCGGAGCCGATCACAGAATACATACGGGTCATTGAAGAAAAAGATGCCCTGATCCGTGAACTGAAAGCGGAAAACAGGGCTTTAAAGAAAGAAAAGCAGGAGATCCTGCAGACACTTGATGGATTATGCCGTAAACTGGCAGACTGAAGCAGTTCAGCGGAGGAGACAGATGAAAGCAGACAGGGAAGCATTTGCAGGGCGTATCAGCATCCTGGACAGGAATGCCCTTCTTGCGCTTGCGCTCTCCCTGTATGATGAAATGGAGGAAATGCGCCTGAAGCATCTGGAAAACGAACGGATCAGCACAGAGGCGCATATCCAGTTTTCGGAACTGAATGCAAAGTACACTGCTGCCATTGCTGAGAACGAGAACCTGAAAAAACTCCTGCAGAAAGAGATCGAAAAAAACACGCTGAAAACCAGGTCCACCTTCGGAAGAAAGACGGAAGGATTCCTGTCTATGGTGGACGCAGCAGACAATCCGGAAGAAGAACCGGTGGATGAAAGTGACAGCGAAGACATGAAGGATCCGGGAGAGCACAAAAAGAGGATCATCGCATTCCCGGGGAATAGCGGAAAGAAGACGCCAGGCAAAAAAGCGGAGGAAAGATCCGGGGGAAAGAGCCTTGCCCGCTCTCTTGACAGACTGCCTCAACAGCTTATTTATGAACTTGACGTGGACAAACTGAATGAACAGTATGGCGAAGGCTGTTGGAGGATCGCTTACTGGCACTCACACCGGACCCTGATGAAGCTGGATACCCCTTATTATACACAGGTGACATACACTCCCGTTGTATCGGTGGGGCTGGAGCATGACTTGTTCACCTGCCAGTATATGAATCCTCTGCTCGACAAAAGCTTTGTATCCTATACCATTATTGCAGATATACTCTATCGAAAGTTCGTACTTGGACTTCCTTTTTACCGGCAGTCCAGGGATTACATGATGCAGGAGATCGCCATTACAAAGCAGACGCTCATCCACTGGGTGAACACACTTGTACCGGAGATCTGCTCAGAAGTGTATGAATACATGATGCAGCTCCTTATCATCTGCAGGTATATTCAGAGCGACGAGACCTTCATCCAAGTAAACAAAGACGGATATGGCCCCGGCCATAAAAGCTATATGTGGGTCCATACCGTCAGCGAGCTGCTGGACTGCCCGCCGGTCATCGTTTTCTGCTATGAACTGACCCGCGGCACTGATCATTTGAGAGAATGTTTCCAGGAATTCCTGGGGTATATCACCTGCGACGCCTATATATCCTACCAGACACTGGAAGATGAAAGTGACGGGAGGATCCGGACGAGCGGCTGCATGATGCACTGCCGCAGGTACTTCGCAGAAGCTTTTTTCGTCCGCAATGTCGCTGAATTGAGCGACGAGGACCTGAAAGAACTCCCGGAAACGAAAGCACTCCTGCTGATCCGTGAAATATATCAGGAGGAAAATGCGCTTAAGGACATGACCACTGAAGAACGCTTAACTGTCAGGAAAGAGCTGGTCGCGCCTAAGATCGACGCCTTTTTCTCATACATCCATTCTCTTGAAAGCGCGGATGATATTTTTTCCGACCGTATGAAAAAAGCCATCCAGTATGCCGTAAACCAGGAAAGCCGTCTCCGCCTTTTCCTTACGGACGGAAACATCCCCTGCGACAACGGCTTCTGTGAACGCATTATACGCAGCTATTCAATAGGAAGGGCCAACTGGCTGTTTGCGGATACAATTGATGGTGCGAAAGTGAATGCCATCATGTATTCCATCGTAGAAACTGCAAAAGCAAACCATGCAAATGTGCAGTATTATCTGCAGTATCTGTTTGAACAGATCCCGCTGCGAAGAGCGGGAGGCGACACCGGTTTCATGGCAGAAATGATGCCTTGGTCAGATGCCTACCGGGAATACGAGAGGTGCAAACGTAAACAGCAGCAGTCTCTGTTCGGACAGCTGTTTCCCAGGCCGGATCGCCCGCGTGCTCCCCGAAAGAAGAATGTGACAACTACCCGGGAGATCGTCCCGGAATCAGCCGGCGGGGGAAAAGAAGAAAGTGCATAACGGATACTTAGCCCGCAAGCTTCCTGCTTGAGGGCTGAGTATCGTGCCAGAGTCGCAAAAGAAGCAAAAGTATCAGGTACACTGTGACTTTTGATACTTTACAGTTTCAAGGAGCCCTGTCTGTAGATTACCACAGACAGGGCTCCTTATCATAGACGCCGATTATTTACCGCTTAC
>CACZXG010000169.1 GCA_902785055.1 uncultured Lachnospiraceae bacterium
CCGGAAGCTCGTCCAGGCTCGTCGAGCGCAGCACCCGTCCGAACTTCGTCAGCCTTGCGTCATCGGGGAGTTCCCTCCCGTTTTTATCCTTCAGGTCCTTCATGGACCGGAACTTATAAAGGCGAAACGGCCGTTCCTTCCCGGTTTTCGGGTCATTGCGGCCGGGGCGTTCCTGCGAAAAGATCACAGGTTTTCCGAGGAAAAAACGCACCAGCAGCGCCACAATCGCATACAGCCAGGAGAACAGGAGCATCCCCACCGACGAGATCAGCACATCCAGGATCCTTCTCTTGAATTCAAACTGCTGATTCGTGAGGAAATAACTGCCCTGCAGGAATTTGTCAGGTGCGTCGACCGGCGAGATCAGATAATCCGCCGCTCTGAAGAGCTGGTCCAGATCCTTCTCAACATACTCCGAAAATGCGGGCTTACAGAGTATATCTGCAAGTTCTCCCATCTCACAGACGTGCATATATCCCCTGTCATTGAGGTTATAGAGTGTATTCGTCTCCATTACATAGGTATAGGAATAGATCGTTGTGGATATATGCGTGAGGTAATACCTGTTCTGGCTCAGCTGCTTACTGATCCTCTTCTCGTCTATGGCCTCGCTCTTGAGCTCTATATTGAGGATGCATCTGCCGTCTCCGGAGATCTTGAGCAGGTCAAATTCTTTAGAGATGTGCGCGATCGTGTATGAGAAAAAGAATCCGTCCAGGTTCGAGATCCATCCCGAACCGGACACTGATCTCGAGCCGAGTTCCGGAATCAGATGCCCGACAAGAGAACGAAGCGATTGTGCTTCATGCCTGCTGTAATCCTTATGGCGCTCCTCTCCGGAGAGTTCTCCGGCCAGCATGGAAAAGTTTCTGTCATTTTCCGCCCTGGTCAGAAGATACAAATTCATCGCTCTCATGTCTATTCGTCCTGATCTTTGTTGTGTGGCATTTCCCCGCATTGCCGGTAAAGGTATCCGACCGGCTCCCTGCCCTCCCGGAAAACGACCATCATTTCATTTGTCAGACTTAAGTCGTGAGGCTGCCCCTCCACATCCTCCCGCTTCACCCAGACGGCTTCTTTGAGTTCATTTCTGTCCAGTGTGATCCGGGTGTTTCCGTCCACGTCACAGTAGAATCCGGCCAGCAGGTCGTCAACAATGCCCCAGGGCTGTGATTTATAATACCTGATATTCTTTACCTTTAGCCCCACCTCTTCCATCACTTCTCGTGCAACGGTCTCCTCCAGCGTCTCCCCGACTTCATTAAAACCGGCTACCAGTGCATAGAATGGAATCCCTCGTCCGGCGTATTTAGTCATCAGGATGCGGTCACCGTCCGTCACACCGATAATGACTGCAGGAAGAATGCGGGGGTAGATCGTACGGCCGCAATTCGGACAAACGAGTGCTCTCTCTGTTTGCGAAGGGGCGGTCATATGGGCGCAGGTCCCGCAGTACCGGTTGTCCTTATACCATCCGGCCAGCTGCATGGCAGTATAAGCGGCAAAGATCAGATGCCGGTTCTCCTCTCCCAGATAATAATGAGGCCTGAGATCCCTGAGCGGGACCTCCTGCAGCTCTCCGGGCAGCAGGTTCTCTGCCTCCTTGCTGACGATTCCCATAAAATAGCCGGTCTCATCAATCGAGAACAAATAGGTGTAAGTGATTCCCTCCGGCATTTCCCTGTACAACGGATAGCGCATGTGTCCTTCTGACACATGCGCCATTACGTTCTCAGTCCTGCTTCCTGTAAAGATCAGAATCGGACTGTTTTCCTGAGGAACAGCGTCCGGTCTGTACTGGTTGTCCATCCTGTGAGGCGCAATGTCCTGAATCATCTCTCACTCAGCTCCTTCTATCATATATTGAACAATACAGCAACAATAAAGCCGAGGATCGCGCCTGCGGCCACCTGAAGAGGCGTGTGTCCGACGAACTCTTTGAGAGTCTGCTCCGGAGTCATATTACCGGCCCCCATTTGTTCAAAGAGCTCGATCATGTTGTTGATAACGACTGCCTGCTTGCCGGTCTCTCTTCTGACTCCCCTGGCGTCATGCATCACGATGATCGCCATAAAAACAGCGACAGCGAACACGGGAGAATCCCAACCCGCCACAAATCCGGTCGCGACGGCGACTGATGTTACTGTCGCCGAATGACTGCTCGGCATTCCTCCGTCTCCGAAAAGCCGTTCCCATACGACCTTTTTATTCAAGATCAGATGGATGATCAGCTTTATGACCTGCGAACAGACCCACGCGGCTGCTCCGGTCTGTATGATCCTGTTTCCGATAATCTGCGAGAACACTTCACCCATGTGCTTACCTCTGCTGTTTCAAGGCTCGCAGAGCGAGCCGCTGCGCCGCGTGTGGGTTGCCTGTAAGGCAACATCTTCCTTTCCGCACGCGTGTGCATCATATAACTCAGCGGGGGATTGTCCACCCGCCGCTGAGAGAGTTTGTTACTACCCGCCGCCTGTAGAGGCGGGGGACATCCCCCCCTGTGTTATAACTAAGGTACTGAATAATAACATACTACCATATTATCCGGAGTTTAATAACCCATCAAAAAAGATCACGCCGTACAGACAGTGTGATCTTTGCAGTTCGAGTTCCGCATTATTCAGTTTACAGAAACTGTGCAGCATACTGCTCCATCATTGCCGCGTCATCTGCTTCGCTGTCGCCCTCAACCGCGATCTCGACGACATCGCCGGGTTTGATATTCAGGCTCATAACGTTAAAGATCAGTTTCGCGTCGCCGTGCTTTTCGCCGTTTCGGATCGACACTTTACTGCTGCACTTGATCGCTTCTTTCACAAATTTACCGGCTCTCCTGATATCCAATCCGTTCTCAAAGCGGGATGTAAAATGAAATACTACCATAGCTTACTCCTTCTTCAAGTCACCGTCATTATGTCCCTTTTCGGCAGCATTCAGTATTTTCTCAACGTTGTCTCTTCCCGTGCGGATCCCGAGATTACAGATGACCGCAAAGGCAACTCCCGCCACGATCAGAACGATCCCTGCCGCTCCGATCGCGATTCGGTGCTGATTTCCTGTAAAGCCCATGTACGCCACTGCCACGCCGATCGCCGACAGCACCATGGCATAGGTCCTCCATCTGCTGATCCTCTCAAGTGCTTCAGATTGCTTTTTTGCTTCTTCAAGCAGTTCCTGTTTAGTGAGCTGAGACATTTTATACCCTTTCAGAAATAATTGGAAAACAGGAGGATCCCGTTAGGAACCCTCCTGCATTTCTTAAAGTTCCAAGAACTTTCTCTGTTTTGAATTAGTAGGACAGTCCGGGGTTGAAGAAACCGATCAGAACACCGACGAACGCGATGACGACCAGAAGTCCCATGACCTTCAGCGGGCTGAAGCGCTTCTTAGCCATCAGCCACCAGCAGAAGATAACGAAGATCGCTGTAAG
>CACZXG010000170.1 GCA_902785055.1 uncultured Lachnospiraceae bacterium
TGCCCGTTCGGCAATGTGAGAATGGATCCTTAGCTCAGTTGGTTAGAGCAACCGGCTCATAACCGGTCGGTCCCGGGTTCGAGTCCCCGAGGATCCACTTGCTGTGATCAAAGCAGAGATCGATCGTTACGGTCTCCGGAGTCTGCCAGGTCTGCAGCCGGCAGGTCTTCCGGTGCAAATAGCTTCCGTTTCGTCCGCCTCTGCAATGTACAAATTCGTAAACAATTTGTAATAATCACAGTTGTGTACTTATTTTGCCGGCATGGCGGAATTGGCAGACGCGCGGGACTTAAAATCCCGTTCGACTTAAATCGAGTGTCGGTTCGACCCCGACTGCCGGCAGCCAAAGACCCGAAGATGCAGAAGTACTGTGTTTTCGGGTCTTTTTTTGTGCAAATGTGACTGTTATTTTCAACTTTTGTCTGTGTTTACCTGAATAAATCAAGAAACTGAAATCGTTCTCCTTTTTTCTGTTTCTATATACCTGGCGGAGATGAGCGGCAATCAGGCTCGGCCTGGGACCTCATATGATCCGGCATGCAGAGCGGCTGACGGTCATGTGCCATATGGTGCGGTTTGCTTGACAGCATGTTGGATATCTGTTATAGTAGGCAAGGTTGTAACAAATTTGTAACAAAAGATATTAAATCTGTAAAAAACGAATATAAAATATTAATAAATTTATATATTGGAGGAAGAATGGAGTTTAAAAGAGTTAAGCTGTTGTCCGGAATGCTTTCAGCCGCCGCACTTGCAGGTATTGCGGGAGCACCCGTTATGGCAGCTGAGATTCCTGAAGAGAAATTTCCCCTGGCAAAAACTCTCGAGAACGATCAGGCTGAAGATGCAGAAGAAGGTTCGATCGCACAGTTCCTGAATGGAAAGACAAGTGAGGTAGATACGGCCGGTCTTGTCGACCAGGGCAGTGAGCTGAATGCTGTCACGGCAGATCTGCAGATCCCGCTGACGGAGAACGTCGTTGAGGATCAGAAGGCGGAAGCTTCCGATCTGTATCTGGAGGCTGCAAAGGCATATAACCGCGCAGTCCTTCCTGAGCTGACCGTGGCCCTGCAGCCCGGCAATGTCTATACCGGCATCCTGGGTGAGAAGCACGAAGCTGATCCCCGCGCAGATAAAGAAGCTGCTCCCGCTGTCCAGACCCTGGCTTCGGAGAAGAACATTGTTGTCGCGTCCCCGAATGTTTATCTGAACATTCATGCGGAGCCTTCCATGAGCAGTGAAGTTCTCGGCAAGATGTACAGCAATGACCTGGCCGTCGAGCTCCACAAGGAGGATGACCGCTGGACCAGGATCCGCTCCGGCAATATCGTCGGCTATGTTATGAGCGAGTACCTGGTTGACGGCGAAGAAGCGGAGGCTCTCTCCGAGATCGTCAGCACGCCGGTCGCGACTGTCGAAAAAAATAGCGAAAAGGAAGTTTACCAGGAAGCAAGCGATACGGCCAAGATCGTCACCGAAGCCAAGGCCGGTGATCAGTATGAAGTGACCGAGAGTGAGGACGGCTGGCTTGGAATTCTCACCGAGGACGGTGAGGGCTATATCCCTTCGTCGGAAGTCACGCTCAGCATGGCCTATCCTGTCGCGGAGACAGCACGCCAGGAGGAGGACCGCGTCAGCACATCCAACGTCAAGGAGCGCGCAGACCACGAGCAGCGCAAGGCCGACAAGGCAGACGCTGTTGTCGAACTGGCCCAGTCCAGAGCAGAAGTCGCCAGCGGCGAGGATGAAGAGACCGCGACCGCAGTTGTCGAGGTCGCCCTCCGCGCAGCGGATGCAGCTGCCGCCCAGGCAGATGTGGCCCGCGTCGCAGTCAGCCAGGCCGGCGAGGAATCCGGTCAGGCCGTCATTGAATTCGCGACCCAGTATATCGGCAATCCCTACGTTTGGGGCGGCTCCAGCCTGACCCACGGCGCGGACTGTTCCGGTTTTGTCATGGCAGTCTATGGAAACTTCGGTTTCCGCCTGCCCCACTACGATGTCTCCGACCGCAGCGTCGGATCGCCTGTCGCCTCCCTCGAGGAAGCTCGCGCGGGCGACATCATCTGCTACAACGGCCACGTTGCCCTCTACATGGGCGACGGCATGATCGTGCACGCCCAGGACGAGCGCCACGGCATCACGACCTCCAGGGCCAATTTCATGCACATCGTCTGCATCCGCAGACTCTTCACCTGAGCACCAGCGCCAGGCGGCAGCGAAGGCTGCCGATCTACTGTACAAGCTGTTTGCGGGCAGTCCGGATTCGTTCCGGGCTGCCTTTTTCTGTTCCGGAACTATAGCGGCTGCCTGATCAGGTTCCGGACTTAAGCGGTACATGCGCGGGATATGCGCAGGGGATGGGCGGGTCCGCCCGGAGCATGTCAGGGACTTGTTCAGGAGACTCAGGAAAACTGTACATGTTTCAGGGCATTTACCTGGAATTCGAAATAAATGTTGCACAAAAAATGCACAAAACCATGCCCCTCCGGAACATAATAATTGTGCAATTAGCGGGATGTTATGTTATAATGTTCCTGTGCAGAAGCAGTGTGACGCAAACTGCTTTCTGCGCGCCATCCATTTGCCTTCCGGGTATGCGGGAGGGCAAAAATAAAAGCGGCAGGCATGCCGCGGAAAGAGGCATCTATGAAATATGTGATTGTCGGAAAAAACATGGAAGTCACACAGTCCCTCAAAGACGCCGTGACACAGAAACTGGACAAGCTTGACAAGTTTTTTTCGCCTGATACAGAGGTGCATGTGACACTGCAGGTGAACCGGGACAGGCACAAAATCGAGGTGACGATCCCGGTGCGGGACAATATCATCCGCTCCGAGCAGGTCAGCAACGACATGTATGTCTCGATCGATCTGGTCGAGGAGGTCATTGAGCGGCAGTTAAAAAAATACAAGAGCAAACTGATCAAGCGTCACCAGGAGGCGGCGGCCTTCAAGCGCGAATATGTGGAGCGCTCCTACTATGATGATGAGGACATCCGCATCGTCCGCAAGAAACAGTTTGACCTCAAGCCCATGTACCCCGATGATGCCTGTGTCCAGATGGAACTTCTGGGCCACAACTTCTTCGTCTTCATCAACGCGGAGACAGAACAGATCGCCGTCGTCTACAAGAGAAAGGGCGGCACCTACGGCATGATCGAGCCGGAGGCGTAAGATTACAGGGAACCCGCCGCTGAATCCGTCAGCGGTATAATCATATCGTAAAAAAGCATTTATAAAGGAGGATACGATCATGAAAGTTGCAGTTATCGGCGCTGGTGCTATGGGATCCGGCATTGCACAGTCTTTCGCACAGTGCGCAGACGTGGAGAAGGTTTATCTCTGCGATATCAAGGTTGAGTTTGCACAGGGCGGCTTCAACAAGATCAA
>CACZXG010000171.1 GCA_902785055.1 uncultured Lachnospiraceae bacterium
CCCATGGGGTGGTCCCAGGACTCAACAATACGTCCGTGTGTGAGGACGCGGCAGGTGCCGCATTCCAGACATCCTTCATAGTTGAAATCAATGCTTCCGTCCTCCCGCTGGCTGTAGAGTTTTGCGGGGCAGGCCATGATCACTCTCTCGACCAGCTTCTGGTCGTCGCAGGTATCTTTTACATGGATATGCGCATAGCTGCTGTCAACGTTAAACCGGTTATGTCCAAGCTTATCTTCAATTGTCATTGCCATTACAGTGCACCCATCGCCTTTCTGACATCTCCGAAGAGTTTGAAGATGCCGACCTTCTTCACTGCGCCCATAGCTGTCTTGAAGAACTTCTCCTTCTCCTCGCCGTCTACCAGCCACAGCCCCTTCATGATCTCTTCCATCATGCCGGGATACTGTTCAAAGATGCGGTGATTGTCAATAAATGCAGGCATCTTGCGGTAGTGCTTCATGTCCTTTACGATAAAGCTGTCATTGAGTTTCTTCTCGTACAGGGAGAGAGAAGCTTTGCTGTAGTCACCTTTCTCCTTGGCGGCAATAATGGTCTCTGCCGCAAGACGAGCGGATTCCGCGCACAGATCCATGCCGCGGATAGTAAATCCAAGGTTCATGACCAGAGCCGCCGCATCACCGGCGACGATCACACCGTCGCCGTACAGCTGAGGAATCATATCATAACCGCCCTCTGTGACCAGATGTGCGGAATATTCCACCAGTTCGCCGCCCGTCAGATAATCTCTGACAGAAGGGTGATTCTTCAGGCGCTCCACCATATCTCTGGGAGCGACACCGCCGTAGCCGATCTCTTCGATCGTCTCGACAATACCGATGGAGACACAGTCCTTGTCTGTATAGAGGAAACCACCGCCGACTGCTCCGTTTGTGACGTCACCGGCAAACAGCCATGCCAGGCCCTCTCCGTCCTTGACGCCGAAACGCTTGTTGATCTCTTCTTCACTGAACTGGATGACTTCCTTGACGCCGACCGCGACCTGTTTGGGCTCCAACTCCTTTTTCAGTCCCAGCTGCTGGGCGAGCAGAGAGTTGACGCCGTCCGCCAGAAGTACACAGTCCGCATACATTTCTTCCTCACCGGCCAGAACACCGATTGCTTTTCCCTTGTCATCCGTCAGGACCTTGTCCACACGGATTCCATGAATGAACATGGCACCCGCCTCCTCGGCCTTCTCTGTCAGCCAGGGATCCAGATTGCCGCGCAGAATGGAATAGCTCGCCTTCTCCGGTTTGCGCATCTCTTCATCGTCATACTCGAGGGTTGTAGCAGTTTCCTCTGCCAGGAAAGAGATTCTCTCACGCACGATCTTTCTCTCTACGGGAGCCTCTTCGCCGAAGCCGGGGAAGATCTTCTCCATCGCATGTCCGTACATGCGTCCGCCGGTCACGGCCTTCTGTCCCGCTTCCTCTGCGCGCTCAACAACAAGTACTTCCATCTCTGCCTGCGCCAGAAGGTAAGCAGCTACACATCCCGTAATGCCTCCGCCTACGATTATGACATCAAATTTTTCTTCTGCCATATGTTCCCCCTGTCCTTTCTCATCATCCTGTGCTGTGTTGATCAGTAACTGTATTGCATCTGTAATTCAAGACTCGCTCGTGAGTCTTGCGCGCCGGATGCGGGTTGACATGTCTTGTTTTTTCAAAGACATGTCAACATCTTCCGCACATGCAAAGCATGTGTTAACGCTTCCGTGCAGCATCCAACACACCTTCGGTGTGTAGGAGCTCAGTTTTTTCCCAAAAATCTTGCGCAGAGCACGCTGACTTCAAACAATACCAGAAGCGGAAGAGCCAGCATGCACTGGGAGACGACATCCGGCGGTGTGAGAAGCGCCGCCACAGTAAAAACTGCCAGAATTATAAATTTCCTTGCCCGGACCAGCTGCTGCGCCGTCACCAGGCCCAGTCTCGAAAGCCAGACCACCAGAACCGGCAGCTCGAACATGATCCCGAAGGGAACCAGAAACGCAAACAGAAAGCTCACATATTTTCCGAGTGAAAACATGGGTGTCGCCATGTTATCCCCCATGGTGACAAAAAAGTTCACTGCAAGAAAAAAGACAAACCTGTAGGCAAACATGACTCCCAGAATAAACAGGATCAGCGCCGCAGACAGATAGACCAGCGCAGCCCTGCGTTCCCGTCTGTGCAGAGCCGGGCGCACGAACCACCAGATTGAGCCGAATACCACCGGGCTTCCCAGCACCGTGCCCGCGATCAGGGACATCCTGGTCTGGGCACTGAAGGCCTCGGCGACCTCTGTATAAATCAGCTCTATCCCTTCTCTCTCCAACGGTTCGGTCACCCACTGTACCAGTCGGCTGCTCCATAGAAAAAAGACGAGCAGAAAACCGATCAGGATGGCCGCCATACTTGCGAGCAGGACTTTGCGCAGAGCCTGCAGATGTTCCAGCAGAGGCATTGCCTCCAGCGTCTCCGTCTCTGCAGGAGCTGTCACGGCTGTCGCGGCTGTCCTTTCTGTCAGGACGGAAGCGTCCTCTTTCCCGTCTTTTCGTTCAAGATCACGCTTTTTCATCGGACCTGCCGTCCTCTTCCTTCTTTGCGGCAGGATCGTCCGCGTTCACCTCTTCCTTGAACTCCCGGATACTTTTTCCCATTGCCTTTCCGATTCCTGCGATCCGGCTCGTCCCGAACAGCGCGATGGCAATGATCAGGATCAAAATCAGTTCTGTGCTTCCTAACCGCATATCGCCTTCCTCCCTGAATGCTGTGCAATAAAAACTCTACAAAGATTATACCGTCTGGGTATTTCAAAAAATATCAGGGGATTCCCTCTAATTGGAGAGGGAATCCCCTTTGAGAAACGGCAGGTATGGTATTTTCAGACTGAAGATCTGGCTCTGTTAAGCAATCAAGCAGAAAGACAAGCAGAGTGTACAGATCAATGCTTAACAGCGCCTTACTGCAAAAGCTTCTTTTTGAGGGCATATTCGACCAGTTCCGCACGGGTTCGAAGGCCCAGTTTGTTCATGATCTTGGCCCGGTAGCTCTCGACGGTTTTGACGGAAATAAAGAGCTTTTCACCGATTTCTTTGTTGCCGTAGCCGCGGGCGATGAGAGAGAGCACCTCAAGTTCACGCTCCCGCAAAGACAGATAGCCGGACTTGCCCTCCTCGTGTCGGTTTACGAATCCGTCCACAAGATGCGGCACCATCTCCTTGCTGATATAATCACTTCCTCCATAGACCGTGTGTACAGCCTCGATCAGTTCCTCCTCGGGAACGTTTTTCAGAAGATAACCGGAGACGCCGGTCTGCACTGTATAACGGCATGCATTGTCAGCATGATAATCTTTACTTCCGGGAAATCCGCATGGATCTTGCCTGCGGTGATCACGCCGCTCTCCCCCGGAGGCATGCTGATATCAAGCATGACAATATCGGGCTTGAGCTTTGCGACTGCATCGTAGGCCTCCTGGCTGTTTGCCGCGGTTCCGATCACTTCTATATCAGGCTGATGATTCAGCAGCATTTTTAATGCATTTCGCACAATCGTGTGATCGTCCGCAAGGACGATCCGAATCATCTTGTTCCCCATCAGACACCCCTTTCTTTATATTTGCGCCTCACGGCACTTCCACCTCAAGCAATACGCTGGTCCCCAGATCCGGCGCAGACCGCACCGTCAGAGACGCGCCGATATTCCCCGCCCAGTAATACATACCGGGCAGTCCCATTCCGCCGCCGGAAATCTGCAGATTATCTGCATCAAATCCCTTTCCGCTGTCCCGGATTTCAAGACGGAGCATATTTCCGTCCAGATACAGACGGGCTAAGACCAGTTCCGTCCCGGCATATTTACAGGCATTTGCCGTAGCCTCCTGTCCGATCCGGTAAACCACCGTCTCGATGTCCGACCCGAATCGCCTGTCTCCTATATTTTCCTGAAAGTCCACCGTAATCTGATAACTGGCTTCCATAAAACGAAAATGCCTTAGAAAGGCAGCCTTCAGCCCAAGAGTCTCCACGATCTCCGGCTTCACGCTGACCAGTATTTCCCGCAGTTCCTTCTGAATATGGCTCAATGAAGTATCCGCCAGCTGCAGTCCCTCCCGGATTTCTTCCATAGCATCTGTGTATTTGAGTGTGCGCAGCTGCATCTGAACCCCGAGAAGATCCTGGATCACACTGTCGTGCAGATCCTGCGCAATACGGGATCTCTCCTCCCGAAGCGCCGCCCGCAGCGGCACATCAACCAGCTCATAGATCGGCAGTTCACGGTACTCCTGCCGCCAGACTTCCTCCAGTGCAGCCTCATAAGACTCCGGAATGACCCGGCGCCCGAATATCCCCTCTGAAAGGATCTGCTGCAGCTGCTCATAGCGCTCCCTGGTGACCGAATCATTCACCCGCATGCCCAGCATCAATACCGCGTCCACTTCCCCGTCCTTCCAGAGAGGGAAAGCGGCAAAGCTCTGAATATCCTCTGCCAGGAGTATGGGTGTGTGCACCCTCTCACTCTCACTGTATTGGAGCAGCGCATTCTGTACGACAATGGCCTTCCTGCGCTGAAAGACGCCTCCGGCGATTCCCTTGCCCGGTTCCAGGACAATTTTCAGGTAATTCCGGTTCCGGTTTCCGGACGCCTCCCGCCATGTCAGAAGTGTCCTCCTGCCCCGAATCGCACAGGCAAGTCCGGCAAAATCAAATCCGCACTGCCGCCGCAGCGTGCGGAGCTGCACCGACCATTCATATTCTTTTCTCATCAGACACCTCGGAAGAGAATACTGGTTATGTTATACTGTCACTGGAGCTTCGACATGTTTGGAAGGAAGGAAGCCTATGTCCCTGTGGAACGATTATCTTGCGCGAAAATTGATTTTTGAGAGCCACCCGACAATAGACCAAGATCGCTGCCTGAACCGGATGCAGACACGTTATCCCTGCAGGACCTGCATGGAGGTCTGTCCGGAGGGCGTCTTTTCCATGCCCTTTCACGGCAGCATGGAAGCGGACTGGGATTTATGTTCAGGGTGCAGTTTGTGTGTCAGCGCATGTCCCGCGCGCGCTGTTTCTCCTGCCCGCATACAGGCAGAACGGCTCTTTTCCTACGCCTCCCGTTTACAACATGATACCATCATTTCATGCAAAAGCGGGCTGTCATCAGACATTCCGACGGATTATCCGGGCGCGCTGAACTGGGAATTTCTGTGCTTTCTTGCCCTGCACGGTATCGTCACGATCATCACTGGCGACTGCGCCGGCTGCGAAAAATCCTCCTGCCGCAAGTCCCTCGAAAAAAACCTGTCACAGGCAAAGATCTTCCTTGGAGAGGAACTCTATTCACAAAGAGTGATCCTGACAAAGGATCCCTCTGTTGTACCGGCCCGCCGTTATACACGACGTGAGGCTTTATCCCTGCTCATGACAAAGACCGGAAGGACTGCTTCCGCCCTTCTTCCTCTTCCGCAGGAATC
>CACZXG010000172.1 GCA_902785055.1 uncultured Lachnospiraceae bacterium
GTAAGTGGTAAATCTTAAGTGTCTTTTTGAAAACCTGCCCTTTTGGGATAATCGTCTTAAGAATCTTGAGAATCTTAAGACTGTCTCAAAGGAGGTTGGATTTTATGGAAACAGGTCTTACAGTAAAAAACCTGCAGCATCATTCCTGGGCGCTTATGGTCCAGGAGCAGACCAGGAGCGGACTGAGCATCCGCGAATGGTGCAAACAGAACGACATCGCTCCCAAGACTTTTTATTACCGCCGCAAGCAGGTCCGGTCTGAACTGCTCCAGGCAGCATCGCCGGTCTTTGCCGAGCTGATCCCGCCGGAAAGCGAAAGCAGCTCCTTATCAGATGGGTTCAGGCCCCAACTGACTATCAGTATCAAAGATGCAGTAATCAGTATAGATCAGGAGACGCCGCAGTGCCTCCTTGCATCTGTGCTTGAGGTGATGCGCCATGCTTAGGGACGGCACCGGCTTTTCAAAAACGTATATCGCCGTCGGATTCACAGATATGCGGCTTGGTATTGATTCGTTAGCGCTGCTCATACAGGAAAAGTTCCAGCTCAACCCGCTTGAAAAGGGATCCCTTTTCCTGTTCTGCGGCAGGCGCAGCGATAGGATCAAATGCCTCGTTTTCGAAGGTGACGGTTACTGTCTCCTCTATAAACGGTTAGTACCCGGCTTCCGATACCAGTGGCCAAGGACCGCCCAGGAGGTGAAGGAACTAACCCCGGAACAGTTCAATGAACTGATGAAGGGTTTCAACCCGCTTCAGAAAGGTCTGATCGGGGAGGTCCGGCCGGAACGGGTTGGATAGTTTTTGTGCAAAACATAGAAATTTTCAACCGTGTTTTGCACAGAAATGCCATCCTCACTATGCACTCCCGGCTTCACTCTGAGGGTACCTTTCCACCTTCTGCCGGCCATGCCGGCAGGATCATAAAACTTTGAAAAGTGAATACCCCCGCCTGTGAGATCAGACCTCAAGAGGAATGATCCATAGGCATTATGACGAACCCTCCAGAAGGGGCTGGTGGAGGAAAAATGCGGTTTCCGGTATAATAGATACATCAGATCGGAGACACGCTATGGATCAGAAACTCACCCCCGACAAACTGAATGGACTGCCGAAGGAAGCCCTCGTCCTGCTGATCATGTCAATGCAGGACCAGCTTACTGCGCTCAATTCAAAGATTGATGACCTGACTGAACAGATCAAAGTTGCGAACAGCCACCGTTACGGACGCAGCACAGAAAAGATTGAACAGTTTTCCGGGCAGGGCTTCTTTGATGCTGACGGGAACCTCTACTTTAACGAGGCTGAAGCCATCATCGACAGGGAAGGTGAACCTGCAGAGCCGACATATGAAGAGGTAACACGCAGGCGCACGCTCCGTCCGAAGGGTAAGAAAGAAGCTGATCTCAGCGCTTTTCCTGTCATACAGCTGCCGACCATCGACGTATCCGAGGAAGACAGGATCCGTGAGTTCGGCTCCCTGGACAACTGCAGGCGCATGAAAGATGAAGTCTTTCGCAGACTGATCTACGTCCCTGCAGGCTGGAAGGTTGAGGAGACCCACGTTGCCGTATACAGGAGCAAAAAGGGACCTGCCCGTTTCCTGAAAGGAGCGACTCCCGCCTACCTGCTGAGAGGAAGCGTGGTGACTCCATCCCTTGAGGCAGCGATCATCAACGGGAAGTTTGTGAACGCCCTTCCGTTCAGGAGGATGGAAAAGGACTTCGAAAGGAACGGAGTCTTCATCTCTGAACAGAACATGGCGTCATGGACGATCAAATGTGCTGACCGCTATCTTTCCCGCCTTTATGATTACATGCACAAGCTCCTCATCCCGCAGCATGTCCTGCATGCGGATGAAACGACTGTCGAGGTTTCAAAGGACGGCCGGAAAGCAGGGAGCAAGAGCTACATGTGGGTGTACCGCACAGGGAAATACAGCACCTCACCCCCGATCATCCTGTATGAGTACCAGAAGACCCGCAATCATGAGCATCCACTGGAATTCCTCAGGGGATTTAACGGGTATCTCATGTGCGATGCGTTTTCCGGGTACAAAGCCCTGATGCGGGCTGTGGAGAGCATCAGGATCGCTGAGTGCTGGGCCCATTCGAGACGAAAGTTCAGTGATGCGGCCAAAGCAGCAAAGGGAACCAGCAGGGCGACCATTGCGATCGATGCACTTCAGATGATCGCGGCGATATACCATGCCGAGAACAAGCTGCAGGATCTCTCCTGCGAAGAACGTCAGAAGGGGCGTGACAGGAAAGTCCGGCCGCTCGTTGACGCCTTCTTTGCGTGGATCCATAAGACAGCGGAGGATAAAACACTGCTGCTGACGGAGGATACCCGGAAAGGCATCCAGTACTGCATCAATCAGGAAGAATACCTCAGGCAGTTCCTGAAGGATGGAGAGATCCCGCTTGACAACAACCTGGCGGAATCCTCGATCCGGAGCTTTACAGTGGGACGCCGGAACTGGCTGATGATCGACACGGTCTCCGGTGCGAAGGCCAGTGCAATCATCTACAGCATTGTAGTGTTTCTGTACCCGTTCAAACAATATAACGAGACAGCCGGGTAGGTGTATCAGAATTGTTACACCTTCCCGGCATTTTTGTCCGTGGAAAAAATATTCGCGATATGAAGACAATACTGATCTGTGTCACCAGATGAGAGGAATCACTTTATATTTCACCTTATCCCTATACTCGGCATATCCCTCCAGGCCCTGTGCCAGGACCTCCTCTTCGTTCCTGATCCGTTTTGCAATAATGGGAAGATAACAGATCAAAATGGCAAAGGATATCGGTGAGCCAAGGACAAGGCCCATTGACAGGAAAAGAAACACCGTTGCAGAATACATGGGGTGCCGCACGATCCCATAAAATCCTGTGTCTATGACCTTTTGATGTTTCTGTATCTCCACGGTCCGCGACAAATAGGTGTTTTCACGCAGTACTTCCGCATACATCAGATAAGCGGCTAGAAACACAATGGCTGCTGCAATCACTGTCCAACGCGGCATAACGATCCAACCAAAACGGTAATTCAGCCCCGCAACGACAAAAGCAGCGAAAAACATAACGCCGCTCAGGACGATCACGGTCTTCTGTTCCCCTTCGCTCTCCTTTGCCTTCAGTCGCTTTTCCAGCAATTCCGGATTTCGCAGCAGCATCACAATTCCCGCAGTTAACATGGGGATGAACAGGATGCCGATCAAGAGCCAGCCATTCCAATAACAGATCGTTCCCGCCGGAAGAAACAGGAGCAGCGCTATCAGCACCAGCCCGGTAACGAATTTGGAGATGGCCTGAACAAACAGCTTTTTCGTCATAGGTTTGCCTCGCCTAAATGGAATATAAAAAGCTTCCCGGTCCCTTGCTCCTAACTCCACTCAGAATAAAGATACGCCGCCCCGCTTCCATCATACCATTCAAATCTGCACCACCGCACAGCTTCCATGTCTTTCAGTTTAAAATGCGGAAAAAGTCTCTGATATTCAGGCAAATACTCTTTCATATCTCGTTCAGACAAAGGAAAGATCGCATCATCTGCCCCGTAACTGTTGTGTTCCGGATGAAGCGGATAAATATCCTCCAGATAAAAATCGAGAAACGGTCCCGGCACGATTTCCGGATGGTCAGGATCACGCTGATCAAGGCGCCATTCCGGGTCGCAAAACTCAATTGATCCCCAATTAAACAGAGAGGGATAATCGTCGCACATCGACTCACAGAAATATCCCTCTTCCCATTTGAGGTCTTCTTCATGTTTTTTCACAAACTCCTGCCACTGAGCAAGGTATTTAAACCCTAACGCAGAAACAGGGATCCTTAATAGAGTTGTTCTATGCCAGCAAGACATACCCATTCTCCCTATCCTAAATAAGGTCTCCGAACAATTCAGAGTTGCCCTCCATCCTCCAGGTACTCTTCCAGAAACATTTCCAGAAAAGCATGCCGCTTTTCAGCCATCATTCGGCCTGTCTCTGTATTCATCAGGCTTTTGAGTTTCAGCAGCTTATCGTAAAAATGCTGTACTGATTCCTTCATAGGCCTTCCATGCTCACCTCCGTAGGCAAAGGTCCTCGCAATACCGACAGCTCCCATGGCATCCAGCCGGTCCGCATCCTGCACAACTTTGCCCTCCGGTGTATCCGGAATTCTGCCTTTGTTCTGGCTGAAGGAGACTGTATTGATTGCTTCGCAGATTCGGTCGGCCATTTGCTGAGGCACCTGGTTCTCCAGAAGAAAAGTTCTTGCGTTCGCGTTTTCTTTTGTCCCAAACAGCTTATGGTCATCCGCATCGTGGAGAAGTGCCGCCAGTGCTGTGATCAGCCTGTCACAATCCTGTTCCTTTTCCGCAATCAGGAGGGCATTTCGATAAACCCTCATCGTGTGGTCAACATCATGTCCACCGGCATTTGTCCGGAACAATTTCTGAATATAGGCAATAGCCTGTTCTACGAGCTTTTCTTCTGTCATTTTTGCTTCCTGAAGCAATGTTATCGTTCTGTAAGATGATAATATCTGTCAGGGATGTGGCAGTAACCGGTGGGATTCTTCTCCAGATATTTCTGATGGTACTCTTCCGCGGGAAAAAAGTTCCTGATCATTTCCAGTTCTACCGCGAGGGGCTTTCCTGCCTTCTCCTGCTCTGCATCGTAGACAGGGCGTATCTCCTGCAGCTGCCCTTCGTCCGTATAATAGATTCCGGTACGATACTGTATTCCACGATCATTCCCCTGCCTGTTCACAGAGACCGGATCTATGACCATGAAATAAAACCGGAGCAGCTCTGACAGGGAAATTTCCTTTTCATCGTAGATAATCTTCACGGTCTCTGCGTGTCCGCTGCTGCGGCAGACTTCTTCATATGTCGGTGAATGGCCTTCTCTGTGATCAGGGCCATTCGCGTATCCGACCTCTGTAGAAACAACGCCGGCAAACTGGTCAAAAAACTTCTGGAGCCCCCAGAAACAACCGCCGGCAAGATAGATTTCCTTCATAGCAATACCCCCCATATCACATCACTTTCGACATGTATTCCGCAAACAGCTTCTGGTATTCCGCTTCCTCTTTTCTGACAAGTTCTCTGTAATTCGTTGCGTCAGTGATCCTTTGTGCCCCGGTCCAGGTGAGATTCTGCAGGGCCTTCAGGCTCTTTACCGCGGTCTGCGTGAATTCGGGGCCGATTCGTAGCAGGGCAAGAGCATCCGCCGGCTTCAACAATCCACTGCTGATGATCCCGAAGGTATTATACAGAGTGTCATTTGCAACCGGACCAATCACAACATCCGCCGCCAGTGTATCCTCTGCCCTCCGGTTTCTGAAAATATAGTCAAACCAGTCTGCTTCCCTTGAGAATCTGATTACATCAAGGCCTGTCAGATCCAGCTCATATCCATTCACCACATAGTCTTCATATGCCCACCTTTAGGCAAATTCCCTGTCAGGAGTCAGATAGAAACCCTGTCCAAAGTCAGCATTTTTCCTGCCCAGGTAAATGTCCGGCTCTCTGATCTCTTCCTTTCCCGCATGATAAAGCTTCATGAGCCCACCTTTCCCTTGATCTCCAGTACCTTTATTTTGCATTCATACTGCATCTGTTACTCCTCTACAAGCTGGAATTTGCGCGAAGCAATGAGCCATGCGTGGACTTCCATAAGAAGGCTCGATGTGAGCTTGCTCACAAGAGAGACTTATTATGGAAGGACACATACGGCGAACGACAAGCTGGAAGTTGTTAATCCAAAACGTCTTTTATAGAATCCTCATAGCTTTCGGTGATCAGAGTAATCTTTTCTCCATTAGACTTGTAACCATCTGTGACCAGGTGATTGTCTTGCTTCAGCTGTTCGACTGTGCAATAAGAATCATCTAGTCTTGTTTCAATATCTGAACCATGTGACTTTATCTCTTCAAAATGCGTGTCTATATATTCATCTGACATAGCAAGACAGATGAACCTTATCGACTGAAGATACTGCTCATCAAAACTGTCTCTCCAATCAAAAGGTATATAACAGCCCTCAACGATAAGGTTTTGCTGGTTCTCAATCACGGTTTTCATGATCTCTCGTACAATTGGCCACAGATATCCTGTCAGAGACTCGTCGTCTTCCGGTGTCAATACCGTATTGCCACTGCGGATCAGGCCCATTTTCAGGTGATCGATCGACAGATATGGATATTTGTATTTTTCGAGCATCTTCTGAGCCAGAAGCGTTTTTCCAGTATGAGATGCACCCGTAATCAGTATGATCATAGTCTTGCCTCGATTTCATTCCTGACCTTCTCCAATTCACTGCAGGTCAGGATTGGAATCAGACTGTTTATTTCTTCAATGCTTTTATCCCACCACTTGAATTTGAGCAGCAATCCGATAAGATCATCATCAAAGCGTTTCCTCAAGGGTTTTGCAGGATTTCCAACAACGATAGTATAAGGATCGACATCA
The DNA here is from genome assembly GCA_902785055.1 of uncultured Lachnospiraceae bacterium. Taxonomy (GTDB): domain Bacteria; phylum Bacillota; class Clostridia; order Lachnospirales; family Lachnospiraceae; genus CAG-791. Next base: position 6,463 of record CACZXG010000172.1, read on the forward strand.
CTTCCGACAATGCTGTTTGCTCCAATGATTGCTCCGTCGCCGATATGAACGCCAGGAAGAA
>CACZXG010000173.1 GCA_902785055.1 uncultured Lachnospiraceae bacterium
GTGACAGCTCTGAGCATCTCAAGTCCCACCACCGTCGTGCCGTATTCACAGAGAATGATATCGTCAATATCGAAACCTTCGTTGTTTTTATAGATAAAGACTGTACCGAGTCTCTCTCCGGCAATCTCTATAGGTGCGATGATGCCGGTATTGTCACAGTCCTCTTCTCTTACAAACCCCAGAGTCCCGAGGTTCACATTCTCGTTTGTGGACAAAACCCCGAGGAATCTCTCATTGAGGGAAGGATCGATAAAGGTTCCCACCTGATCCGTGATAAGTTCACTCAGCGCAGGGATCCCGCCGAATTCGCCGAATCCGAGCACTTTTCCCTTCTTGCTGATCACGAGAATATTGGATTCAAGAACATCGCTCATCACTCTGCAGATATCATTAAACACGACCTTTCCCGTGTCATTGTTGTGCAGCAGTCTCTCAATCTTTCTTGTATTATCAAGCAGTTTAACATTTCCGATCATAGCCGATCTGTTCAATTCTCCACCTGGCCTTTCCATATTCTGAATCTATAATCATACCTCACGGTTGTGATCACTCTTCGGGCCTGTTCTCCATATAGCCGCATTCTCTGTCTTCACAGACCAGTTTGTTTCCCTTCTCAACCATCATTCCGCCGCACCTGGGACACTTTTTGTCCGACGGCTTCTGCCAGCTCATAAAGTCACATTCGGGATTTCCCATGCATCCGTAGTATTTACGGCCCTTCTTGGTCTTTCTGACTACGATATCTTTTCCGCATTTCGGACAGGCCACACCGATCTTTTCGTAATAAGGCTTGGTATTGTGGCACTCCGGAAATCCGGGGCAGGCGAGGAATTTTCCGTGGGGACCGTATTTGATCACCATATGTCTTCCGCAGTTCTCACAGACCTCGTCGGTCTCCTCGTCCGCGATCTTTACTTTTTCCAGGTCCAGTTCTGCCTGGCTTACTGCTTCATCGAGATCCGGGTAAAAGTTCTCTATGACCGTCTTCCACTTCACACTTCCCTCCGCGACTCCGTCAAGAAGCCCCTCGAGCTGAGCCGTAAAGGCGGGATCCACGATAGAAGGAAATGCACGCTTCATCATGGAATTGACGACTTCGCCGAGTTCTGTCATGTAAAGATTTTTGTCCTCTTTGACAATATAGTGTCTTGCAAGGATCGTTGTGATCGTCGGCGCATAGGTACTGGGACGTCCTATTCCCTGCTCCTCCAGTGCCTTTACAAGAGAAGCCTCCGTATAATGCGGCGCAGGCTGCGTGAAATGCTGTCTGGGGTCGAATCTCTCAAGCGAGAGCACGCTCTCCCTGCTGAGATCGACTGACAGTTTCTCGCCCTTGTCCTCATTCTCCTCCTGGTTATATACGCACTGATAGCCGTCAAAGAGAAGTCTCGATGTGGAAGCTGTGAAAATATAACTCTGATCCGCCGCGATCCTGACCTGGGTGTTCTCGTATCTGGCAGCGCTCATGCGGCTGGCAAGAAATCTCTTCCAGATCAGATTATACAGACGGTACTGGTCTCTCGAGAGCGAATCCTTAATGGCAGAAGGAAGATTCTCCAGATCCGTGGGACGAATAGCTTCGTGTGCGTCCTGGATCTTGCCTTCGTTCTTTCCGTTCTTCTCTCTCTCGAGAAGGTACTTCTCGCCATAGTGCTCTGCGATGTAATCCGATGCCATGGCCTGGGCTTCGTCAGAGACACGTGTGCTGTCCGTTCTGAGATAGGTGATCAGCGCGACTGTTCCGCTCCCCTTGATCTCAACGCCCTCGTAGAGCTGCTGTGCAACCCTCATTGTTTTCTGGGTGGAGAAATTCAGCGAACGGCTCGCCTCCTGCTGCAGCGTCGATGTGGTAAAGGGCAGCGGCGATTTTCTGCTGCGCTCTGATTTCTTCACTTCGACGACTTCAAAACGCGCTTCCCTCAGCGCCTCTGTGATCTCTTTTACCTGAGCCTCGTCCTCCAGTTCCTGCTTCACGGCCTTTGCGTCCTGCGACGTCCTGCCGTAGTAGTGAACTGTGAAAGGCTCTGAAGCGCCGTCCGCGGTGAGCAGAGCATCCAGCGTCCAGTACTCCTGAGGAATAAACGCGTTAATCTCTTCCTCTCTGTCCCCTATCATCCTGAGGGCTACCGACTGAACTCTTCCCGCCGACAGGCCTCTCTTGACCTTGGCCCACAGAAGCGGTGAGATCTTATATCCCACGACTCTGTCCAGGATCCTTCTGGTCTGCTGCGCGTCCACAAGGTTGATATCGATGCTCCTGGGATTTTTCAGGGATTCCGTGACCGCCTTTTTGGTGATCTCGTTGAAGGTGATCCTGTAGACCTCCTTGTCCTTCATCTCGTCGAGCCTGAGCGCTGCGACAAGATGCCAGGAGATCGCTTCTCCTTCCCGGTCAGGGTCCGTCGCCAGATATATGCGGTCGGCTTTTTTCACCTTTTTCCTGAGCTCGGCAAGAAGTTCTCCCTTGCCCCGGATCGTTATATATTTTGGCTCGTAATCGTGATCGACATCAATACCCATCCTGCTCTTGGGAAGATCCCTGACATGCCCGTAGCTTGCCGCCACATCATAGTTGCTCCCAAGGAACTTCTTGATGGTCTTGACCTTTGCCGGGGACTCCACAATTACCAGATTGTGTTTGCGCTTGCGTGCTGCTGCCATTTCTACCTCTTATGCATCGTTTTATTAGTCTGTCGGGAATCGTCTCGCAATTCTCTGTAATATCGATAATTTTGTCAAATAATATCGAATAATATCGACAAACTTCGGGTACTATAACACAATTTCACCTTGGTTTGCAAGACTGTTTTGTTCTCCGAAGAGTTTTCTTTTTCTTTCGATCATCTCGTCTATGTGATCGATATAGATCGCCGCTTCCTTGGCGTCATCGCATCTCTCGATCCTTCCGCCCGGAAAAACACCTTTGGAAATACTGCCTGCGCCCAGGGCCAGAATGGACTGCTTTTCCTCCATTATGAGGATATTGTAGATTCCGGCTTTGCCTTCCCTGGCATAGCCCACATTTTCAAAATTACCGGACATATTCTTCTGCCTGTAGAGATAATAGGGGCTCATCCCCATGTCCGCCGCTCCCTTAGCGGCGATCTTCATGCTCTCGTCCGTGTTGTTGATCGATGAGAATCCGTTTTTCTCGATCCATTTCTGCAGCTTTGAAGCGCGCTTGATCGCAAGAGAATGCACCGTGAGGTCATCCGGTCCCAGTTCCTTTATCCGGTCGATCGTATACTGCACGTCCTCTTTGGTCTCCCCGGGAAGTCCCAGAATGATATCCATATTGATATTGTC
>CACZXG010000174.1 GCA_902785055.1 uncultured Lachnospiraceae bacterium
GGCTCGCCGTCCTTCTTCAGCTTTAAGGGTATGACGTCGCTCTTTCCGCTGACGTGCCTGTCCAGGTGTCTGTAGGAGACGGGATCCGAGTTTATCATCCCGGTGGGCCTGAGGGATTCCCTGATCAGTTTGAGGCTGTCCTCTCCGCTTTTACTATTGCCGTCGATCACCGGATCAGTGATCCTGTAATACAGCATAGCGGAGGGGATGATCTCCGCTCCGGGATTTTTCGCGGACAGAAAATCCATTGCAGCGTTCATATACATAAGTAGCTGCAGCTGGATCCCGCGTTTCATCAGGTCTTCGTCAAGGTCCAGAGAACCTGATTTATAATCCAGTATTTTGACAAAGACACTGCCGTCCTCTCTGCACAGGTCAAGTCTGTCGATCCTTCCTGTCAATTTCAGGGAGCGGCCTCCGCTCAGAGGAAAGGTGATCAGATCCGCCTCCCCGCCGGGACCGAATCCGAATTCATACCCCTCAGGGACAAAGTCTCCCTTTTGAAGCTGGTACTGGAGCGTATCCGCGCTGCGGGCAAGGATCGTCTGCATTCTGGAAAGCCATGACTCGCTTCTCTTTGTGGAGTACATAAGAAGATCATGATAGGCTGCGGCTGTTTCACTAAGAGCCTCTGCCGTAAGTTCCTCTCCTTCCTCCTTCGTAAAATCATTCCAGGACAGCCCCTTTTTCATGAGCTTGCGGCTGAATGCATCAAGACTTATGTGAAGGATCGATCCTGTATCGAGTGACTCCACCGCAAATTCTTTGCGTTCTCTCAGTCCCAGGCCGTACTGAAGGAAATGCCTGAGGGAGCACTGAGCGGCCGTCTCCATTCTGGTGATCCCGCCCATGATGGAACGCCCGTACAGGGCCTGCGCTGTCTCGGGACTGATCATGACCGGATCATACCTCTTGAAAGCGGCTCCCTTGAGACTTTCCAGTGCCCTCCTGTCTTCTGCGCTTCCCGTGCGCATTAATAAGCCGTATGTCGTCTTGACAGCGTCTTCATCCGGTGTGTTTTCAGGGATCTTGCCCTGGGCGTAATCGCGGAGAGCTCCGGAAAGCCATGCGGTACTGTCTCTTACTCCGGTAAGCTGTTCCGCTGCCGGCTTCAGCTGGGGATGTTCCACGGCTGCCTCGGGAAAGAGTTTTCTGACCATCGGGATCAGGTAGGAGGGATGCAGAGACCCGCCTTCAGGCGTCGTCCTGGCAAAAGAGAGATAGAGGGCATCCGTCGGCTTTGTCATGTTCATGTAAAGATAGAGCCTTTGCATATACATCTGCTGACGGGGTGTCGGGGACAGTTCCGCCCCCGAAGAGCGCAGAAATTCCCTGTCAAGGTCAGAGAGAAGCCCGCCCCGGGATGTTCCTCTTGGGATATTCCCGTCATTGACTCCGGTAAAGAACAGAATGCGGCACTGGGATACCCTTGTCCTCTCGATATCACCCACGAGCAGCCTGTCTGTCTCCTGGGGAAGGGTGCCGAGCCTGATCTCTTCAAATCCTGCTTCCAACAGTTCCAGATAGTCCTTATTGGATATAAGCTCATCGCCGAGAAGATCATGGATCTGTTCAAGAAGATCGATCACACTGCGGTAGAGCTGACTGAACTGCTTTCCTCTTACGAAATCTCCCTCAGCGTCAAATCTGCTGCTCCACTCCTCCATTTTCTCTTCCATGGAGAGACTCACCATAAAATCATAGAGCTGCCTTGTTCTCTCAGCGGCAGTGCGCGGAGGGATCCTGTCATCCGTTATGCTCCCCGCAGCGGGTTCGATCTCTTTAAGAAAACGCACTCTGAGAGGCTCTGTCTGTGCGTCGAAAGGAAGGCTCCACTTTTTCCGGCCTTTGATCCCGTGCTCAAGACAATAATTCTCAAGAATATCGGTCTCTTCCCTGGTGAGACTGCTCATGCCGCTCCTCAGGTAACGGAAAATGCTGTTATAAGAATATCCCTCCGCTCTGATACCGAGAACGCTTCGGATCGCTTCCGTCAGAGGGCTCAGACCTGCGGAACTGGTCCTGTCCACATAAACGGGTATATCGTAGCGGGGAGCGTGCTTCTCAAAAGCTGCACCGCAGATGTCAAGGTCACCGCATACAACAGAAATGTCTCTGTATTGATAGCCTTCGGTGAGCACAAGCTTCCTGATTTCTATACAGATCTGCCTGACTTCTTCTTCGGGCGTATCTGTCTCAAAGATCCGGATCTTACCGCCGGTCTCTTTTTCATACGGAAGAGCCGGATACCGGAATATATTATGTTCGAGGTGTGCAAGCACCGGATTATTTCGAAAACGCGCCGGTATATCATCCGGATCAGAAACATAAAGGTCCTTTCCCCTCACAAGTCCCTGCACCAAAGCCAGTTTTTCAAGATCACAGACAGTCTTTCTGGTCAGGTAGAAAAGAGCGTCTTCTCTTCCCGGATTTTTGCTGAGGCAGACTTTTTCTATGGATGGACCGTCATCCCTTCCCAGAGAAAGAGATATGATCACATCCCTGCTGTAACGGATCAAAGCTGTGATCACCCTGTATTGGACCGGCGTAAAACCGGTAAATCCGTCCAGCACAAAGGTGCTGCTGCTGACCCATTCGGAGGCAGGGATCGCCTCTGCCAGAAGATCCAGCATCTCCTCATTGGTGATAAACCGGTCCCTTTTGGCCTCATTAAAAGCGGTGTAAAGAGTCTGCAGGTCGCGCAGCCGCGCGTCAAGAGCGCCCTGCCCTCTGCTCCCGGCATACTGCTGCATCATTTCAATCTCACGGCCTCCGATCCCATACTGCATGAATTCGGAGATCACGGATTTGACTTCCGAGATCATTCCGGGGTAGTGGATGCTCCTTTTAAGGATCTTCAGTTCCGGCTCGCACTGTCCCGCAACCCTGCGCAGAAGAAGGGTCTTGCCCATGTCATCGAGAACAGCTCTGTGAGAGACTCCTGTCTCCTCAAAGATTTTGTGTGTGAGTCTGCCAAAACTCAGAACATCGATATTGAGGATCCCTTTCTGAGGGGATTCCGAAACGATCTCCTTCTGGGTCTGCATCGAATACTGATCAGGGACAATGATCACATAGTTGCTGCCGGATCGATCCCGCCCGTTCAGCGCATTCTGTGCATGTTCCAGTATCATATTGTGCAGAAGCCGGCTCTTGCCTGATCCTGAAGCGCCAAAGCAAAATCTGTAACTCATCTCTTGTCACGTATAATCCAATCATCGGTGATGGTGATTGGATTTTTCCTTTCTCCCGGGTTCTCCGGGGTATTCTTTTACCATCTCTGATATACTTTCTCT
>CACZXG010000175.1 GCA_902785055.1 uncultured Lachnospiraceae bacterium
CATCTCTTTTTTAACAGCCTATCTAATTTAACACAGCGCTGCAGGAAATGCAAGCGGTTTTTATCTCAGTGGGAGAAGCCTCAACTGAGATAAACGCTTCAGCCCTGATCTTCCCGGGCTTCGCGGAGCTTCTTCAGAAATTTCCGGTCTTCCTTCGTGAGTTCCGCTTTTTCAAAAAGATCCGGACGGCGTTCCGGTTCTTTGACACCTGAATCACTTTAAAAAGCCTGTCAACCCGCATGGTTGACATATTTTTTTGTCAAATTTTAAGTTTGCTATTCCAAGTTGTCCCAAGTTGTGCTACAATATAATGAGCACAAGGAGGGGCAGACTATGAGACTGGGGTACTCAAAATCTAAAAACGCGATCTCTTACTATGTCTATAAAACAGGCTACAAAAATGGCAAAAATACGACCGTGATGGTCGAAAAGCTTGGGACAGACTCCCAGATCCGGGAAAAGTACGGTGTCGAAGATGCTGAGCAGTGGGCCAGGGCCTACATTGACGAGCTCAACAGGAAAGAGGCCGAGGAAAAGGCAAAAGTCATGGTCACCTTCTCCCCGGCCGCCGCGATCCCCGCGGATGAGCAGCGCTCCTTTAATGCAGGCTACCTGTTCCTCCAGCAGGTCTTCTACCAGCTCGGCCTGGATAAGGTCTGCACCGCCATCAAAAGGAAGCACTCCTTTGAGTACAACCTGACCTCCATCCTTTCAAGGCTGGTCTATACCCGCATCCTCTTCCCCGGGTCGAAGCGCAGTTCTTTTGAAGATTCCAGAAAGTTCATCGAACAGCCGGACTTCGAACTCCACCAGGTCTACCGCGCCCTCTCCGTCCTCGGGGATGAGATGGATTATATCCAGTCCGCCCTCTATAAGAATTCCCTCCGCCTCTCAAAGCGCCGGACCGGGGTCATTTACTATGACTGCACCAACTTCTACTTTGAGATCGAACAGGAAGATCCTGACAACGGCCTCCGCCAGTACGGCCACAGCAAGGAAAACCGCCCGAACCCCATCGTGGAAATGGGACTCTTCATGGACGGGGAAGGGATCCCCCTTGCTTTCTGCATAAACCCCGGCAGCACCAACGAACAGGTCACACTGTCGCCCCTGGAAAAGAAGCTCTTTGAGGATTTCTCTTTATCCGAATTCATTGTCTGCACCGATTCCGGCCTCTCTTCCCTGGACAACCGGGTCCTGAACAGCCGGGATGGCAGGGCATTCATTACGGTCCAGTCCATTAAGAAGCTTAAACAGTTCCAGAGGGAATGGTGCCTGGACCCGGACGGATGGTACCGCCGCGGGGATCCTTCCCGGAAAAAGTGCAGTATCAGCGACCTGGATGAGGAGCTCGACAGGGATACTGTTCTTTACAAGGAGCGCTGGTTCAAAGAAAACGGTCTGGAACAGAGGATGATCGTGACCTATTCCCTGAAATACAGGGATTACCTCCGGGCCCTCAGGGAGAGACAGGTGGAAAGGGCAAAAGGGAAGATCAGTAATCCTTCCACCCTTAATAAGAACCATCCCACGGATCCGAAACGCTTCATCAAAGAACAGAAATGCACCCCCGACGGTGAGATCGCGGAAAAAACTTATTATTCCCTGGACGAAGAAAAGATCTCCGCAGAGGCTGCTTATGACGGGTTCTACGCGGTCTGCACCGACCTGGAAGATGAGGCGGAAGCTATTGTAAACATCAATCAGAGGAGATGGCAGATCGAGGAGTGCTTCCGCATCATGAAGCATGAATTCAGGGCCCGTCCCGCCTACCTGAGCCGGGAAGTACGGATCAGGGCCCACTTCATGACCTGTTTCGTTGCCCTGATCGTGTACAGATATCTTGAGAAAAGCCTCGGGAAAGAATTTACAGTGGCACAGATCACAGACCAGCTCCGGGAAATGAACATGACCAGGCTGGAAGGTTATGGCTATATCCCTTCCTATGACAGGAACGCGCTTACCGACGAGCTGCACAAAGCAGCAGGTTTCAGAACCGACACGGAGATCATACCGATAGCAAAGATGAGAAATATTTGCAAGAATACAAAAAGTCATAAAGAACCCAAAGGGTAAACTACCCCTTGCTTCTTCTTGACTATAAAACGCCCTGGCGGCTCCCGGCTGTCAAGGCCGCAGCCGCAGGGCGGTGCTTCGCAGCCTTGACAGCCGGGATACGCCAGGGCAGAAAGGTAAACAAGAAGAAGCAAGGGGAAATACGCCGTATATCCACGGCTGAAAAAAGTATCCGGAAGACCGGAAAGAGGACATACTACGCATATCGGCAAACATTGAAGAGAGCCAGAAAACCGCGCAGCCACGCGATTTTCTGGCTCTATTTTCTCTTTAAGGTGTCAAAGACCGGTGTTTCAATGGACAATCAGGGGGGGAATGTCCAAAAATCAGGAGGTCTGCTTCAGGAAAGCTTCGCGGCACTGCGCTCTGAAATCGGCGTCGGTGAGAATGTCCAGTCCGGTGGAGGCCATCACGCCTGCGGCAAGCTTCAGAAGATGATGCGCATACTCCGAATCCGTCACCGCAAGGTACTCCCGATCGTGAATATCCGCCCCGCCGCTCACGGGCGCGGTGCTGAACACACCGTAAAATGACGGCGCTTCATAGCTGACGTTGCCGATATCGCCGGAGGGTGCGGTAAACAGGTCGTCCTCCCGGATCTCTCCGGACATTGCAAAGTCTCTCCCCTCCGCGGCTGCGGCTTCTCTGTCAGCTTCCGCCAGCGCCCTCAGGTGCTCTTCTGCCCTGGCGTTCAGCGGCGTATTATTCTGCATATCGTAAAACGTATTTTCGTCCCGCCTGATCTCCACACGGCATCCAGTCATCAGGGCCGCGCCCCGGGCGCAGTCGTTCACCCGTTCGATCACTTTCTCGAGATAATCCTTTTTCGGCGCCCGCACATAGTAATCCATCACTCCGGTGTCGGGGATGATGTTGCAGGCCAGGCCACCCTCCACGATCTTTCCGTGCAGCTTGGTGCCCGGCAGCACATGCTGCCTGAGGCAGGCGATCCCCGCAAAGGTCAGATTCAGCGCATCCAGCGCGTTGATCCCGTTCTCCGGGTGGGCGGAGGCGTGGCTGGCCTTTCCGCGGAAGGTGTAGCGGATATTCGTCAGCGCCAGCAGACAATTCGCGAAGCAGTGCTCCGGCTGCCCCGACAGATGCGCCTCAAAGACCGCGTCCGGCGAAAGCTCCCGGAACAGTCCTTCCCGGCACATGGTGATCTTTCCGCCCCAGGTCTCCTCCGCAGGCGT
>CACZXG010000176.1 GCA_902785055.1 uncultured Lachnospiraceae bacterium
TTTCGGTTGCCCCTGCCAAGAATCGAGGCGACGGGATTCGAACCCACGACCTCTGCGTCCCGAACGCAGCGCTCTACCAAACTGAGCCACGCCTCGAAATAAGCAAGAATTATATTACCTAATATGGAAGACAAAGTCAAGTGCTATTTTGTATATGGCTTTGTCTTCATCTTTGTTATTGTGACCGGCAGTTGGACAGCAGATGTAAAGATTAGTATATATTTGCGGCCTCTCCGTTGTATAATTATAACATCGACTTTGAAGAATCACAGAAAACGGAAGGAACGAACACTATGATAATATGGGTAGCCCGCCACGGGCAGACAGATCTGAATCACGCGCTGAGAATGCAGGGACGAACGGACGCGCCTCTCAACAAAAGGGGCGTCGCGCAGGCGAAGCAGTCCCGTAAGAATATCGGGGACGTCCATTTTGACGCGGTATATTCAAGTCCGCTTAAGCGCGCAAAATTAACAGGGGCTATCATAGGTGATGTCGACATCAATGAGGTCATTGTGGATGACCGCCTGATCGAGACCGATTTCGGCAGATATGAGAAGAGCAAGTATTATCTGATGGGGCTTCCGATGACGGCCTATTGGATGTTCCCGAAGTATTTTCCTGCGCCGGGAACGGTGGAGACCATCCACTCTATGAAAAAGCGCGCAGCGTCTTTCCTGCAGGAACTGGAGACGCACGAAAATGAATATGAGAACGTGCTGGTCGCCTGCCACGGCGGGATCATGCGGGCGCTGTGCGGATATCTGGACGAAGCGCCGGACGGCCTTCGCTGGACGCGCGCGAAGAACTGTGAGATCCGGGTGTATGAGTACAAGGACGGACATCACAAATTTTTGAAATCATACAGTCTTGATAAAAAATAACGATGCACATGCGTGCGGCAAGGAAGTTACTGCCTTACAGGCAGCCCGCACGCGGCGCAGCGGCTCGCTCTGCGAGCCTTGAACTAGGGAAGGACGTAAATGACAGACATCAAGAGACAAGGTGCTGCCAAGGGAATCTTGTTCGGCGTTATTTTTATGATTTTGCTGAGCGGATTTTCAGCAGCAGTGAATCCGACAAAGTGGTTCGATGACATGCGGATCCAGGACAGAAATGCCAGGATCACCCAGATGATGGAGCAGAGACCGGATTCGATCGATATTTTGAACATTGGGGACAGCCTTAGTGAATCGGCGCTCACGCCGATGGAACTGTGGAGGCAGAAAGGATACACCTCCTTTAATATCGGAGCGGACGGGATCCTCATGGCGGAGGCGTACTACGCAGTCCTTACGGCCTGTGAGGACCAGCATCCCAAGTACCTGCTGATGGAGGCTCTGCCGCTGTTCCGGCTCAAAGAAAACCAGGATCTGCAGATCTGCCTGTCGCAGCCTCTCTATTACAGGTTCGCCTTCCTCAAGTACCACAGCCTTTGGAAAACATTGATAGAAGGCAGGGGAGTCCGGATCTATCACAAGGGATATCTGGTCAACCGCATTGCCAGAAGATATAAACCGGACTACGACTATATGAATCAGGAATTGAAGCCTGATGACAGAACGAAGATTCCGGATTTCAACCGTCTGTGGTTTGAAAGGATCCGGAAATACTGCGATAATAGAGGAATCCGGATCGTTCTGTACAGCCTGCCTTCGCCGGTAAACTACAACCGGGAGAGAGTGAGATCGGTCGAAGAGCTGGCCGCAGAAGACGGGATCGAGTATATCGACTTCAACAGCAGGACTGAGGAACTGGGGATCAAGCTGGAAGGAGATTTCAGCGACAAGGGTGACCATTTGAATCTTGACGGCGCGATCAAGATCTCCGGCTTTTTCGGGGAGTACATTGAGGAAAAAGGCGATCTCACAGATCACAGGCAGGACGGCGCTTACAGCGACTGGAACGAAGAGCTGACAGAATATGATCAGCTGGTCGAACAAATGGAAGGAAAGAGCTTCTATCACGTGCAGCAGGAGCAGGAGGAGAAGAAAAAAGAGGAGAAAAAGTAACGTATATTGCAGAAGTACAAAGGCTCGTTTTGCGTCTCTTTATTTAGACCCGCAGAGCGAGCCTCTGTGCCGCGTGTGGGCTGCCTGAGAGGCAGCATCTGCCTTTCCGCACGCGTGTGCATCATTTGTCTCAGAAGGGATACCCTGAGATAAACTGTTGGTTGAATTAAAAAAGGAGGGATGAGTGGTAATGTATACTTACGAAAATTATCTGGCAGAGAGGGATTCGATCACAATGGAGAAGGCTGCTGAGATCCACGCAAGGATCTGCAGCTGCATTGATCCGGAAAACGAGGATGATATGGAGATTTTGGGCGATTATCTGAAGGCCGCCGCCAAATATGCCGGCGTGCGGGCCGGATGGAATCTCCTGTCGCGGGAGGAGAAGATGGATACGGACGCAAACCGTACGGCCTGCCACGACAAGGTGATCTTCCACCTCAATATTCTCGCCCGCTATCTCGCGTCCAAGGGAGAGGACGCATCCTGGCGTGATGAGCTGGGAGATGAGGAAGAGCACCGGAAAAAGATCGGAGATTTCGCATGCTATGTGACGTGTATTGAGGGGCTCACCGCCCGCTGAAGAAAGGGGGTCAGGATACGAGGACAGAGAGTAACGTTAGGAGCAGGAACTTTGTGATCAGATCCGCGCGCACAGGCGCGTGCTACTGCGGAAAATGCGGCAAAAAATTGCTCGATGACAGTTACAACATGGGCAAGCACGCCGAACTCTGCGGATTTACCGCGGGCTCGGAGGATCCTCTTAAGGAAGGCGCCGACCTGGGATACCGTCTGGAAGGGTCCCGCGAAGGGGTTCTTCTGAGCGTATGCCGGCCGCAGCTCAAAGTGATCCGGGGATTTACTGACCGCTTTTACGGGGCAGAATGGAAATCTGTTTTCGAAGTCAGATACTCTGGAGGCAGCAAGGTGCCGATAGTTTTGAAAAACGAGACGGGGCTGGAGCCGGACATACTGATGATCCTGATCAGGACAGGACGAATACATCCTATCAGTCCGGAGCAGGATGCGGAGGAGGTCCACAAGGTATTTCCCGGTGTGATCGACTTGTATTCGCTGCAAATGTTTGCCCACATCTACCGGAATAAAGGGTTTAGTTCTGAGCGGATCCTTCCGGAGGAGACGGAGAGAAAGCTTCTGAGGAAACTTCCGGAAGAGTACACCCGGGACAACGGCGGCCGCGAGGCGGAGTTCGAGAACGAGGATCG
>CACZXG010000177.1 GCA_902785055.1 uncultured Lachnospiraceae bacterium
GATCATGGCCATGAACTGGATCCATGAGAATATTGAGGCTTTTGGCGGAGATCTCTCCCGCGTCACGATCTTCGGCGAGTCGGCCGGCGGCGCATCGGTCATCAATATGCTTGCGTGCCCGGGTGTGAAAGGCACTTTTACACAGGCGATTGCACAGAGCGGGCTTCCGAACTGCGTGATGACACATCAGGCCGCCCGCGAGAATATCGACCTGTTCTTAGAAGGCATGAACTGGACGGAAAAGGATCTGCCGAGGCTCCGCATCGAGGATCCCAGACTGTTCCTTGTCGGCAATGAGTACATGGCGGCGAGACAGCAGTATAGAAATCCGGGCATGTTCCTTCCCGGCCCGATTCAGGATGATCTTATGCCGGTACGCCCGATCGATGCGATCCGCAGCGGCAGCGCGGACGGTGTCCGCCTCATCATCGGAAGTAATATGCACGAGGGAACGATGTTCGTACACCCCGAGAACACGGGATTTCCGAACAGCTGGACGATGATCACACAGATGATGGAGAAGAACGGTCATGCGGACGCTCTTCCGCAGATCGTGGGCTTTTATCATCCGTCTTCGCACGACTCCTTCACGTTGTTCAGGGATTCGGCGAAGTCTATGGCTTCCTCCATTCCGCCTCTTACAGGCGATGTGCGGCAGATCGGAGGAGATCCTTTTATCCGGTTCGCGACGGATTATGCATTTGAGATGCCTGCTGTCAAAGTGGCGACTGCTCAGAAGCAGTTCACAGACGACGTGTGGATGTACCGCTATGAGCTGGTCACAAAGTCCGGTATTGCGACCGGCTGGAAAGCTTCCCACGCTTTTGAGCTTCCGGCTGTGTTCGTGAAGAGGGATCACCCGTTTGCTCATTTTGTGTTCGACGGGGAGCCGGAGGAAGTATTCGACAAAATCTCAGAGGAAATGCACGGCACCTGGGTCCGCTTCGCGAAGGAAGGACAGCCCGGTGACGAGTGGGATCGCTTTACAGGCGCTGATTCTCCGGTCAGGATCTTCGACAGGGATACCCGGACAGAGCGTCTTGACCGACGTCATCTGATGGAAATCTGGGGAGATATGAGGTTCTACGAATCCTGATCAGGAACGCAAGGGCGTTCTTGCCGCGACGTGCGCGGCGCGTCAGCGCCTTCCGCGAAACCTGATTTCACTTTGCGCGCGCATCTCACGATTATAATCACGAGTATTGCTCGATGAAGAATAAAGTGCATGGCAGCTGCATGCTCAGATCATCTGATATGGAAATACAGACATCATAGGATCGGATCTGACGTGCAGCTGTCTCTTTTTGTAAAGGAACAGCAGTCCTCTGCAGCTGCAGCGAGCAGCTGCCCGCACAGGCCGGAAAACAAAAGAGTTCATGATTCAAAAGATAGCAAAATAAGGACAATAAGAGCAAAATAAAAATATCAGCAGTGCCGGAAAGAGGGTATTGTATAGACAGAATCAAAGAGAACAGATCACACAGATTAAAAGATCAGACAGATCAAAAGATCACGTACAGAGTTTCTCAAGCGCCTGTATTGAAAAGGGTATGAAAGGAGTAAAATATGTTTACAACAAAACATGACGATCCCAATGCAGCTCTCGGTTGGGGAGAACGACTTGCCTACGGTTCCGGTGGATTTGCATTTAACATGATCAACGGTATCATCGGATCCTTCATGACGATCTTCTTCACATCGGCGGTCGGCCTGAACGCCGGAATCATCGCAACGATCCTCGCAGTCTCAAAGGTATTTGACGGAATCTCGGACCTGATCATGGGACGTATCGTTGATAAGACAGATACGAAGATGGGAAAAGCAAGAGTATGGCTTCTGAGAATGTGCATCCCGTTTGCAGTATCCACAATGCTCCTGTTCTTTGTCCCGAAGAATTTCCCGGACATGATCAAATACGTCTACGTATTCCTTATGTACAACATCACGAACGCTGTCTGCCTGACAGGCATGCTGGTTCCGTTCTACTCCATGGTCGGCCTTGTAACAGCGGACGGTTATGAGAGAGGTCTTCTCGGCAACATCCAGCAGATCTTCCAGACGCTCGGCAACGTATTTGTAAACTCAACATTTGTCATCCTGCTCACAAAGTTTTCTGAGAACCCGAACACGATTTACACCCAGAGATCTTTCACACTGACGCTTGCCGTCTACTGTGCACTCATGGTCGTTGTCACCCTGTTCTGCGTATTCAACACAAAAGAGCGCGTTAAGGTCGGAGCAAAAGAAGACACCGCCGCACAGAAGGAAACAAAGAACGAGAACGTCATGGAATCGGTCAAGGCGCTTCTTTCCAACAAATACTGGCTGCTCCTGACACTCGGAAACTTCGTGGTATTCGCAATCATCATTTTCTACGCGATGGGTACGGTATTCTTCAGCCAGTACGTCCTCTATGATATGAGCCAGTACGGAATGCTTGCAAATGCGATCTCGATCGCTCAGTTCGCCATCATGTTCGTGACACCGGTCCTGATGACAAAGATTTCCAAGGAAAAGATCTACACCTTCGGTATGCTGGTCATGGCACTCGGCTTCGTAGGCTCCGGGCTCTTTACGGCACCTGCTCTTCTGATCGGCAGCAACGTCCTGAAGGGACTCGGCGTTGGTCTCTCCGGCGGCATGGCTCTGGGCATGGTCGCAGATACAGTCACTTACGGAAGACTGAAGACCGGCATCGATACAGTCGGTATGGGCAATGCAGGTATTTCCGCAGCACAGAAGATCGGTCTTGGTCTCGGCCAGGCAGTTTTCGGATGGGTCCTTGCAGGAGCAGGTCTCGACGCAGCGCTCGATGCACAGGGGCTTCCGCAGCCCGAATCCGTATCAACAGCAATTAAGTTCATGTACGGATGGGTTCCGGCCATCATGGCAGGCGCAATGTTCGTAATCTTCCTCCTGTTCTATCACTGCGAGAAAGATATTAAGAAACTTCAGGGGAACGCACAGTGATACTGTCAGAAGTGGCACAGGACACTTCAAATTATTCAAGAACGCTTCGGCGTTCTTGATATTATATCTCAGTGTGAGATGACCTGGCCTCTATAGGCGGCGGGCATTCAAGAACGCCTTGGCGTTCTTGCCGCGCCGCGCAGGGTGCGAAGCACCTTCTTCTTTGCGCGGCTGCGATCCGCCGGAGGCTTTTATTCTTCATCGCGAGATTGTACTCAC
>CACZXG010000178.1 GCA_902785055.1 uncultured Lachnospiraceae bacterium
TACGAATCAGTATCTTGGTGGTGATACGTCCCTGGCCTGCTCCGCTGAAACGCAAAGCAAAATTGATGCACAGGTTGTCGAATTGGTACGGAAGCAGCAGTAAAAAGCACTGACCATTCTAAAGGACAATCGCGGTAAGTTGGATGAACTAGCCTCGTATCTGTATGAACATGAAACTAATCTTCATCTTCCCAAAGTTTTTCCAGTATCCCACACAGCTAGAGCCTACCATAAGCAAATCACCTGACAGGTTACCGAATTCCTTATATAATACCAACTATTTTTTTGGATTGTCTCAAATCATCCAGATTGGGAGAATGAATGTGTTCCTGTCAATGGCAGACATCTCCTCTCGTAAGCACAGAATCGCTCCGGTTCCCCTCGGCACAGATCCTTTATCCAGTACTTTAAAAGCAGACGCCAGTTCCGTACCCGGATTCGTGCTTTTCCTGATCTCCAGCGGATGAAGCTCGCCATCCGCTTCAATTACCATGTCAATCTCGTTGGTGTCCCTGTCCCTGTAATAGTGCATCAGGCATTCCCTGGCGCTGTTCAGCCAGGTCTTCCGAATCTCAGCGACCGTGTAATTCTCCAGGATCGCCCCGTTGATCGCCCCGTTCATAAGAATTTCCGGGCTTGAGTATTTCGTCAGGTATGCAGCAAGTCCCGTATCAAAGAAGTACATCTTCGGCGTCCTGACCGTTCTTTTCAGAAGGTTGTTCGAATAAGGACGGAGGTAGAAGATGACTTCCGATTTTTCCAAAACCTGCAGCCATCTCTTTGCTGTGTCATCCGAAACGCCCACATCCTGTGCGATATCATGCGTATTCAGCAGCTGGCCCACACGGCAGGCCGCTGCTCTGATGAAGTCCGCAAACAGCAGTTTGTCCACCCCCGGAATCATATCCGAAACATCCCGATTGATATATGTCTGGATATAGGAGCTGTAGAAAACATCTCTGTCTGTATACCTTCCGCTCCTGTGAGCGGGCATCCCGCCGCTCCATATTCGTTCAAACATTTCCACAGAATTGCAGCTGGAAAGATGTTCTTTGCGATGATTCAGTTTTTCCGGATTGATTGATAAAGGCTCTGTTGTCCCATCTCCGTACAACTCAGACTGGGACAGGGCTGACATATGGACAATTGCAGTTCTTCCGGCAAGTGACTCCTGCGCCAGTTCCATCAGCTGAAATGCCTGAGAGCCCGTCAGCCAGTAAGAACCCGGTGCCGCACCGTTGTCCACGCTGATCTTGATGTAAGAAAACAGCTGAGGCGCATACTGCACTTCGTCAATCAGCACAGGCGCCGGGTGCATCTCAAGAAACAGCGCCGGATCAGACTGTGCAAGCCGTCTGTTCTCTGCATCGTCCAGCGTTACTTTCCGACGCGCAGAACCTTTCATCAGGTGCTCCAGCATCGTGGTCTTTCCCACCTGCCGCGGGCCGATCAGGAGCAGGCAGCTATAGTCCCTGCTGATATCCATAATCTTTTGTTCAAGGGTACGGTGGATATATGCCATAAGATCGCCTCCGGCTAAAATACGATTGCATCTTATTTTAGCCGAAATCGACCGCCGCTGCAAGTTCTTTTTTCTGAATAATCAGCACTTTCAAATTCATTCGTATTGTATTGGTTCTTAAACAGAAAACAGAAGCGGGATCCATCGTACGAAAAACCGGAAGCGGTATCTTGGCAGGATGCCGCTTCCGGATTATAATACCAGAGCGGACCGGGCATGGAAGGCGGGGATGTGAAATGATCCTGTACCGCACGAGCGATCGGGAGATCGGAAAACCGGATATGCATTGCAGCAGGAAGAAGGAAGGGCTGGAGGCCGTCTATCTCGGCGTGAAGGATTACGGCAAAGAGAAGACAAACAGGGAGAACAGGGAGAACTTCCTTTATCGGTTTGGGGCAGGCGCGGAGGAGATCGTCCTGCGAATTGACAGCGGGACGAAGGATGCGGAGGGAAACTGCGATTATCCGATCCAGAATCTGCTGAAAGAAGGATACCGCTATTTCGTGACAATAGAAGACGGCACGGCTGCATCGGTCCGGGAGATTGAGGAAACGCTGCCGAAATACCGGCCGCGGGTTCAGGGGACCGAAGGCGAGCGAACGGTGACGAACTTCCTGAAAACAGCGCTCATGCCTGTCGGGACCACGCTGTATATCTACGGCGGAGGATGGGACTGGCAGGACATCGGGTCTGCTGTTCAGGCCCGGTCATTCGGCGTATCCCCGGACTGGGTCAGATTCTTTGAGAGCCAGGATGAGAACTTCACCTACAGGGAGAAGGACGGGGATGCGGCAAAGGCAGACCCGGAGCACAGCTATTATCCGTATGGCGGGTACAACGAGTATTACTATGCCGGACTTGACTGTGCCGGGTTTGTCGGCTGGACCCTCTATAACACACTGGAGACAAAGGAAGGAGAGGCCGGCTATGTGAGCGACGCCGCCGGGATCGCAAAGAAGCTTTCTGAATGCGGTCTTGGAGAATGGACGCAGGATATCAAAGCGCCGGACGGGAAGAATGGATATGAGATGAGGCCGGGTGATGTCATGAGCACCGACGGACATGTATGGATTTCCCTCGGGACCTGTGACGACGGCAGTGTTGTCATCGTCCACTCCGCTCCGTCGAAGAGCAGGCGTCTGCAGCCGGGCGGCGGCGTCCAGATCAGCGCCGTCGGAAGGGACGCAGGCTGCGAGGCATATACCCTGGCGGAGCGGTATATGGCAAAGTACTATCCGGCATGGTATAAGCGCTACCCGATCTGTCTGTGTGACCCGGACGTCTATTTTACCTTTGAAGGGGAACAAGCCGGGCGGTTTACCTGGCGTACCGACGGCGGCGGGGGCGGATTCACGGATCCGGACGGAATCAGGGATATGAAGCCCGCGCAGGTTCTGGAATTGTTGTTTGGGATAAGCGACTGTGAACACGGAGATCTGATATTTTTGCGGAATCCGCATTTTTCAGTAATGCAGGGAAAAGGCAAGGGAATTCGGCTGAATTGAAAAACTTAATTCCAGGCCCCGATAGGGCTGCCTAGAAGTAAGTTTTGCAAGCTTTCCCCCGCACTTACTTTTGCAAAGATGGCTGCAGGGGATTGAAAACCGTCTT
>CACZXG010000179.1 GCA_902785055.1 uncultured Lachnospiraceae bacterium
AGGAGATGATAGCTCTTCTGAGATCACTGAACGCACCGGTGGCCCCGGAGGATATGGGAGTTTCCGAGCAGAGAGCGCGCGAGGCGGTGGAAGTCGCCAAGGAAGTGCGCGACCGCTATACACTGCTGCAGCTGCTCTGGGATTTGGGGCTGGCAGCACAGTACGCAGAGAGCATTTAACAATTTACAGTGACATCATAACAGGGGCTTTGCATCAGACGATCAAGATGCGGAAAGGGGTTTACAACAATGGCTAAATATTCAATCGGACTGGATTACGGAACACTCTCGGCAATAGCGATCCTGGTGGACATCGAGACAGGCGAGACCATCGCGCAGAGCATCTATGAATATTTTGGCAAAGGCGGAAACGACGTGATGAGGAGACTGAACCAGCTGCGCAGGCAGTAATGCGCTTGCACTCCGCCGGACAAACTTCAGTTGTTGAACCAGCCCGTGCTTGTGAGCAGCCGGATGAGATGAGAAAATATTAGTGAGAGGAATCGTCCTTCATTCTTCCTTGTAAGGCGGGAATGAAGGACGATTTTTTTGTTATAATAAATCTGTACAGGCAGGAGAGAACGTTGAAAAGGAAGTATGACAGCAGAAAGGAGAGATGCTTCATGACAGGAGAAGAAATGATTGCGGCTGCGAGACTGATTTCAAAACTTGCCCACAAAGGACAGGTGGACAAGGCCGGAAATGACTATTTTTCACATCCAGAGGCAGTAGCGGCGATGCTGGATACGCCTCAGGAGAAGATAGTAGGTTATCTGCACGACACCGTAGAGGACACGGATGTCACGGTAGAGGAGATCCGGGAGATCTTCGGGGACGAGATTGCGGACGCCGTGGCACTCATGACGCACGCGAACGGCGTGCCTTATATGGACTATGTGAAGGAAATCGGGAAGAACCCGCTCGCCAGAAAAGTGAAACTGGCGGACCTGACCCACAACATGGATATCCGAAGGATCAGGAACCCCCGCCAGAAGGACTACGACCGCATTGAGAAGAAGTACAAGCTCGCTTATGAATATCTGAAAGGAGTATGAAATGGAAGAGAACCGCTTGGAAAAGGCCAGAGAATATGAAGCAAAATATGGAAGCCGGATTACTGAGGAGGAGAGACCGGTTTTTCATGTCACGCCGACAGTGGGATGGCTCAATGACCCGAATGGCTTTTCCTATTATAACGGGCAGTATCATTTGTTTTATCAGTACAACCCTTATTCGACGCACTGGGATTCTATGCACTGGGGGCATTTGGTCTCAGAGGATATGCTGAACTGGAAAAGACTGCCGGCGGCGCTTGCGCCTGACACCTGGTACGACAACTTCGGCGTCTTTTCGGGCAGCGCTCTGACGGCGCCGGACGGAAGGCATCTGCTCATCTACACCGGGGTGGAGGTGACAGGAGAAGCGAGAGGGGAGGAGGTTCCCTGCCGCCAGACGCAGTGTCTGGCTTTTGGCGACGGCATGAACTATGTCAAATACGAGAACAATCCGGTCATGACGCCGGATATGCTGCCGGAAGGATACAGCGCGGAAGATTTCCGCGATCCCAAGATCTGGTTTGAAGACAAAGAGGGGATGTATTATGCAATAATCGGCGCGAGTACTGAAGAGAACGACGGCGCCGTCGTCCTGTTCCGGAGTCCGGACCTCTACAGCTGGGAGTATGTATCGACTCTCGATAAGGGCGGTGGTGACTATGGGTATATGTGGGAGTGCCCGGACCTGTTCCGGCTGGGAGATACGGATTTTATTCCGATCCTGCCGATGAAGATGGTCGCGAAAGGGAATGAGTTCCACGCCGGCAACAACGCTGCTTATTTGGCCGGTATTTATGACAGGGAGACGCACACCTTTACGCGCAAGGAAATTCGGTCTATTGATTACGGTATTGATTTCTATGCGCCCCAGAGTACAGTCACTCCGGATGGCAGAAGAGTGATGGTCGCCTGGATGCAGACGCCGGAGACCATGCGCAGGACGCCTCCGGGAGCTAAGTGGTTCGGACAGCTCACGATTCCCAGAGAGCTTTCTGAGAAGGACGGACTCCTGATCCAGAGGCCGATCCGGGAGATCGAAGCGTACCGGAAAGATCCGGTTTTCTTTGAGAATGTGCATGTCAGGGAGCGCACGCAGCTTACCGGCGTCGAGGGACGAAGCCTTGATCTGACAGTGCGGGTGAAGCCGGCAGGCGGCGATTTGTATCAGAAATTCACAATAAAGGTGGCGGAGGATGAAGAGTTCTACACCTCTATTACTTATGATCCCGCGGACAGCATGCTGTATTTTGACAGGACCTATTCGGGATTTATGCACTACATCATCTCCGAGCGGAAGGCGCACGTGCGTGATCGCGGCGGTGAGATCCTGCTGAGGCTCATGATCGACAGGTTCTCGGTGGAAATTTTTGTCAATGACGGGGAGCAGGTGATGTCAAACACGATCTACACGAGACAGTCGGCGGATGGGATTTCCTTTGAGGCAGTTGGCGGCGCGGCAGTGATCGATGTGGAGAAGTATGTTGTGTCATAGGGACGGTTCTACTGACACACCGCTCTGGTCAGGCAGCCCCCCGAGCTGGAAGATTTTTCGGACAGGTAGTTGATGCAGTCGTATTTCCCGAGCCGGGCATGGAAAAGCCTATTCCGCGGGAACTTGTATGTTTCGCAGAACTTTTCCGTCTGCGCATCGTTCAGCAGGATGATTTTCGGAATCCAGCGGAACGCCAGCTTGCGGCAAAATTCAAACTCGCGATTGTTCTTTGCAGAATGCGGGAACGGGTCGTGCAGGGTAAACACCAGCTTTTTCCGCAGCAGGTACAGGAGCATCTTGTTGCGGCGCGGGGGCCAGGTAATGTTCACCGCATCAACGCCCAACTTCTTGATCCTGCGCACCAGCGACAGCATCGTGCGGATATTCGCCGGGTGGAAATCGGACTGGTGCAGGCTATTGACAACGAACACCTTCGACATGTCCATGTAGCCTTCGTACGCCTTGAATTCCTCGTAGACCGTCGCGGGGAAAATTCCCTGCTTCCTGTAGACTTCGGGAATATCTACAAGCGTCGCACGGTGGCTATAGACAGAGACATATATGAAAAAATATACATC
>CACZXG010000180.1 GCA_902785055.1 uncultured Lachnospiraceae bacterium
AGCGCATGCTCCATACGGTAGCTGTGTCCTTCAAAGAGGATCAGGTGCCCGTGATGTACAAGCCGGTCGATCATTGCTGCGGCCATCTGGTCATCTGTAAAGATGCTGCCCCACTTGGAAAACTCCAAGTTGGTCGTCAGCAGGAGGCTCTTGCTCTCGTAACTGTCGGAAATCACACGGAACAGGAGCTGGGAACCGTCACGGTCGACCGGGACATAGCCCCACTCATCGAGGATCAGCAGGTCCAGGCCGTTCAGATCATTACGGAGCCGCTCCAGGGTGCCGTTTTTCCTGGCTTCCGCCAGTTTGAGCACAAGCTCTGTAACGGTATAGAAACGCACCTTGAAACCCTTCATGCACGCGCTTACTCCCGCTGCGATAGCCATGTGAGTCTTTCCGATGCCGACGGGTCCATAGAGCACAAGGTTGTTCTTCTCTTCTATGAACCGGACATCCTCCAGCTCTTCCCTGGACAGTGCCGGCGGCAGCTTGACACAGCGGTACTCGTAGCTTTCGAACGTTTTATAGGTAGGGAAACGCGCCCTCTTGACCAGGCGGTCACGCTTATTCTCCTCCCGGCGGTCAACTTCACTCTGAAGTGCAGAGGCAAGGTATTCGATCTGCTTCGGTGTACCGTCCCGCCGGATAAGCTCAGGGATCGCTGATGTCAGGAACAGGGACTTGCAGCAGGCAAGGATGCCTTCTTCCAGTCCGGTACGGACAGAGGCGGTGATCATGATGCGAGTGCCTCCTTTCCGTTATCCTTCGAAGGAAGGAATACCTGATCATAGATGGCAAGTGACGGTCCCGGTTCCGGTGGAGTATCGATACCATAGCCGGTGATGCGGGCGGCAAGGATCGCGGCGTCGGATCTGTTGACGCTGCCAGCCTTGATGGCCAGTTCCAGGGCTCTGACAGCTGCAGCATAGCCGTATTCCTTTGTCAGCTCGCTGAGCAGGCGGACACAGGATTTCCGTTCTGCGCGCGGCTGGCTGTCAATGTATTCCCGGATCAGTTCCGGTGCATCCTTACGAAATCCGCTGTTGTCCCAGGCGCCGATGTTCTTTGAGAGCATCTCAAGAGAGGTGCTGTAGTCGCTGATATCCGTCCGGATATCGCCATACTGGCGCTTGTGGCGGACGAGAAGATCCCCGTTGGGTTCCAGGATGTCGATGTAGTGAGCACGGATCCCGACCATGACCTTCTGGTTGTGGTTTTCCGGCCTGGTGGAGTAGAAATGTCTGCCGTCCAGGCAGATCTTCCCGTAGCCGTCGGCTTTGTAAGTCTCATACCGGCAGACGTTGAACTGTTTCGGAGGAAGGCTCAGGAAATGCTTCCGGTCTTCCTCGAAAAGCTCGGAGATCACGGTGCCTTTCTTGTAGTGGGCTTCGGCAGCCTTCTTCTCATGCTTATCAAGGAGGGTGCGGTTGAACTCCTCGATGTCATGGTATGCCGGCACCGGAACGAACAGGTTGCGCCGGGTCGTGCCTACCTTGTTCTCGACATTCCCCTTCTCATAGCCTGCGTACGGATTGCAGAAGCGGATCTGAAAGCCATAATGGGCGCGGAAGCGAGAAAAGAGTTCGGTCTCGTGGATCTTATCCATGACCCTTCGGCCGACGCCGGTCGCATTGTCGAATACAAGAAGCTTCGGTACGCCGCCGATGTAGTCGAAGATATCAACCAGCCCCTGGCAGACGCACTCCGCTGTCTCCCCGCAGAACACCTGGCTGTAACCATCATTGCTATAAGGGAAGGAGACTGTGAGGTACTTGCGCCGGACGCAGTCGGTGTCCTCGTTGAAGTCAGCCTCGCCGAAGTCGACCTGGGCGCATCCGGGTTCCCAGACCAGTTCCTGCGTACCTTTCGTCTGGACGTCTTTGCGGATCTTCTGGACGAACTTTTGAACTGAATCGTAACTTCCGGTAAAACCGTGTTCTTCTGTCAGCCGGTCATAGATCCGCTTTGCAGTGTGGCGCTGTTTGGACCAGTGCTTCTGGTCTTCTTCGAGCCACTCTGTGATGATATTAATATACGGTGTGACGATGGAGACTCTGTTCTTCGCCACAGGCGGCTCCGGTGAGAAGTCATCCTGTCCGAGGTACTTGGTGATCGTCTTACGATCCCTGCCGGTAATGGATGAGATTTTTGAAATATTGTATCCCATTCGTCTTAGATCTCTGATATCATTGATTTGGGACATGGTCAGCATCTTCCTTTCCTCCTTTGTTTTTGGTCGTGCTTAAACAAAGGATATAAGATTGGTTGAGTTGCTACAACATGTCCCTTTCTGATTTCGGGGAAATCCCTTTCTGATTATGGGGATTTTTGTTTCCGATTTCAGGTATTTTTATTTTACGCTACACAGTCTGCGCCTGGAACACCAGCGCACTGGCTTTTGACGGTTCAGGAAAGGTGGAGCGGTCGCCGGAAAACCACAGCCTGTGCCGGTTCAACTCGGGGAAACAGTACAACTGCGACCTGTCTGCATCTTACAATATCGGAGCAAGATACTATATCAGAGAATTATTAAAACCCCTGCCGGAGACGGCAAGGTCTTTACTGGAGGCAGAAGTCCCTGCAGTAAAGCGAAGAACCTCATGTGTTTATGCAGACCTCCTGAGGCTTCACGAGGCAATGAGCGTTTCGTGCCGGAAGCCCGGGGCGGCATAAATGCAGGCAGATGGCCGCGGATTACCTGATACGCGGGAGTTTTGCCGTTACCGGCAGAAAAATGCGCGTTACCGCGCTTCCTGAGTTACAGGCGTATCCGCCGTCATACAGTCCCGCCGCCTAAAGCGGCAATGGAAGCACGCGAATTTATTCGTGTAGAGGTTCACAAACTTCAGGAGTTCTTCGGGAAGTACCTGCAGTAAGACACTGTCTCAGGAAAAGGAGAAAACCGCAATGAGCAAAATACTTGTCATATCCACCAGTCTCCGGGCAAAGAGCAATTCCGATATCCTCACAGAGAGGCTGATCGCCGGTGCGAAAGACGCCGGACATGAAGTGGAGCATATCAGCCTGAAGGGCAAGGATCTGAAGTTCTGCATCGGCTGCCTTGCCTGTCAAAAGACACAGAAGTGCGTCCTGAAAGA
>CACZXG010000181.1 GCA_902785055.1 uncultured Lachnospiraceae bacterium
GAGATCTGTTTGTTCTTCATGCCCTGAAACAAAGGATACACCGGCTGAAGAGTTCCCTCCAGATCGTGGTAATCCTCGAGGGAATACACCCTGGGCTGTTCCATATACCGCAGTCCTCTCGGCGTCAGTTTCATAGTCCCCATGAAAACGCGCTGGCTGCCCGGCGGCAGATTTTTGACCATGTAGGGCATATTAAAAAACGTCAGCCTGCAGTCTCCTGTCGCATCCGCAGCCTTGAAATGAGTTATAGTCCTGCCTCCGGCCCTGATCGTGCTTCCCCTTCCTATCACCGTGAGAAGGACCGCGCACTCTCCGTTCCCTGTCGTTGCGGACACTGCGGACAAGCTGACATATTTTTCGTACCGCGAAGGATAATAGCTGACAAGATCGCCAACTGTATTAAGTCCTCTGCTCTGCAGCAGCTCAGCTGTACGGGGACCCACTCTCTTTAGTTTTCCCACTTCCGTATGAAGATTCATGTTAATACCCGTCTGATCTTTGCTGTCCTGTCTCTTTTAGATTATCGCCAAAAGAAACCGGATGTCTCCATGACATCCGGTTTGTGTAACTGCATATTGCGCGCTTTTCCCTGATCAGGTGACCTTATGCTCTGTGTCCCGCTTATTCAGCTGACAAAATATAGTAGTAGATCGGCTGTCCGCCGTATTGAAGCTCTACGTCGCAGCTCGGGAAAGCTTCCGCAGCTCTTGTCCTGAACTGTTCAGCCGCTTCCTCAGCCACATCCTTGCCGTAGTAGATACTGATGATCTCCGTATCCTCGTCCACGATCTTCTTTAAAGACTCGAAAGTCACGTCTTCGATATCGCTGCCGGTAGTGAGAATTCCGCTGTCGCCGATTCCCATGATATCGCCCTCGTGGATCTTGATATTGTCGATCTCTGTATCCCTGACTGCATATGTGACCTCAGCGCTGTGAACCGCGCCGATCTCCTCGCACATATTGGCCTTATTAGCCTCTGCATCAAGATCAGGCATATAATTGATCACTGCAGTGATTCCCTGGGGAACTGTTGTAGTGGGAACTACTACCACTTTCTTGTCAGTAGTAAGGGAGGCCGCCTGGTTGGCTGCCATGATGATGTTCTTATTGTTCGGAAGGACAAAAACAACATCAGCATTGACACTCTCCACAGCCTTAAGCACATCATCCGTGCTGGGGTTCATCGTCTGTCCGCCGCTGATCACATAGTCAACGCCGAGTCCGGTGAAGATCTCCCTGATGCCGTCGCCGACAGATACTGTGATAAAACCGACTTCCTTTCTGGGCTGTTCGGGCACCTTGGGGGCTTCTGCCTCAGCAGGCTTTTTCGGTTCCGCCGATTCGGATCTTGAAGATTTGCCTGTATCCTTGCTGCCGGATTCAGCTTCCTTGAGATTGAGGAGTCTGACCTCTCCCAGCTCACCGAATTTCTGGCTTCTCTGAATGATCAGGCCGGGGTCGTTCGTCTGGCATTTGACGTGGAGGATATCTCCTTCTACTGCGCATTTGACCCGGTCGCCAAGGGATTTGAGGAATTCCAGATACTCTTTCTGGTCTCTGGAGGAAGGCTTCTTGGCCATCAGCACAGTCATTCTCATTTTATAGATAAAGCGGAGCTCTTCTTTCTCAACCGCTTCCTTCTCGGGCTCGGCCTCAGGCTTTTCTTCTTCCTTCTCCATAAGAGCGCTGTAGTCGATCTCTTTGCCGAGGAACCGGTCGAAAGCACCCTTCATGACCTGCACGAGGCCCTGTCCGCCGGAGTCAACTACACCCGCCTGTTTGAGGACCGGCAGAAGCTCGGGCGTATTGGCAAGGACCTTCTCCGCCTCTTCAAGAACCGCTCCGAGGAACACCTCGAGGTTCTCTTCTCCCGCGTCAGCAAGTTCTCTTGACTTAACTGATGCTCCCTTAGCTACGGTAAGGATCGTACCTTCCTTGGGCTTCATGACAGCTTTATAAGCAGTCTCCACTGCTCTGTCAAAACCGTCCGCGAGAACGGGGATCGTGAGCTCCGTCTCCGTCTTGGCTACCTTTCCGAATCCACGAATCAGCTGGGAGAGAATAACACCCGAATTTCCTCTGGCTCCCCTCAGAGATCCTGATGACATCGCCTTGCAGATGTCCTTCATGCTGTCAGTGCTTCCAAGAGCGGAAACCTCCTTTACAGCAGACTTGATCGTGAGAGTCATATTCGTGCCGGTATCTCCGTCGGGAACGGGGAATACATTGAGTTCATTGATCCATTCTTTATTTGCTTCCAAATTGGCTGCTCCGGCAAAAAACATCTCTGCCAGCAGTTTTGCATCGATTGCGCTGGTCGTCACCGCATCTTCCTCCTGATTATTTAAAAACTTCATGATTGAACGGGCAGTGCACTGTTACTCAGTCAATGACGCGTACACCTTCTACATAAACATTGATCTTCTCCACCTCAAGACCTGTGAAATCCTCCACGCGGTATGCGACGGATGTGACCAGATTATCAGCCACAGCCATGATATTGACTCCATAGGATACGATCACATGAAAATCAATAACAAGTTTGTCCCTGGAATTGAGAGTTACATTGATTCCCTTGGTCATGCTCTCTCTCTTGAGCAGATTGGCAAATCCTTCCTTGCTGTTGACAGCAGCCATGCCTACAATACCGAAGCACTCATTTGCAACGTTGCCGGCATACTGGGCGATCACTTCCGGGTCAACACTGATGTTGCCCATATGTGTATTAAATAAAAATGTCTTCAAAGGCCATTCTCCTTTCAAGCCGAACACTCGGCGTAGTGATGATTCGATCACATTCATGTCCTGAAACAGTATTCCTAATTCTATACGTGATAAATCAATTTAAATTATAACCTTAAACCCTTGAAAAGAAAAGGTTGTATTGCGGCATCAATTATTATAATTCGCATGTAATTCGTTGATTTTTTTCTTGCATTCACGTTTCATTTTTGATACTATACAAATGTTGTAGACCCGAATATGTACGTTAGGAGGTGTTTAAGATGGCAAAATGTGATATCTGCGGCAAGGGCGCTCATTT
>CACZXG010000182.1 GCA_902785055.1 uncultured Lachnospiraceae bacterium
CGGCTGCGCGACTGCTCTGAGCCGCTGCCTTATGGCCATCAGGTCCGACCAGGAGATCTCGTGTTTCCACTCATGGCGGTAGTGTATTTCCTTTTTGTCTTTCACTGCTGCCGTGCCGTTTTCCATCTGTATCGTCACCTCGCTTTCCTTTTCTTGGTCCATTATTCCATGCGAAACTTAGACAAAACTTAGAAAATGCAAATAATCTATAATTATTCAGCACCCCACGTCCCAAATGCTTCGCATTCGGGACTGTGGCGTCCGGAGGCGCTGCGCGCCTTGTCCGCCCCGGAAAAATTAATCGAGTAGGATGCTCCTACTCGATTGACCGTTGGTCGTCAAATGCATCTTCGTGCAAGCACGAGATGCGCTTGACGCCTTATCGCGCAAAAAGTCAGGGGACTGTTCCCCTGACTCCACTTAAGGTCATTTCGGCTTGTGCTTTGCCAGATAAGAATTCTTGTACTCCGGAGCATCCGTCACCTCTTTGATGATCTTGATCTCCTCGGGGAAATTGACAGTTTCGCTGATATCCCTGAGTTCGATCTCCAGGATCGCCCGATCGCTCCAGAACGGATACACATCTATTTCAAAATACTGGTTATCGTAAGTAAGGCAGTACCTGTCCTTGCGGATCTGGCCCAGGGAAGTGTCGGCATTCATAAGAAGGTTCAGGTACTCGTCCTTCGTGATCCTTCTCTCCATCTCAACGCGCTTGTATTCCGTCACCTGACGCTTAGTCGTCTGGTAATAAATGTAATGGCCGTTTCTGCCGCGCTGCCTGACCCTGATCTCTTCCCTGCCGTCTACCTTGAGATAAGTCTGGATGATCTCCACTTTCTCGCAGTTGGGCAGCGATTCAAGCCAATTGAGATCGGGATATTCGATAAGGAACTTCCTCTCGATCTCGAGAGGCTCAGGCTCACCCAGGAAGGAGGCGATCTCCGCGATCAGCCTCTTCATCTTATGCGTGAAGTCCGTAGAGTTGTCGATCACTCTAAGGTGGGGGTGTCCCGTCCAGGCAGCAATGAACTTATCGTCCATTTCAGCCGCTTCCTCAACAGTCTCCGTTCTTGCTTTGTTGTTTGACAAAGTATAGAACTCCTCTGCCCCTTTCGCAGCCGTGACGAGGTGAAAGACCGCGTCATAATTGTCCCTGAGCTCCACTTCATTGGCATTCACGAAGCGAAGGACGGCTTCAAACGTGGCTTCGTCCATATAGGCTTTGTTATCCAATGCACCTCTGTCGCAGACGATCAGGACCTTGTCCTTTTTCATCACGCGCGCGGCCTGCTCAAAGACTTTCTCCTTTTCCAGCTGAAGCCGCATCTGGCAGAACTGGTAATCCGCGTTTGACTTGCATGTCCAAGGCGCCACGCCCCCGTTGATCAGCTCTGTTGCCGTCTCAGGCACGAACAGGACAACATATCCCCTCTCGGTAAAGCTGTTCATGATCCAGCTCAGAGCGGTGGTCTTTCCGGCGCAGGGTCCTCCGGTGATCACTATTTTGGTAATGTCCATTCTTTTCTCCTTATCGCGAATGTACAACTGCCACCATTACAACTATAACAGAAATGAGCCTCCGGCGGCATTCATTTTTAGACTTTTGCCAATTTGAGTCAAAAAATCCCCCGCCTCCATACCTTGGAAGCGGGGGACTGATTGATGCATTTGGATTCAGTTTTACTGAGCTACGATCGCAGTGATATGCGGGTTCGGTCCGTTGTACCAATACAGGAAGCCTTCCATATCGATGACATCACCGATCTTGAGGTCTTCGACTGCCTTGTAAACGTCTGAATCAGGTCCGCAGAGATAAGACTCTACTGTGAAAGTATAGGTCTGCCCGTTTACCGAAACGTTGAAATACAGATCCGTGTCCGGTCCTCTTTCTCCGGATCCGTCATAATTGTAAATGAACGCGACATCTTCGTCATCCTTGTTCTTGATAGGCTCGACGGTCATGCCCTTGAAAGCGACTTTTTTGTTCATCTTGCTTGCAAGCTCATCTGTGCCGAGAAGCGCTGTCACGTCCTCCGCCTCAGCAATATATTCGCCGTCAACAAACATCCATGTTTCGACATCGACGACTTCGATCTCGCCGGACCACTCAGACTTATAGCCCTTGACCTTGATAGTTTTGCCGATCTCCATCAGCTCATATTCCTTTTCCGTGCAGGGGAGCTCATAAATGAAATATGCGCCGCCTTTCTCATCCTGCAGGTAAACAGTTGCCAATCCCTGATCATCTCTTGAAAAGAAGCCCTGTTTGCCCTGGATCGCGCCCTGAACTACAACTTCCGCATCAGTCGCTGCCGCCATATAGTCCTCAAAGCTCATAGCGTCCTCGGGAACATTTACCTCGGTCTGCTCCGGCTCTTCCACCGTGCTCTCTACGGTTTCCTGAGTTTCTTCTGCGGGCTTGGCTTCTTCCGTCTGCGTGTTGTTCTGTGCAGGAGTGGAATTGCTGCTGCCGCCGCCGCATGCTACTGCTGCCAGCATCATCGCACCGGTCAGCATGATGACAATTGCTTTTTTCATAACTTCCTCCATATTCAAGTACAGTCTGTCCGCCGCCGCGACGCCTTTCGGGAAGCGGCTCGTGACACAAATGTTACTCTGATCTCCGGGAATTCTCCTCAGTGACCACTTCTATTATAGCGAAGAATCGCCAAAATAGCACATTAAATTGCCGGCGCGGCGCCTTCACCGCCGCCATGCGGGTGGTCAGCGCCGGCTGGACGCCGCGCGCTCACCTTTCCTCACTTCTTAGCGCTCTTCCTCTTCATAGCCACATAATAAACTCCGATCAGGATCCATGTGACGACCAGAGTGGCGATCAGAGCCTTGGAAGCGGTCGGCAGAGGCCCCATGTCTTCCTTCGAGCCGCTTCCCATACCCGTGGTCTGATCGAGCCGGTACAGAGCCGTTACGTCGTTAAACAGCGCGTCCAGATAGGCGTCGTCC
>CACZXG010000183.1 GCA_902785055.1 uncultured Lachnospiraceae bacterium
AACACAGGAGAAAGCCAGTGGCGAAGAAAGTACGTGTTTTACATATCGCGGAAGCGCCGGGAGGCGTGGAACGATACTTGGTCGCGTTATTGACTAAGCTAAAACAGAATTATAGTGATCAGCTTGAGCATATTCTCGTGTGTTCGGATTCTTTTGATGCCGGCAAGTTTGAGGAGATCGTTTCCAAGGTCGAACATGTCGGAGATATGCACCATGCGATCAGCGCGAGATTTGACATACGCAGTATTATGATGGTGAGGAGCCTGATCAAGAAATACAAGCCGGATGTGGTCTACTGTCACAGTTCCAAAGCAGGAGCGATCGGCCGCATGGCTAATGTCGGCCTCAGAAACAGGTATGGTGAAAGAAATGCCTGTCTCTACAATGCTCACGGCTGGGCATTCAATATGAAGGGGGCCAGCAAGAGCCTGATACGGTCTTATGTGATGATCGAGAAGATGCTCGCTCCGATCACGGACAGCATCGTATGTATCTCGGAATTTGAGAAGAACACAGCGCTCGCTCACGGAATATGTGACGCGTCAAAACTCAATGTGATCTACAACGGCATTGATCTGGACGAGGAGAACATGGCCCATACTTTGCCGCCTGATATGCAGGGAATTCCGGAGGACGCGTTTGTTGTCGGTATGGTGGGGCGTCTCGCAACGCAGAAAGCCCCTGATATCTTTGTCAAGGCTGCCTCTGTGATCAAGAAGAGGATTCCCGAAGCGTTTTTTGTGATCGTTGGCGACGGACTCAACCGCAATGATACGGAAAGGCTGGTCAGGGAATACGGTCTGATGGATTCCTTCCTGATAACCGGATGGGTCGACGACCCCTTCAACTACATCTGCAACTTTGACGTGGCCATGCTGATGAGCAGGTGGGAGGGATTCGGTCTTGTGCTTCCTGAGTACATGCTGACCCGCAAGCCGATCGTGGCGGCCAATGTGGACGCGATCCCTGAGATCATCCAGGACGGTTACAACGGGCTCCTGGTGGAGCGGGAAGACTTCTACGGAGCCGCGGAGGCGGTCATTAAACTCCGCGACGACGAAGAACTGCGCAGTTACCTTGTAGGAAACGGCCTGAAGGTTGTCAAGGAGCGGTTCAACGTGGAGCGGACAGCGCGCGAGCACAGAGACCTGTTCCTGCGCCTTGCCGGAAGAGAAGTAAAGAAAGACTAGTACTGCTACTTTTAATATCGGAACTGATCTCGGCGGAACGCTGCGGATCCGGAGTATTTGGCAAAATATTCCGGGGCCGGAGTGCTCCGTCGATTATTTGTGTGCCGGAAAGTGTCCGGGGACTTCGGGTCAGACCGGCTCGCAGAAAGAAGCCAATCTTGATAAATAGTGTGAAATCTTATACACTTAATTCTGAATTGGGTTCAGACTCAGTAAGAAAGTGAATTTTTTAAGAGAAAAACGAAAGAAGCATTATGATAACTATTAAAGATATAGCAGATAAATCTATGACGCCGGAGAAGAGAGCGATGGCGAAGAATGACCTTTTCGCCTTTTATATCGGAAGGCCCCTCTCCTACGCGCTGACAATTCCTTTTCTGTACACTGATATAAGCCCGAACGCGATCTCGATGATCTCGGTCGTCCCGGCCATATTCGGTTTTCTTGCAGCCTGCCTGACCAGAACGAAGGCAGGAATGATCGCCGCCTGGCTCATGTTCTTTCTGTGGAACCTTCTGGACGGAGTGGACGGCAACGTCGCGAGGTACAGGAAGCAGTTTTCCAAGCTCGGCAGCGTCTATGACGCTATGGCCGGCTACATAGCATCGGCGCTTATGTTCTATGCAGCAGGGATCATGGCGGCTCACAGCGAAGGGCCGCTCGTGAAGAGCGGGCTGATCAGTGCAGAGGCGCTCATCATCTGCGGCGGGCTCATAGCGATCGTCGACCTGCTCCCGAGGCTGGTCATGCACAAGGCGGTCACCACACTGATGGATAAGGATGCTGTAAAGGACGTCATGGACAAGGCGGATTACGGGATCGTGAAGACGATCGCCCTGAACCTGAGATCCTGCGCCGGGGGCGCACAGTTCCTTTTGCTTGTGGCGATACTGCTGAATATCCTGGACCTTTACACCGTGTGCTACCTGCTGTTCAACACTGCAGTCATGGTGTTATCACTTAAGTCTGTCTTCAGAGGGAATGAGTGAAATGAATATTGCGATCATTATAGCAGGCGGGACCGGTCACCGGATGGGGCAGGATATCCCCAAGCAGTTCATAAATGTCTATGACAAACCGGTCCTCATCTATACGCTTGAGGGCTTTCAGAAGCATCCCGAGATCGACGCCATCGAAGTAGTATGCATCGACGGGTGGCACGACATTGTCTGGGCTTATGCCAAACAGTTCAACATTGACAAACTCAAATGGATCGTGTCCGGCGGAAATACCGGGCAGGAATCGATCAGGAACGGCGTCTACAACCTGGAAGGGAAGTGCGGAGACGACGATATCATTATCGTTCACGACGGGATCCGTCCCCTGGTAGACGCGACCGTTCTCACCGACGTTATCGCCAAATGCAGGAAATACGGCAACGCTGTGACTTCTCTTCCCTATAACGAGCAGATCTTTGTCGTCGACGACGAGATCAGCACTGTCAAGTATATTCCCCGTGAGACTCTGCGGAGAGTATCGACGCCGCAGGCTTACAAGTTCGGAAAGCTGGACTGGGCCTATCACGAGGCTTTCGAGAAGGAGATCGGGATCTACGGCTCAGCCTATACTAATACGATGATGGTGGAACTGGGGGAGAGGCTCTATTTTGCCGCGGGTTCTGACAAGAATATCAAATTAACGACAAAGGATGACCTGGAGATGTTCAAGGCCTATCTGAAATCGGACACTGACAACTGGCTCAAGTGACGGGAGAAACAATGAGTCTATACACAAACGCGAATTATATGGAAGACGTCAGGCGGACGGC
>CACZXG010000184.1 GCA_902785055.1 uncultured Lachnospiraceae bacterium
GTTTCCCCGGCCGGAAGCTATACTACTGTATATCCTTCAGAAGCCAGAATATTCAACGCCCGCTCATAGTTCTCTTCTTTCACAAGAATATAATCTGTGTTGTATGTCGAAACGGCGAAAATGCCGATTTTATGCTCTGCGAGTATGCCGGACAGTTTTGACAGAATACCGATCAGCGAAAAGTCAAGAACTCCCTGAATCCGAAAGCCCCTCCATCCGTCGTCCCGCGCAACCGTGTTCTGCGGGGTATCCTCTGTTTTACACACCAACGACAGTTCTTCATCCGTCTTACCGATAAAGTAGAAATCGGCGGCCATGTTGATACTGGATGTATCTGACACTTTGCACACAGTAAGCTTATGTTCTATTCTCTTCAATTCCATCTCTAATGTTTCCTCCGTGAACTCCAATCATGTGATACGAAAGCGGTTATGAATCTTTTTTCGAGATCCACTCGCTCCATGAAACCGTGTAATTTCCATCCATTTCCTGAATATAGTCATATACCTGGCGGATACGTTTCGCTCTGAAAGCATAGACATCGGCTATATCACTGCTTTCATCGACATAGGGGAAATAGCTGCTGCCGGTCAGAGCATGTCTGAGCATTATATCATCAAAGGACACATCCGGATTTTTCATCATGTCATAGATCGCCATAAAGATACCGGTCCGGCTCTTTCCCGCCTGGCAGTGGAAGTGCAGCCAGGTCTGGTCCGTATCAATACTCTGTACCAGGTCGATGAACAGATCGACGGCTTCTTCATCGGGCCAGCTGTGATCCTGACAGGGAAGCCGCAGGTAATGGCAGCCTTCGCTCTCTACAAGTTCCTTTTCCGTCATCCATCTGTCTACCGTAATCTCCGCGCTCTCGTCAGGAACGTTCTCCGAAACAGTATATGCAGTTATTGTCTTTCCGACCAAAGAACCGAATCGTTCGCGCTCATCCTTTTCGGCTTCCTCGAGGGACATTCCTTTGTTGGCCCAGTTGTGGTCGCCATACCAGGAAATGGAGATACCGTTGAGCAGCGCATGATCCTCGATGCGGCAGTCGACAACATAGATGTCTTTTCCTTTACCGAGTTCTCGCAGCTGTGCCGCAAGCTCACGGAACTGATCCTCAGAAAACTCGGCGCTGCCCGAAATATTCAGTGTGTCCATGCCCTTTTTATCCGGCACAGTATCAGGGTCTAATCCATACTTTTCAAGTTTTTCTTCGGGAAGCGGAGTAAAGCTGTAGGCGCCTTCCGTTAAGAAGCGCGTATTCTTCAGTGGCTCCTTCCATGCCGTCGTGCTGTCGACGTCAAACCGGTAGAAGGGCTTAAAAGCGGCCGTTTCTTCCTTCCTGGCACATGCTGAAAGAATGAATACTGCAAATAGAATAACGATGATCGTTCTAATATGTTTTTTCATGTAAGCTCCTTCTCTCACAGAAACACCTCATTTTCGATCTGCCTCGCATAGTGCTCCTCCAGCATCCGGATGTGGGAGAGCATGACGGGATCATCAAAATATTTTGCCTGCACGGGACAGATCTTCACGCAGGCCTGACACTTGATGCAGACGCCGGTGACGGTACGAAAATCCTCCCTGCTGATAGAGCCCATGGGACATGCCTTCGCACAGAGGCCGCAGTCCGTACAGGCGTCCGTGGTCTTCGGTTTTGCCTTGAGGAAATTCGCTGGGGTTCCGTCTGCCTGGAGCGGCCTGTAGTAGCCGGGAATGGGGTCCTCTCCCTTTACAGAGACAGGCGCAGGAATGACTGCCATACCGTCGTTGGGTCCCTCCTGCAGAGCATCGATCTTTGCAGCAATGTCCAGCGCAAACCGGCAGATTGCCTGAAAATCCTCCGCATCCGGCCGGCCGCCGGCCAGTTTGTCCGACATGACATGCTCGGATACAAAGGCCGCGCCCGCGATCGTGTGGAAACCGTGCTGTTCCAGCTCATTGCGCATCTCGATGAGTCCGTTGTCAAAACTCCGGTTGCCAAAGGTCATGACCGGGACGGCCAGGGCTCCGTTTCCTTCAAAGAGGGTCTGGATAGCAGGCAGGATCTTATTGGGAATCCGTCCCGCATAGACCGGTGTCCCGATGACCAGCAGATCGCCCGCCTCAAAGCGGTGAACTGCCCTTCTTTCCCGGGGCAGTGTAAAATCAATCGTGCGGAATGGGACGCCGGTCTTTCCGGAGACAGTCTCTGCGACCGCTGTCACGATCCTTCGCGCATTGCCGGTAGGACTGAAATATGCTGCAGTTACACTTCTGAGTTTCATTTTTCTCCTCCAAATTATCAATAACCCACTCCCTGTATTTGATTATACCAAATCGCATACGTGTCAGCCATCCGGGGACTCCACTTGCGGCAAAAAGACGACAGCCGGTGCAGTTCCTCCATCAGGAACCTGCACCGGCTGTTCTGAACTATATCACAATCTTTTTTGATCTTTATTGCAGGTTAGCAATCCGCCATGGTCTTTCCTTCTCCGACCAGTCCCTGAAAATCTCTGGTGAACTGATCGATGGCCGCGTCGATCGCCGCGTTCTTTACCAGGCCGTCGATGACATCCGGAGCCACCGTCACTGCCTTCACGCCGTACTTGGTCAGTTCCAGGACCTGCTGACTGTTCTTGAAGCTGGCTGCCAGAAGGCCGCTGTCAAGACCGTTTGCCGTGATCGCGTCGTGGATGTCCTTGGAGACCTGCACGCCGTCGAAGCCCATGTTGTCGATGCGGTTTACATAGGGAGCCACGTACTCCGCGCCGCACTTAGCTGCCAGGAAACCCTGCATTGCTGTGTAGATCGCTGTACCGATAAAACGGATTCCCTCTTTCTTCAGCTGCTTCATGGCTTTGAAGCCTTCGGGGACACAGGGGATTTTGATCAGGGTGGTCTTTCCCAGCTCTTCCACGATCTTGTGTGCTTCCTC
>CACZXG010000185.1:0-2334 GCA_902785055.1 uncultured Lachnospiraceae bacterium
CCTCAGGCAGTTCATTATAAAGGCATGAAATTGAGATAAACAACAAAGGGATATGTCACAAGAGGTTAATTTTAACTACTAACTATACTTAAAAAAGGAGAATGTAAATGGCTCAATACAATAAGGTGACTCCCGAGATTATCGAGCAGCTCAAAGCCGCTGCTCCCGGACATGTATATGTCGGAGAAGACATTAACGAAGACTATATGCGTGACGAGATGCCAATCTACGGCAAGAAGATGCCCGATGTTCTGATCCAGCCTCTGACCACGGAAGAAGTCTCCGCAGTCATGAAGATCTGTAACGACAATCTGATCCCCGTCACACCCCGCGGCGCAGGCACCGGCCTTGTAGGCGCCAGCGTAGCCGTTCTCGGCGGCGTTATGCTTGATACACAGAAAATGAACCAGATTCTCGAGTACGACTATGAGAACATGGTAGTCCGTGTACAGCCCGGCGTTCTGCTTAATGACCTGGCAGAGGACTGTGTACGTCAGGGACTGCTGTATCCCCCGGATCCCGGTGAGAAGTTTGCCTGCCTGGGCGGCAACGTCTCCACCAACGCCGGCGGCATGCGTGCAGTCAAGTACGGCGCAACACGTGACTATGTCCGTGCAATGAAGGTTGTCCTGGCAAACGGCGAAGTCGTAGATTTCGGCGCACAGGTCAGCAAGACCTCCACAGGCTACAGCCTGATCAACCTGATGATCGGTGCAGAAGGCACACTCGGCGTTATCACCGAGCTGACCCTCAAGATCATCCCTGCTCCCAAGCAGGTCGTATCCCTGATCGTCCCCTTCGAGGATCTGGAGACCGCAATCTCCACAGTTCCGAAGATCAAAATGGCGCAGCTGGATCCCCAGGCTCTGGAGTTCATGGAGAGAGAGATCGTCCTTTCCAGTGAGCGTTTCATCGGAAGAGAGACTTTCCCGAAACAGCTTGACGGACAGGATATCGGCGCATATCTGCTGATCACATTCGACGGAAAGAATGAAGATGAGCTGAATGCTGTCGTGGAAGAGGCTTGTGAGCTGGTTCTCGAAGCAGGCGCAATCGATGTTCTTGTCGCTGATACTTCCACCAAGATCAAAGACGCATGGGCAGCACGCTCCGGTTTCCTGGAAGCAATCGAGTCTGAGACCAAGCTTCTGGACGAGTGCGACGTCGTTGTCCCGATCAACAAGATCGCTGAGTTCCTTACCTTCGCGAAAGAATTCGGCGCTGAGTGCGGCCTTGAGATCAAGAGTTTCGGCCATGCAGGCGACGGCAACCTTCACATCTACCAGTGCAGCAATGACCTGGAAGAGGAAGAGTTCAAGAAACGCGTCGACAAGTATTTCAACGTTCTTTACAAACGCGCTACCGAGATCGGCGGACTTGTATCCGGCGAGCACGGCATCGGCAGCGGCAAGATGAAATATCTGCGTGAGTGCCTGGGCGACACATCCATCAATCTGATGTTCGGTATCAAGAAGGTCTTCGATCCCAACCTGATCCTGAACCCCGGCAAGGTCTGCTATCCTGTTGATGCTGAATAATTCCATCAAAAGATGCACCTGCATCGAGCTTTGCCTGATTCGTCTGCAAACAGCAGACAGACCCCGTAAGGAGTCTGGACCGCTGTGCGGAATATAAAGGGATGTCATTATGTACAGAGGGCTGTGGTTTTACCACAGCCCTCTTTCCGTGCCAGAAGGGCCTGAAACCTTTCCATTTCAGGAAGGCATGAAACGGAATAAAAATACACATGCGCTATGATCACGATGTAATCCCGAATACATTCGGTCTATCATTTTAATCTGATTGTTGTTATAATTGTAAATGTTCAGTTTTATTCTTCATCGCGCAATATTCGCGATTTCAGTCATGGAATATGCGTGAAAGACTTGAAGGCGGCTCTTGAGTTTTAGCCGGGGCCTGCATCATGAGACTTCGGGACCGGGCTATAAGCTGTGAAAAGGTAAGACTGAACAGACAGGATACTGTTTACGAAGACTGACAGAGGATAGTTGCGTTGAAGCGGTTAAGGAAACTGACGGGATAAAGGATTAGCGGAGTACTTACTATGCGGAGAATGAAAAAAAAGCATTGGAGTTTTCTGGCAGTATTGATCGTATCAGTGATACTGCTGACGGCAGGCTGCGGCAGTCAGGCAGGCAGTACAGCTCAGCAGGCTTCTGAGGATACATCGGAAGCTGCTACAGCCGGGAATACAGAAGAGGATACAGCAGTTACAGAAGAAGTAAAGATCACGAAGGAGAATGCAGTTGTCGGGATCTGCTTTGCCAGATCGGAGACAGGAGACAACGAATACCTCTTCCATGCATTGCCGGA
>CACZXG010000185.1:2384-5271 GCA_902785055.1 uncultured Lachnospiraceae bacterium
GAGGAGATTGACAGATGTCTCTCGGAAGGATGTTCCCTCCTGGTTGTTGCAGCAGTGGACGATGAAGACATCCCGGAGATTGTCGATAAAGCGGCTGCATCCGGTGTAGGCCTTGTTTTCGTAAACTGTACCCCGGAGGA
The DNA here is from genome assembly GCA_902785055.1 of uncultured Lachnospiraceae bacterium. Taxonomy (GTDB): domain Bacteria; phylum Bacillota; class Clostridia; order Lachnospirales; family Lachnospiraceae; genus CAG-791. The sequence goes on from CACZXG010000185.1 coordinate 2,525, forward strand.
AAAAGAAATTCGCCGCTGGACCGAACAGAGCTTAAATGCTGTCTGGATCGGATCCGACTATGCCCAGGAGCTCGGCATCCAGATGAGTATCCTTTATGACTACAGCGGCACGGACCGCGGTCTGGATTTTAATAAGGACGGCCATGTGGGCGCGCTTCTGATCGGAGGCGGCGACCAGGCGCTTGCTGCTCTTGAGGAAACCGTACATGATCTGGGGTCGGAAGTGCAGATTCTGGGTGAGACGGATGAAGAGGATCCGGAAGAGATTTCTCTATACACACAGGAAATCCTGAATACGCACAAGAAGGAAGCAGAACTCATCCTCTGCAGCACAGAGAGCGCTGCGCTGGCGGCCTCGGACGGAGTCCAGCTTCGCCACCGTCTTGTGGGCAGGGATATTCTGATCATCGGAAACGGCACACATGAAGACACATGTACTGCCATCATCAATAAATTGATGAGCGGATCTACATTTGTTGATTTTTATGAACAGGCAAAACTGATTGCTGTTGCCGCAAAAGATATGATCGAGGGCAATCAGCAGAAAAAAACAATTGCGGATGTGATCTTTAAGGTTACGGAGGAGAACGCCCAGGAAGTGCTGGATCAGCTCTGGAAGACACGAGGTGATAAGGAACAGGGCGGCAGCGCCGCAAAAGACAGTACTTCTTCAGAAGAGGAAGCAGCAGATCCGGATGGAGATAATGCCGATTCAGACGAAGCAGGTACAAGTTCCGCAGCGACAACGCGGAGGTAATAAATGGACTTTCAGAAATTTTATGACGGGGATCTGTTTGACGCATATAAATACATGGGTGCCCATGTACAGGATGGGGGCGTCGTGTTCCGCACCTATGCACCCAGGGCAGATAAAGTCTGTATTATAGGGGAATTCAACGACTGGACTGAGCAGGAGATGAAAATGCCTGTCCGCGCCCAGTTCTATGAGATTTTTGAAAAAGACGCCAGACCCGGTCAGATGTATAAATATGTGATCTATGGTCAAAACGGGCGGGTGGAGCACTGTGATCCTTATGGATTCGGTATGGAACTGCGGCCGGGCTTTGCTTCGATCATCCGTGATCTGGATGCCTATCAGTTTGCGGATGATGAGTGGATGAAAAAGCGGACAAGATGCTATGACACCCCTCTCAATATTTATGAGCTGCATCTGGGATCATTCAGACGCAATGAAAAGGATCCCAACGGCTGGTATACGTATGAAGAGATCGCTGATGAACTGATCGACTATGTCAAGTCCAACGGATATACGCATGTAGAGTTTATGCCGCTCTCCGAGCATCCTTTTGACGGAAGCTGGGGATATCAGAGTACGGGCTTTTTCAGTCCGACCTCCCGCTATGGAACGGCGCAGCAGCTGCAGAAGCTGATCGACAGTCTGCACAGAGCCGGGATCGGCGCGATCCTGGACTTTGTTCCTGCGCACTTTGCTTTGGACTATTATGCTCTCCGCCGGTATGACGGATCGGAATTGTATGAATATCCCGTCAGTGATGTCTCTGACTCCGAATGGGGCAGCTGCAATTTCATTTTTGCCCGCCGCGAGGTAGCCTGCTTTATGCAGTCTGCTGCCAACTACTGGCTTGAAGAGTATCATTTTGACGGTCTGCGCATGGACGCAGTCAGCCGTGTGATCTACTGGATGGGAAATGAGCTGCGCGGTGTAAACCAGACAGCTGTGGAGTTCCTGAAAAAAATGAATTCCGGTCTCCATAAGCTGCATCCGACTGCTATGCTGATCGCAGAGGACAGCACATCTTATCCCGGCTGCACAAAGCCTGCGGAAGAAGGCGGCCTGGGATTTGACTACAAGTGGGATCTTGGCTGGATGAACGATACGCTGGACTATTTTATGAAGACTTCGGACGAGCGCTCCAAGCGCCCCGAACTTCTGACATTCTCCATGTATTATTATTACAATGAGCGTCATCTGCTTCCCCTCTCTCATGATGAGGTAGTACACGGGAAACGGACGATCATTGACAAGATTTTTGGCACTTACGAGGAGAGATTCCCGCAGCTGCGCTCCCTGTACATGTACATGTATGTGCATCCCGGAAAAAAACTCAACTTTATGGGCAATGAGATTGCCATGTTCCGCGAGTGGGATGAGACGAAGGAACCGGATAACTTCCTTCTCAAGTATCCCATGCATGATTCCTTCCACAAGTACATGATCCGCCTGAATGAGATCTATCGTGAGCTTGGTGCACTCTCATCGGCAGACTATGATCCAAAGGGCTTTTCCTGGCTTGCCATGAATGACCAGGGGCATGATGTATTTGCTATCCGCAGAAACGCTGCCGGGAATATCGCCGCAGCGGAAGAAGGCGCCGGGGCAGACGGCAGAAGCGCGTCGGCCGGCAGAGCCAATACCGGTGAACAATTCTGCGATACGGCCGCGGTCTTCAATTTTTCCAACCGCGTGCGCAGGCTGACCTTAAAGCCGGAAAAGACAGAAGAGTGGACCCTGCTCCTCCATACCGAATGGGAGCGTTGGAGCGGTACGAAAAAAGAGGAGCCCGAGAAGCTGGAAATGAAGGCAGGGACGGAGATTACTTTGGAACTTCTTCCGTTCAGCGGTGCCCTGTACACCATTCGTCACTGAAGAGTCGAAGACAGCGATTCCTGGTCACACCCCGGTCAGGGGGTGACCAGAAGTCATTGCGCCCTGACCGAAGCCACAACAGTTCGAAAAACTTGAACCAGTCGGCATAGTTCATTGT
>CACZXG010000186.1 GCA_902785055.1 uncultured Lachnospiraceae bacterium
CCGCTGCGCCGCGTGCGGGTTGCCTGAAAGGCAACATCTTCCTTTCCGCACGCGTGTGCATCATATAACTCAGTGGGGGATTGTCACCCGCCACTGAGAGAGCTTGTTATTGCCCGCCGCCTATAGAGGCGGGGGACATCCCCCCTGCGTTATCAAATTTACCCTAATTTCTCTCAGAAACTCACCTGCTTTACAACCTCCTAAGGTATTAAGATGTCCAATCGTTGAGGTCAGGGCAGACATGTAAGGAATCTGCAGACCAAAGCGTAACGCCCCGCAAGGGGTGGAAAACTTTTGAATACCAGGAGGTAAAAACAAATGAAATTTAAGAATACAGTACTCAGAACCATGCTCACGATTGCACTCGTATGCGGCACAACCGCCGCCGCTTATCCGGCAGTGACATCTGCAGCGGCCTTTAATAATAACATTGCCCGGAAGATGAATGAACAGGTCTTTGTCAAAACACAGAATCTGGAATACACTTCCCGCGGACAGAAATTCAATGTAGCTGTCTCCGCCAACAGTGATGATTCCACAATGCTGATGTATTTTGACTTCTTCGGAGACAGACAGCGCGCACTGGTGCAGCGAGGAGAAGATGGTGAATATGTTGTGAAGGAAGGATCTTTCTTTGGAACTGACGCGGCCAAGGTTGCCGAGATCGCTTCTGAAAACGGACAGTGGAGAGAAATGTAATCGTTCAATTCCATACTCAGCTATGAAAGAAGGTCCCATGACACGCTTTGCGGTCGTGGGATCTTTTTCAATGCCCGAATCAGGCAGTCTCCGGCCGAATTGCGGTTTTGATAAGGGGAAAACCGCAGTTGCAACTGCCGGTTGACAGATTGACAAGGGCTGTTGGTGGCATGCACCCGGGGTCAAAAGTATACTCGAAGCAGATAAGCAAAGAACGCGAACATGCGGTATACTTAGATCGTGGAGGTAGTAAGATGATTCTCGCAGACAAAATTGTAGAAAACAGAAAGAAGAACGGATGGTCCCAGGAAGAGCTGGCAAACAAATTGGGAGTTTCCAGACAATCGGTGTCCAAATGGGAGAGCGCGCAGGCTGTGCCGGATCTCAAGAAGATCCTGCAGCTCTCTGAGCTCTTCGGAGTCTCCACCGACTATCTGATCAAAGATGAAGTTGAAGATCTGCCGGCGCAGGAACCGGCTCTTGTAGACAATGGCCTTGAAGAGACGATCAGAAATGTTTCCATGGAAGAAGCGTCCTCTTTTTTGGAATACAACGAAAACGCGTCGCGTCTGATCTCGACAGGTGTGATGATCTGTATTTTGTCTCCTGTGATCATGATCGTTCTGGGAGGCCTCGCGGAACAAGGACGGATCGCGATGGATGAAAATATTGCCGTAGCAGCCGGAACGGCCATCCTTCTGATCATGGTCGCTGCTGCAGTAGGCATTTTCATCCGGGAAGGGCTGCGCGGAAGTAAATACGAATATCTGGAGAGAATTGCCATTGATACAGAATACGGTGTAGACGGAATGGTGAAGGAGCGCCGGGATGCCTATGCGGAGAAGCACAGCAGACGGCTGATCATCGGGATCATGCTGTGCATAGTTTCAGCAGTACCCATGCTTGCAGTCTATTCGACGAATTATACTAACAACAGTGACCTTTTCCCGCTGATCTGCACAGTACTGCTCCTGGTCATGTGTGCTGTCGGCGTCAAGCTGATCGTCCTCACATGCATCAGACAGGGCGGATATGACAGACTGCTGGAGGAAGGCGACTATACCAGGCTCAACAAAGAGGCCGGAAAGTACGACGGCGTTTATTGGGCGATCGCTACTGCCGTGTATCTGATCTGGAGTTTTACAACTATGCGCTGGCAGTACACCTGGATCGTCTGGCCGGTGGCCGGCGTCCTGTATGCCGCGTTCCGGGAGATCATGAAAGCGATCGTACGCTCGAGATGAGGGGTTCATATTACTAGTTTTTCAACCAGGTAGGATTCTATGACTGATCAAAAACAAGCTGCTGTACAAGTTAATTCTATCGAAGCGGAGTCCGGAGAAATGCTTTCATTGGATCGCTATCTGACAGAACTGAAAACAGAAGCGGATGCACTCTATGAAGACACCGAAGTCTACGGAATAGCCGGGTGGGACAAAGAGAGCGTCGCAAATTCAAGGCTTTATGAATTCTGCATGGCTCTGCCCAAAGGGGCAGAACTGCATGCGCATGAAATGACCCTGCTTCCCTTTGAAGGTATTTCTCCATTGCGGGGAGAGCCTTCGCCTGAGTAATACGAGTGTAAATGACGCGTATGATGCGGGTACCTACCGGGCCGGCCATGCATTCAACCTTTTCCGCTTTCCTGATACGATGAAAAAGTATGTCGAAGACGGCATTACGGTGGAGGTCTGTCCCATCAGCAATCTTTGCCTTGGATATATACACGATCTGAGGCTTCATCCCGCGATGTATTATCAGCGCGGGGGCATGCCGATCGCAATATGTTCCGACGACGGCCTGTTCATGACGCCAAACCCGCTGGCAGACGATTTCTATAGCGCAATTCTGTGCTGGGACCTTTCTCTGCAGGACATCAAGGAAATCTGTGAGAGATCGATCAAGGCGGGCGGACTCTCCGAAGAGGAGACAGGTC
>CACZXG010000187.1 GCA_902785055.1 uncultured Lachnospiraceae bacterium
CTGGACAACATCATTATAGTTGATGAGGCCTTCCACAGCGGCTGTCTCATAGAAACGGTATCCCACATAGATGCCTTCTACATAGTTGACGAAAGAAGGAATGGAGGTGGACTCTGTGCCGGTGAATCCGACGGAGGTGTACTTGAACTCGTCCATGTTGGTGTAGTTGAAGTCACCGAAGTTATTCCACCAGGGTGTGGACTTCAGATCATAGACCAAAGTATCGACAGTCTTGGCGGAAGGATTGACCTTACCGGATACGACTTCGCCCAGGGCGGTCATGCCGATATGTCCTCCGGGAGCTGCCCAGATGAGGCCCTTGATCTGAGGATAATCTCTGATAAATCCGAACTCGAAAGCGTTTGAGCCGTTGTAGACTACGATTACGTTCTCAAAATTTTGGCAGACCAGCGCTACCATCTCTTTCTCGCGGTTGTCGAGCATCAGATAGTGATCGCCTGCATTCCAGTCGTTGCCCTCGTTGAGGGTATCGTCATAAGTCGCTGCTCTGTAGGTCGTACCGTCCTGATAAGTGCCGTCGATGATCGCCTGAACGTCGGTCGGAAGGTCTGCGCCTTCTCCGCCGGGACGGGAGATCACGATCATGGCTGTGTTGGAAAATGCCTTGGCATTCGCCATCATATCGTCCGTGTATTTGTTGACGTTAGGCTCAGGCAGCGTCCAGTCCTGTGCCCACATACCGCAGACCGGGCGGTCCGGCTTGTAAGCGGTATAAAAATCGCTCAGCTCTTTGTTTGTCTCAATGCCTGCGTCGTTGAGACTCTTCAGAAGGCTGACAGAATCATAAGCTTCGTTCAGCGCGCCGGATCCTCCGCCGCCCAGCATAGGATTCGTGGAAGCCCAGCCAAAGACATTGAGCTTCGTACCTTCGGCCAGAGGAAGAACCCCGTTGTTTTCAAGAAGCATCGTGCCCTCCTCGGCGATCTCAATTGCCAGTGCAGAGGCTTCCGTGGAAGTCTCCTCAGAGATCGTGCCGCTTCCGCTGATCAGGTCGAGCATGGTGCTCATAGGACCTGTGCAGATCATATTCACGCAGACGCAGATGCCTGCCAGCGCTGCAATGAATGCAGTTCCCCTGATGAGGCGCTTGCCCGGCTTTGCCATCTTGCTCACCGCGATCTGGATAATGATCGCCGCGAGGATGATGATGCCGATTGCTATCAAGTAAGACTTGATGGAATTGATGACGTTCATAACGTCACTCATGTTAATAGACAGCATACTTTTCCCTCCCTATAAGTAAAGTACAGTTACGATACTATTATAGCAAAACTGCCCGACAGAATCCCGTCTTGTCACAAACTGTACCGAAAACAGCATGAACCATTATGCGGGCAAAATATCACACGATTTCAAATAAATGACATAAATGAAACAGCCCCGCAGCCTCCGGTGCAAAGCATCAGAGACGCGGGGCATTTACCGGTGCAGCACCTCAGAGACACTGAGTGTTCACCGCGATATCAGTCCACCGTAATGGTATAAACAGCCTTAAAGCTCTCACCCGGCTGCGCGCACTGCTCCTCGAACTTCTCAGGCAGCTCGCCGGTAAAGCCCATGTTGTCCACTCTGCCGATCCAAGGTTCCAGGCAGATGTAGGGCGCGTCGGTCTTGGGTTTGGACCAGACGCCTACAGAAGGGAAGCCCTTGCAGTCGATCGTGACATAAGGAGTCTTATCGGGATAACAGATGGCCACCTTCTCCACCTGGCCGAAGTCGAAGATGAAAGCATCATTATCGAAAAGGTCCATGGTAACGGGCAGGAAGCCGCCGTCCAGAACGAGCTTGTGCGGGTGCTCGGCGTCCGCTGCTTCCGCGACCGGATCCAGGCTGACGTATTCGAGTTCGTCTTTTCCCTCAAAATAAACATAGTAATCGTCTTTCTTCGTTCCGGGAAGAACCGGCACATTGAAAGCGGGATGCGCGCCGATGGAGAAATACAGCGGCTCATCCGCGGAAGGGTTCGTCACCTTCCACTCCACATAGACTTTGTTGCCCTCGATGCGGTGCGTGATCTCAAGTTCGAAGGCGAAGGGATATTTTGCCAGAGTCGCCTCATCGGACTTAAGTACATAGGTAATGGAATCATCTGTCGTCCCGACCAGTGTGAAATCCATGTCGCGGGCAAAACCGTGCTGCCCCATAGGATAGCTCACGCCCTTGTAGCGGTACCGGCCGCCGCAGACCTTGCCCACAAACGGGAACAGGACCGGCGCGTGGCGGTTCCAGTACTTGGGATCCGCCTGCCAGACCACCTCGTGGCCGCGCTTCTTGTCATAGATGCCGCAGAGCTCTGCGCCGTGATCGGCGACAGCGACTTTGATCCGGTCATTTTCTATATATTGCATATCGTTTTCCCCCCTTTGCTGCGGGAGGGCTTCGCAGCCCATGCCTGATCCAAACAATTAAGAATCCCCGGCCGATGCACCCCCGCTTGTTGATTGTCTTTGCTTCTTCTATTGTAACACAATCAGCGGCTGTTCATCTCCTCCAAATACCCCTGCGCGTCCTTAATAAAGCTGGCAATGATCAGAATGATGACAATTCCTATGGGAAACGCCGCGATGATCGACACCGAAGAGTTTCATCTGCTTGCACGCCTCCTGCCCTTCCTGCAGCTCCTTGTAGCTGTACTGCGAAGCGACCAGCGTGATGGAGTCAAAGGAAGTCGCGTAGAAGGCGATCATCGACGTGACCAGGATCACCAGGACGATCCTCCATAAGGGCAGTGTTTTGATCACTTCGATCACTGTCGCGTAGAGGTCGCCCCCGCTCTGCGTAAAGAACCCCAGAACATCGAACGTCCCGTGCATCTGCAGCCCCAGCCCGTAATTTCCGAGAATGATAAAGGAGATAAGAGTGGACGCCACGCCGAATATGTAGGTACCCAGGATCACCTGCTTCACAGTGCGCCCGCGGCTGATCGAACCCATGAAAAAGGGCGACGCCACCGCCCAGACCATCCAGTAGGCCCAGAAGAAGATCGTCCAGTTCTGAGGGAAATTTGTTGTCCGCAAGGGGTCCGTCCACGTGCTGAGCGCGATAAAATTCTGCATCATGTTGCCAAGCGCCGAGAATCCTGTCTCAATGATGTACACCGGCTTGCCGCCCAGCACCAGGACGTAAGCCAGGAGCGCCCCGAACAGCGCCATGCAGGCGTTGGCCAGCCAGGACACGCCGCTCATTCCTTTCATGACCGCGACCGTGTACACCAGACAGATCACTGCCAAAATAGCGATGGTCATGAATTTTGACCCGGGGATCCCGAACAGCGTCGTCAGCGCAAGGGACAAGAGAGGCGTCGCAACAGAGAACGTAGTCGCAGTGCCTGCGATCAGGGCGATCACGGCGAGAACGTCGATGATCTTTCCCTGCCAGCGGTCCGTCTTATCCCCCAGGATCGGCCTGCAGGCCTCAGAATACTTCTGCTT
>CACZXG010000188.1 GCA_902785055.1 uncultured Lachnospiraceae bacterium
GATGCCGAGGGTGCTGCCCGCATCGACGCCCTGCCCCCCGTCGGTGAGGATGAAACCTGGACCATCTGTGTCTATCTGGTTGGCTCCAACCTGGAGGACATGGTCTCATGTTCGGCGAGGATTGCTACCTTAGCGCAGATGTCCTGCGGGAACATAGTACAGCCATGCAGGTAACTGTGGAGGACTTCAAATCCTTTGTGGAGCAGGAACTCATCGATACAGCTTCAGCCGCCGCACTGCTTGGCTGCACCAGACAAAACATACAGGAACTTGTACAGCGGGGCAAACTGAAGCCCGTGATGAAACTCAAAAATAACTTTCTCTTTTTGAAAGGAGAACTAAATTGGGCGATAAAGACATAAGAGACAATCTCATTATCCCAGCGAATGATAACGACAGGAAAACTCTTCAAGAATACGCAGGAGAATTCGCTGGTAAGCTCGGTCCCTATGAGGAGTTTGACTGGGAGGAAGGAATGGGAATCGAGAGATGGATGGATGCAGAAGATTGAGCAATCTTCTCAAGCCCCTGCAAGCTCCATGATCGTCTTCACAAGGAAAATAGTCAGCACCAGCAGCATAACCGGTTTGACGACCGCTCCGCCCTTCTTATCGAAGAAGGAGACTCCAATCCAGTTCCCCGCGATGTTGCAAAGTCCTGCCATGATACCCAGCGGGATCAGCACGGTACCGTTTATGAGAAATACCACGAGTGATGTGACGTTGGTAGTCATGTTGATGGCTTTTGTCAGGCCGTTTGCCTCTTTCAGTGTCAGATGCGCCACAGAGGTGAGCAGCAGAATCAAAAAAGTGCCGGTCCCGGGTCCGTAAAATCCGTCGTAAACACCAATCACAAACGCGATCAGGCAACTCAGGGCACAAGTCTTCCTGAAGCTGTAGGGCTCTCTCTCCACGTCAAAGTTTTTTGTCCGCAATACGAACCACGCTGTGACAGGGAGAATAAAGAGCATCAATATTTTGAACGATTCATTGCTGATGAGCAGGCTGATATGCGCACCCGTATAAGAGCCCGCCAGCGCAAAGACCACTGCGAACACCGCCATCTTGAAATTTATATAGCCTTCCCTGGCAAATCTGTAGGTCGCGGTCGTCGTTCCCATACAGGAACTCATCTTGTTGGTCCCGATCGCCTCATGAGGCGGCAAGCCGACCAGCATATAAACAGGCAGGGTGATCAGTCCCCCGCCTCCCGCGATCGCGTCCACGATCCCGGCAACGAAAACGGCCGGAAAGACCGGCCAGAATTTGATCAGCGTCTCTATTATAATTGATAAGTTCATTTGTTACGCTCCGTCCTTCTGCTAATGACTTCAGATTCTGTTATTCTCTCCCCAAACACATAACTGGTCCAATACTGCCATAAGCGATTTCCCACGCTCACTCAGGCTGTACTCAACTTTAGGAGGAATTTGCGGGTATTCCGTCCGGATGATCAGACGATCTGCTTCTAATTCTTTCAGATTGACGCTGAGCGTTTTATCCGAAATGTTCTTCAGATATCTCTTCAGCTCATTGAACCGCACTTTTTCAAACTCCATCAGGCAGTACAGGATCACCATTTTGTGCTTTCCCGAAATGAGCGAAAGTGTGTAGCTGAATCCTGTGTCCTCAAAATTGGCGTCTTTTATATATTTCCCTATCATAATACGCTTTCTCCAAAGATAGTACCTTTCAAAATTGCCAGTACTTGATTTTACTAAATGACCGTCTAGAATATAAGACATATCATAATTCTTTGTCAACCCGTATGTAATGAAAGAGGTACCCACTATGAGAACTAAGCTGAACATCACTGAAGGAATCTTCCCTATGCCCGTACTTATGATCGCCACCTACAATGAGGACGGCACCGTAAATGTTATGAACGCCGCCTGGGGCACGATGCAGGAGAGAAATATGGTCGCTCTCAATCTCACAGAGAGCCATAAGACTGTAAAGAATATTAAGAACAAGGGCGCCTTTACCGTGAGCATCGCTGATGCCGCGCACGTCGTAGAAGCGGACTATTTCGGAGTTGAATCCGGCAACAAAGTCGGAGACAAGTTCGCGCGCAGCGGACTGACCGCCAGCAAAGCAGAATGTGTGGATGCCCCTGTCATCAACGAATTCCCTCTGTGCCTGGAGTGCGAGTTTGTCGAATATCAGGACAACGAATACGGCATCGGAGTGATCGGAAAAGTTGTGAATGTCACTGCTGATGAGAGTGTCATGGTGGATGGAAAGCTTGACATGTCCCTGGTGGGCGCGATCGCTTTTGACCCTTATACACACGGCTATTACAAAGTTACAGAGCGTGTAGGCGAGGCCTTCAAGGACGGGTTGAAACTCAAGAAGTGAACTATCCACAGCCGTTTGCTTCGCGTAGAGGACGGGAGTTTTCTGCTATTAATTGGATAAAAAAGCGCACCGGACTGACTTAAATGTCCGGTGCGCTTTTTTTACCGCCTCAATCATTCCGGAATCTGGTTTAAATCGAATAGGGATAGTAATCGAAGATTCCCTGAACTGCATCCGTGATATCCTGAATCTGCTCATACGAGATACTGGAGATT
>CACZXG010000189.1 GCA_902785055.1 uncultured Lachnospiraceae bacterium
TGGTTTCCGGATCGTCCGTGAAGGGGGCGACGGTCATGAGCCCGCAGATCCGGATGCCGGGGAGGGGCGCGATCTCCCGGATCAGGGGGAGGACATCCGCACAGGTGAGACCGAATTTACTCTCCTCCTCCGCCGCGTTGACTTCGAGCAGGATGTCCATGACCCTGCCTGCCTTGACGGCCTCTTTACTGATGGCCTGCGCCAGGGCTGCGCTGTCCACGCTGTGGATCATGACGGCCTTATCCATGAGATATTTGACCTTGTTGCGCTGCAGATGGCCGATCATATGCCACTGGATATCCGACGGCAGCTGCGGAAACTTGTCGTTGATCTCCTGGACCCAGTTCTCTCCGAAGCTCCTCTGCCCGGCATCATAGGCCTGACGGAGATCTTCGACCGGCATGGTCTTTGTCACGCAGATCAGGGTCACCTCGTCCCGGCTGCGGCCTGCCCTGGCACAGGCGGCCCGGATCCTTTCCTCGACGGACTGTATGTTTTCAGAGATAAGAGACATGGAAACTGCTCCTTTTCGTATGCTAGTATTTGTAGTATTTGTTGAGGCGGATCGAGTCCGCGTGCAGGACAACGTAGTCGTATTCCTGAAGGCCGTAGAGCTCGTTGGGCTCCACGATGGAATACTCGCTGTTCTGCATGTTGACCGTGACCTGCCGGAAATCGGGATAGCCCTTGTTGATGTAGTAGACGCCGATGAGCTTTTCCTTTTTGCCCAGCGTGAACTGTTCGGTGGAATCGGGGTGCTGCAGGATCTCACCATCCCGCAGAACGGAATTATCCAGGTAATACTCGTCTTTCGTCTCGCTGTAGGGGACGGCAGGGACGAACTGGGTCCCGCTGCTGCCGTTGCCGGTGTAGACGCGGAGCAGAACGCCCTGCTGGCCGTTGGAGCCCTCAAAGACATATTCCTTGGGGACCAGGAAGAAATCGCCGTCCGTGATCGAGGAGTTGGGAACCTTCAGACCCTTCTGCTCATTAGACAGGAGCTCTATATCCACAAAGCGGTCCGTGCAAAAGGACTCCATGGAATTGGAAAAACGGAGATTGACATACCACTGTCCGTCCTCCCCCTCCCGGCTCTCCACAGAGGCCCAGGATGTCGTATTGTTCTTGAGGAAGCGGACTTCGACATATTCCTCCTCGACGAGCTGCTCGGCCGCCTCCCTGCTGTCGGCCATGATGGCGACCGACCAGTTTTCGTCCGTGACGACGCGGTAGGCAGGGCTTCCCTCGACGATCTTTTCACCGTTCTGCAGCTGCGTTTTTTTGCACTGGGAGGGATCGAAATCCTTCTGCGTCAGGCTGTCAAAGGTCTTCCCCGTGTAATTGTCATAGGAATAGACGATGGATCCCGACTCCGCTGCCTTGACCGTGTGGATGGAGGTGGAATCCAGATCCCGGATCCCGGCCAGGATGGAGCGGTTGCTGATCTTCTGCGCCTGACTGGCGCAGGCGCTCTTGAAATCGTAGACCGCGTAGAAGCGCGCATTCTGATAGTTCTCTACAAAGCGGACAGCCCTGTCCCGGAAAGCACGCAGGTCATCCTCCGTGAAGTAATCACCGGCCGCCATGTCGGCATCGGCATAATCGGAGATCTCTCCCTCCGCGTCCACGGAATAGGCAAGTCCGCCCGCCCGCACGCGGTCGGTCTCTGTATTATAATAATTGATCCGGCCGGAATAGCGGCTGTCCACCAGCTTTTCCTGCCGCAGGGCGATCCCTCGAAAGCTGGTGTCTTCAGAGAGCGTCCCCATCCGAACCTCGTAGATATCCGTTCTGCGGGAAGTGACATAGACGGCGACACTGAAAACCATATAGACCAGTATGATGAAAAATATGACCATACCGATATCAATATGAATCAGGTGCCTCGCTGCACCCTCCCTCCGGGACCTGTTGTCTTCCATCTTCTATGACCTGCTGAAAAAAACTGTAACCTGAAAAAACTGCGGATCTGTCACGATAAACAAAAAAGCGTATTGCGCCGGATGCAGCACGGATGCGGTGCGGAAGATGCCGCCCTTACAGGCAGCCTCCATCCGGCGCGCAGGACTCGCGAGCGCCAGCTCCTGCCCGCTGTCGGTTATGGATCGGCCGGATCAGAGCGCGACAGAGATATACTCCTTGAGCTCATCCGGAATCTCATGCTCATCCAGAGATACGCTGATGAACATATTGACGTGGAACTTCTCACTGATGGCCTGCAGCTTCCGGATCGGCTCGGTAATATCGGTGCCTTCCAGGTGCGCAACCTTCAGAAAACTGTCAAAATACATCTGTTCAAGATCATGATCCTGGGAAATAATTCCGCTGACAAAGCCAAGGAACTGGTCACTGTTCTCAATCATGTAGTCAGGGACGTTGATCAGACGAATCCGGTTATTGAGTTCGTACATATGCTGCGGGCTCTTGTCCAGATAGCAGATGCTTCCGAGAATTGCCTTCACTTCCGTGTTGGCCTTGTCGAGAATCCACTTCGTCTTCCCCTTGCCTTTGTTGCCGGTGATCAGATGAACCATTTGACGAAACCTCCTATTATTAACATTTGCAACATCTCTATGAATCCCGGACCCTTCAGCGGGGCACCGGCGTCTGTTGCATCTCATGGCTGCCGGAGACAGTTGGCGCTCCGGCTATTCTATTATAGTGGACAGGACAGAAAAAAACAATGTCGAAAACGCCTGCCCGGGCAATCCATATAGTTCCTGTACATACTTACGATCTGGTCCGGCGCAGACCGGCCCGTCTTTCGAAGTTGTCAGGAAAGAGGTCATTGACCTGTATATCCTCTCTCCAGGCGGAGAAGCCTGTTCATGCAGACATAGAGCTCGTCGTAGCCTTGAGCATTGACGATGATGTAGTCGTCGGGGTTGGCACCTTTCTCCAGAATGTAATCGCGGAGCACGGAGGTGTGATAGGCGAAGACATTGTCGCGCGCAAACTCGGTCTCGCTAACGGGAATGAGGCGCTCGCCATCACGCATATAATGCACGCCGTCGATGGTGACACGACCAGCCTCGATGAAGGCAGGGCAGAAGGGCGTCTTTTCGTAGACGCTGTATCCGTGTGCTATAAGACACTGGCGCATAACGTCCGTTTCCAAGGGGAAATGGCCACGCAGACAACTGTCTGAACGGCTGACGATGATGAGGCGATAGCCATAGTCCTGGTTGACCTTGACGACCATCTCCATAGCTTCGCGCGTCACCTGCTCAGCCTCCTCGCGCGTCATGGCGCGCGTGTTCGTTAATATATAAAAGAAGGGCTCAGCATCCGCAAAACCTTTGCGCACGCTATCCTCGTCCCACTGGGTGATGAGCAGACAGCCATGAACGGTCTGAATGCCCGTAGGATCGTCGTCGAGTACGACCATCTTCCATCTTACTTCTTCCATATTACATCTTAATATGTTGCATGGCGCGGGCTTCATCAGGCGTAGCTGGTTCGCAACCCATCATGCGGATAAGGGCTACTAGCTTTTCTACCAATTCGGCATTGGTGTGCGCACGCTTGCCAGGGGCATAATAGAAGCTGTCCTCGAAACCTACGCGGACGGCAGAGGCCCCCATACCGATGGCACAAGCGAGGATGGAGAAGTCCTTCATCGAGTCGTGGGTGACACCCCATGAACAGCCTGGCTCCATGAGTGAGCAGAGCATGGCGAGATTGCGACCTGTGGCTGAGAGATTGCTCGAATTGCCTGGACCTACGCAGAAGTTATAGTGCAGGGGACGATGGATGACACCCTCGTCAGCCAGACGCGTGGCACACTCGACATGGCTCAAATCGAACAGCTCCATCTCAGGAACGGTGTTCGTTTCGTCGAGACGCTTCGCCCAATAGCGCAGGTCGGGCATGGTGTTGATATAGACCGTTTCGCCAAAGTTGACACTGCCCATATTGAGCGAGGCCACCTCCACCTCAGGAACATCGAGCGACACACAGCGCTCAGCGAGCGTCAGTGTGGAGAGTCCACCCGTAGAGCCCTGAACAATCATGTTGGTTTCCTTGCGGATCAGTCCGATAGTCTGACGGAACACATCCAGTTCGAACGTAGGATTGCCCTGCAGGTCGCGCGTGTGCAGATGAACCTCGCAGGCGCCAGCCTTATAACAATTGATGGTGTCTTCCGCAATCTCCTCAGGAGTGAGCGGGTTCTTACACTCGGCAGGAATCTCCTTGCCCACGTGGCAGACGGGTGCCACAGTCACAATAATCTTACGCATATACTATATTTTATTAATGTCCACATAGCCATGCATCACAGCATAGATGGTGAGGGCTGAAACACTCTTCATGCCCAACTTGTCCATGATGTTCTTGCGATGGGTGATAACGGTAGCCAAACTGATGCTCAGGATGTCGGCAATCTCCTTGTTGGTATTGCCTTGTACGATGTACGACATCACCTCTATCTCACGATCGGTCAGAATCTTCTGTTCCAAGACCTTAGGCATCTTGGGCAGGTTCTTGCCCTTGGCATGGGCATGCTGCTGGAGGGCGAGAATGGCTTTGACCAGCAAGTGCTCGGGTTGGTTGATATAGAGGCTGTGGAAGT
>CACZXG010000190.1 GCA_902785055.1 uncultured Lachnospiraceae bacterium
TGTATGGGGTACTTCTGGACCGCATGTCACTTTCAAGGAAGAATGGATGGCTTGATGCGGAAAACCGTGTGTTCATCATATATCAAATTGGGGAAATACAGAAAGACCTGGGTTTTTCCAAGAAAAAATCAATCGATCTGCTCGCAGAACTGGAAAAATTCGGCCTGCTGGAGAAAAAACGCAGGGGACATGGCCTCCCGAACATCCTGTATGTAAAGAGCTTCATGTCCGATGCGGATACCGAAGAGGAAAACCTGTCAGTTCCGGAGGAGAAAGAGGCTGTTTCCAGAGGTTCCCAAACAGATACTTCAGGAATTCCGGCCACAGGATCCAAGGGTGATGATGCTGATACGTCAGGATCGTCTGTTTCTGTTGACAGAGGTTCCGGAAATGACACTTCTGCCCTGAAAGCAGCTTCCGTGGGTCCGGAAAAACGGGCAGACAGGATCATAAAATTATACTCAGAAGAGGATCGTGAGGAGGTTTCAGGCAAAGCAGAACCGTTTCATGATGGCTTAGAGGTGTCAAAACCGACACTTCAAGAAGTATCGAAACCGGAACTTCAAGAAGTGTCAAAACTGACACCTCAAGAGGTTCCAAAATCAGCACTTCATGAAGTACCGAAAACGACACCTCAAGAAGTGTCAAAATCGACACCTCTTAAGAATAAGACTGAAATAAATAATACTGAGTTGAGTAATATCGAATCGAATCATATCTCATCGTCTAGTGTAGAGGTAAAGCAGAAAGGGGCTCAATGCGATGAGATGAGATGCGATACGATGGGATCATCTTCATCCGTCAACTCTCTTGCCGATGATTACAGGAGCCTTATCTGCAGGAACATTGAGTTTGATAACCTGCTCCTGACATTCCCATCCAAACATGAGCTGCTCTGTGGGATCGTTGACCTGATCCTGGAGACGCTCCTGTGCAGGTCAGAGGAGATCCTTATAGCCAGCAGCTACTTCCCTGCAGAGATTGTAAAGAGCAGGCTGCTGAAGCTGGATTACGGGCACATCCGTTACGTCGTGGGATGCCTCGAGACAAACACGACTAAAGTCAAGAACATCAGGAAATACCTGCTGGCAGCCTTGTTCAATGCCCCGACAACCATCGATGGGTATTACCAGGCTGAAGTCAATCACAACATGCCTGAATTTGTTCTGGGACACCGGGAAACAGAGCTGAATGTGTGCTGAATTGATCTTTCAGGAGGTGAAAGAAAGGAGCGGTGGAATCATGTTTACTTTTGTGGGAATTGTCACTGGAATTGCACGGATCATCATCTGGCTGGTAAGGTTTATCTTAAAGATCTTGCTCATCCCCGTCATTATCGGGCTGACTCTGCTGGAATGGATCTGTACGATAGCTGTAGGATTTTTCGGCCCTCTCTTTGATATCTTTGGAGTTGTTCTGATCGCAACAGGCTTCCTGAGCTATGGATTTGGGTTGGACCCGTTATCGGAGATGTGGAGGACTGTAGGCTATGGTGTGGCCTTCTGTATGCTTCCCATGGTCGGAGGATGGATGATCGAAAGGATAACACTGTTAAATCTGCAGATGTCCTTATGGCTCCATAGATGAAGCAGGGTCTGACTTATCAACTGACAGAAAGAAAGGGTGCTGCCGACGGTCATTCCGCAGCAGTACCCTTATCTGGCGCTTTCAACTATATCGACATACTGGAAGTTAGAGGGCATGTCCGCCGGAAACCTTAATGACCTGCCCCGTAAGCATTCCTGCTTTCTCACTTGCCAAAAACAGGATCGTATCCGCAATATCTTCCGGCTTTATCAGTTTTCCCATTGGAATCAAAGGAATAACGACCTTTTCGAACTCCTCATCGATCCATCCTGTCTGTGTGGGCCCAGGGGCAACGCTGTTCACGGTGATTCCATACTTCGCCACCTCGAGAGCAATGCTGCGGGTAAGCGCTTCGAGCGTCGCCTTGCTCGCTCCGTATGTGATCTGGCCCGCGAAGATCTGTGCAGCGTCCGTGGAAAGGTTGATGACCCTCCCGAAATCCCCTCGATGGCTGACCAGTTCTCTGATCATCAAAACACTTCCCCGTACATTGACCGCAAAGGTATCGTCGATCACGTTTTGGGTGATTTTCTCTATGGTATCAAGCCCGTTTTCGTCATCGACTGCCGCATTATTGACCAGGATGTCAACTCTGCCGAACCTGTCAACAGCTGCCGTATAGATATCCTTTACGGCATTCTCATCGGAAATGTCTCTTTCGAGGATCAGATATTCTGCATCCATTTCCCGGAGCAATCTTTCTAAATGATCCGCATCCCCTGCATTGGCTGCATAATATCTGTCCACCCCGTTTTTACCAGTCTTATCCTTATCAAACGGCCGGTCTACCTTTTTATACACCAGAACCAGTTTTGCCCCTTCGCGTGCAAACGCCAAAGCTGTCGCTGCACCGATCCCCTGTGGGTTATTCACCCCTGTGATCAAGACTACTCTGCCTTTTAATCCATAATCGATCATAGTATTACCTCTGCAAATCAGCACTGCCTGAAAGGTAACGCCTTTTCTATTATATCATGAGGCTTATCGATTCGTGAGTCATATACATCTATGCAATTTTCCTTTTGCACAGCTACTTTTCACAGCGTTGTTAGAACGCGATGCCTATACCCTGACTGCTGCCATATTTCCAGGAAGTGTTTTTCCCACACCAAAAACAGACAGGGGCCGGTACCCCCGTACCGTCTCCCTGCCTGTCATGAAACTAATGCCCTTGCAGCTGTCAGCCTCTGCTTTTTTTCTTCTGAGTTTCTCCTGGTATCGCTTTAGCCTGTCGAGGACAGAGTCTCTGCCCTTAAGGGGAAGTTTCCCGTTTTTTCTTCTTTTCTTCCTGCGCTGCCGCGCTTCATGTTGATAAGCTGATCGTTTGTCGCAATGCTGCGCATGACCGCCAGGCGCTGCCGTTCCGAGAGCAGGAAATGATTCCCGACGAAGGTGGAGGCCTGCTTCAGGTCATAGCCTTCGTTGATCAGGTAAAGGATATGGCGGGATGCCGTCCGCAGC
>CACZXG010000191.1 GCA_902785055.1 uncultured Lachnospiraceae bacterium
TCCCTGCGCGGTGAAGCAGTAGCACCGGCAAACACCTTCTGGACTGTACTGAGGGGAATACCGGAGCGGTCAGCGATCATCTGATTTGTATATCCGAGTTCTCTCTTGCGCCGCTTCATCTCTTCAATGGTCATTGTGCACCTCCGTGGTCATGTCGTCCCTCTGTTCTTGCCACTATATTACCATTGTTTCCATTTAATTGCAACGCCGATTTCCATTATATTTCCATTTTGGCAACATGCGCACATGTGCATCATACACCTGCGTGGGGGATTTGCACCCGCCGCTGCAATCAAACCTCATCGTGCAGTGACATCACCGATGTTGGACCCGCAATACAAGCCGAGGGCAGCTTCTTCAGACTACGATCAGGCGCGAATCATAAAAAAACATTGACGCAACCCCAAAATAGTGCTACACTTCAAAGCGTCGGCGCATTGCACTTTAAAGTGTTAAACTTTAAAGCGCTAAACTGTACAAACATCTAAGACCCGAACAACCGCACCGAATGAACGAACAACCACTGCTAAGGAGGAAACTCAAATGATTATCAAAGTATTGATGCTTCTGCTGTTCTTCACCATTATGGTGGGCATCGGTTTCTATTGCAGGCAGACTGCCACCGATGTCAACGGATTCGTCCTGGGCGGCCGCTCCGTCGGTCCCTGGCTCACAGCATTCGCGTCACAGCATTCGCGTACGGCACCTCCTATTTCTCTGCAGTTATTTTCGTAGGATACGCAGGACAGTTCGGTTGGAAATACGGTATTGCGGCAACCTGGGTAGGTATTGGAAATGCCCTCATCGGTTCCCTGATGGCATGGCGGATTCTCGGCAGACGCACAAGGATCATGACCCAGCACCTGGATACGGCTACCATGCCTGAATTTTTTGGCAAGAGGTTCGGAAACGAGAACCTCAAGATCGCCGCTTCCATCATCACTTTCATTTTCATGATCCCCTACACCGCTTCTCTGTACAACGGTCTCTCCAGACTGTTCGGAATGGCGTTCAACATCGACTACTCCATCTGCGTAGTAGTTATGGCTGTGCTCACCGGTATCTACGTCATCGTGGGCGGATACATGGCAACCGCCATCAACGATTTCATTCAGGGTATCATCATGCTGTTCGGTATCACCGCAGTCATCCTGGCGGTTCTTAATACTAACGGCGGACTGATCGCGGCTATGGATGGTCTTGCGAAAGTTACCGACGAGACTGTTTCCACAACGCCCGGCGTCTTCAACTCTTTCCTTGGTCCCGATCCCTTCAACCTTCTCGGCGTCGTGATCCTGACCTCCCTGGGAACATGGGGACTTCCCCAGATGGTGCAGAAGTTCTACGCCATCAAGAATGAGAAATCTATTGAGACCGGTACAGTAATCTCTACTTTCTTTGCAATCGTTGTGGCAGGCGGCTGCTACTTCCTGGGCGGTTTCGGGCGTCTGTTCTCCGACAAGATCGACATTGCGGCAAACGGATTTGACTCCGTCATTCCCACAATGCTCTCCGGCCTTCCGGACATCCTGATCGGCGTCGTGGTCATCCTGGTGCTCTCCGCATCCATGTCCACACTGTCCTCACTGGTCCTCACCTCCAGTTCCACCATCACGCTGGATCTGATCCGCGGACATGTTTTCAAGAAACTCGAAGAGAAGAAGCAGCTCCTGATCATGCGCTGGCTGATCGTGCTCTTCATCCTGATCTCCGTCATCATCGCGCTGATCCAGTACAAGTCCAACGTGACTTTCATCGCGCAGCTGATGGGTATTTCCTGGGGCGCTATGGCAGGCGCATTCCTCGCTCCCTTCCTGTACGGCCTGTACTGGAGGAAGACGACCACCTTCGCCTGCTGGGTGAACTTCCTCTTCTCCGTCGGCTTCATGTTTGCCAACATGCTGGTCCGTCCGGCTCTTCCCAAAGTGCTGCAGTCCCCCATCAACGCAGGCGCGTTCTGCATGCTTATCGGCCTTGTCATCGTTCCGGTCATTTCCGTGATCACTCCCAAGCCGGATGAGGCTCTCGTTGCAGATGCTTTCTCCAGCTACAGCAAGAAGGTTCTGGTACAGCAGACCGAGGCTCTGAGCGACGAGGAAGAATAATTAATAAGAGACTTTTGCGGAACATAGAAAGAGGGCGTCGCATCTTGCTGATTAATCAGCAGGGGCGGCGTCCTCTTTTTGTCTCAAAATCGTGTTTTTTCTTTGATTTTTCTGGTTTTTGATGCCGGATGTGAGCAGAATGCGGGCATCCGGCTTTTCCGGATTTCATTTCAGGCATACTTAAACAGACATCATCTGATGCCTTCATGTTCAAGTGGAAATTCATTTTGGACTGTCAAAATATTATGCCGTTTTATTCAGTTCATAAAGCCGGATCCCGGTCTTTTGCGACTGGATCTTCCAGTGCAGCTTGTTGAAGTTATATGCGATCGCAACGAGCACACTCTCAGCCAGCGCATTCTTCATTCCCCTGTACAGGTACTGCCTGAACCCCATGTCTTCTTTAACAACGGCAAATGTCCCTTCCGCCTGTATGCTGCGGTTCATCCTGAGCTGTGTTCCGTATTCGCTCATGATGCGCCCGAGGTTTTCGGCACGCTTTTCTTCTTTTGTCCTTGATACATAAAGAACCTTGGTGCGTTCTTCCATCGGGGTCTTGCAGTTGTTTCCCTTAATGCATTTATCCTTATGCGGACAGCCTGAACAGTCGCCGCACCTGTAGACAGTGGCGACATTTACGTATCCGCTCGCTGTCCTGGATCTTCTGGTCCCGCTGGCATACAGTCTTTTCCCGTTTTTACAGGTATAGCTGTCGGTTTCTTTATCGTAGGACATGTTTTCCTGGCGGCTGATGTCTGTCCTGTATTTTCTCGTTTTGGAGATCTCGTAGTTCGTCGGCTTGATATATGAAGACTGGCCGTTCTTCTCCAGGAACAGGTAATTCTCCTCGCTCTCGTATCCTGCATCTGCCACTATATCGCGGTACTTGAAGTGAAGGTAGGGTCAGGGTATCCCCGGGATGGGAACTGACATCTACCCATGTGATAAATCCGGCGTCTACGGCGTGCTGGACGTTATAGGCCGGCTTCAGCTGGCCGTTGAGCATGGCGTCCTCCTTCATCCTCATAAAGGTCGCGTCATGGTCCGTCTTGGAGTAACTGTTGCGGTCCCCGCATACATCGAGCTTATAAACATAATCCTCCATCCTCTGCAGGTATTCCCTGGCCTGTTCGACATACCGCTGCAGGGGCGTTTTCCTCTTTCCGGCCCCGCTGACAAATACGACCCTTTCTTTACGGCAGAGCTTTTCCAGCTGCATGACGAGCTGTTTTATAGTCCCGAGTGAGATCCGGTCATTGTAAGCAACCCTGATGTCATACACTTCCTCACATACCGCTATGAGTTCCGCGACTTTTGCCAGCATGCGGGCCTGGTTTTTGGATACCGCTTTTTTCCACACAAAA
>CACZXG010000192.1 GCA_902785055.1 uncultured Lachnospiraceae bacterium
AATTCCTTCGTCGGGGGACTCATATCTTTGTATCCCTGGCCGAAGGGAATCACGGTAAAACCCATGCCCTCAAGATCCTGTGTCATCTGAACAGCACCCCAGCGGTCGAAAGCGATCTCTAAGATGTGGTACCGCGTCCCCAGGTCCTCGATGAACTTTTCGATAAAGCCGTAATGGATTACGTTACCCTCAGTGGCCTGTAAATAGCCCTGCTGATGCCAGACATCGTAAGGGACCGATGCCCTTCGCACCCGGAGCGGGATTGTATCCTCCGGCACCCAGAAGAAAGGCAGCATCACGTATTTCTCCGTCTCATCCCGCGGCGGGAACATAAGTACAAAGGCTGTTATATCACCAGTGCTCGAAAGGTCCAGGCCGCCATAGCAGTCCCGGCCTTTTAAGGATTCCATGTCGATCGGTGTGTTTCCAAGGTCATAGATCTGCTCAGGGATAAACCGTGTGAGTGATGAGACCCACATATTTAGGCGTAGCTGCTTAAAGACGTTCTCTTCTGCTGGGTTCTCCAGTGCTTCCCGGTATGCATCCCGGACACGATCAATCTGAATTGTATGTCCAAGGGAGGGATTTGCCTTGTACCAATTTGCCTCGTCGTGCCAGTCATCGTCATCATTGAGGCCATAAACGACCGGGTAGAAGGCCGGATCGATTTTACGTCCGGCAAGGATGTCAAGCGCTTTCATGTGGAGCTCATAACAGATGGATTCCTTATCGGTCCCGGCAGTTGTGATCAGAAAGTACAATGGTTGCTCCCTGGCATCACCGGAGCCCTTGGTGAGGACATCGTATAGCTTGCGGTTAGGCTGACTATGCAGCTCATCGAATACAAGACCGGAAACATTCAGGCCATGTTTGGTTCCAACCTCTGCAGAAAGAACTTGATAAATACCCGCATTCGAATAATTAACAATCCTCTTAGTAGCAGCCATTATCTTGGATCGTTTTAAAAGGGCCGGTGACATATCCACCATCCGCTTAGCAACATCAAATACAATACTAGCTTGCTGACGGTCTGCCGCCGCGCCATAAACTTCCGCAGATGGCTCATTGTCGGCATAGAGGAGGTAAAGCGCCACCGCTGCTGCAAGCTCACTCTTCCCGTTCTTCTTGCCGATCTCAATGTAAGCAGTCCGAAACTGCCGGTGCCCATTCTCATCCACGATTCCGAAGATATCACGGATGATCTGTTCCTGCCACGGCAGCAGCCAGAATGGCTGACGATCCCACCTTCCCTTTGTATGTCGAAGATTTTCTATAAAAGTGACGGCCCGGTCTGCTTTCTTCTTATCGTAGTGCGAAGTAGGAAGCATAAATCGGGTCGGTTTATAGTTTTCCAGTTTCGGGTAGTCTTCCGGTCGTTCTCTTCCCATCAGGAATCACCTCCCACAGCTGGTAAAAATCCCTGCTCATTCAGAGTCGGAAAATTTAGCGTAGCAAACTCTCCAAAGAATGATCTTGCTGCCCTGTCATAAGCACGCGCTGCTTCTTCTGCTGTTAAAAATAGGCCAAGGTAGTGCCTTCTTCCATGTTCACAAATCCTCGCATGAAATCCACCGGATCGCTTATCAAGATAAATGCCCTTATACCCTGTTGTGTTCCTGCTGGAAATTCTGTAATTCCAATGATTCTCAGTATTAGTAGCAACGCGAAGGTTCTGTCTACGGTTATCAAAAGGATCACCATTAATGTGATCCACTACGCTATCATTACCAACACCCAGCAGAATATGTGTGACCAGCTCTCTCTTTCTGTGAGCGGTTACGTATCCGCGATCATCGACGGAACACACCGTCTTTTCAAAAAATGGCAGGTCACATCTGTCAAAGATGAATGACCTGCCATTTGAACAATGATATCGATAATAATCATTTTCAGCTTCTATATGATTTTTACTACCCACTTAACAGCTCCTCCATTTCATCTCCGTTTTTATTATTTGTGCCGTCAGCCACGATCCGGGATCTTGCTGCCGGAGTTAGACCGAACTGCTCTGCAAGACGGTTCATGATCTTTAGATACGTCTGAGCGATACTGACCTGCGGCACCGTCTGCCAGTATCCGGACGGTGTTTTCACGATCGTGCCGTGCTGGGTGATGAACTCTTCCGCTTCTTTCCAACGGGCATACGCCTGACAGTATCCGGCAAAAGCAGCCATATCTACCTCGGTGAGCACACCCATAAGCTCCATCTTCTTTGCGAGCCTGCGCCATTCCTTCTTCGCTTCCGGCTCCAGCCACTTCGG
>CACZXG010000193.1 GCA_902785055.1 uncultured Lachnospiraceae bacterium
CGGCGGCGTAGTATTCGCTCCCGTTCCGCGTGACTACTCCTTCAAGATGAACAAGAAGGAAAAACAGGCAGCAGTCAGAAGCGCTCTGACTGACCGTGTACAGCAGAACAAGGTCATCGTTCTTGACCAGCTCACAATGAGCGAGTTCAAGACAAAAGAGTTCGTCAAGGTTATGGAAAACCTCAAGGCGGCAGGCAAGACTCTTGTAGTTATGGCTGACAAGGATGAGAAAGTCGTTAAATCCGCAAGCAACATTCCTGCGGTCAAGACTACTCTGACATCCCAGATCAACGTATATGATCTGATGAACGCCCAGACCGTGATCCTTACCAAGGACGCAGTCGCCAAATTGGAGGAGGTGTACGCATAATGGCAACACTGGAATATTATGATATTATTCTGAAGCCCATCCTAAGTTCCAGATCAAGACCGCTGTTGAGAGAATGTTTGACGGCGCGAAGGTCGCACGCGTGAACACTGTGAACTGCAGACCTAAGAAAAAGAGAAGAGGAATGGTCTACGGACAGACTGCTAAGCGTAAAAAAGCGTATGTCACGCTTACTGCTGACAGCAAAGAGATCAATCTCTTCACCGGACTTTGATTAAAAGATAGCGGTGCAAAATTTTGCTTGTCAAAATGAATAAGCATGAAAAGGAGAACTAATCATGGGAATTAAAAAGTATACCGCATATACACCCTCCCGTAGAAATATGACCGGTTCCGATTTTGCGGAGATCACCAAGAAGACTCCTGAGAAGTCACTTGTATTCTCCCTGAAGAAGAACGCGGGACGCAATAACCAGGGTAAGATCACCGTGAGACATCACGGCGGCGGAAGCAGAAGAAAATACAGAATCATCGATTTCAAGAGACGCATGCAACAGTAATCGGTATCGAGTATGATCCTAACAGAACAGCGAATATCGCGCTGATCTGCTATGAAGACGGTGAGAAGGCATATATCCTTGCACCTCAGGGCCTCAAGGACGGCATGAAGGTCATGAACGGACCTGATGCAGAAGTAAGAGTAGGCAACTGCCTTCCTCTTGAGAAGATCCCGGTTGGTACAATGGTCCACAATATCGAACTTCACCCCGGCAAGGGCGGCCAGATGGTCCGCAGCGCCGGCGCAGCTGCACAGCTGATGGCTAAGGAAGGCAAGTATGCAACTCTTCGTCTTCCCTCCGGTGAAATGAGAATGGTTCCTCTGAACTGCAGAGCTACCGTCGGAACAATCGGCAACATCGACCACAACCTGATCAACTACGGCAAAGCTGGCCGTGTCCGCAACATGGGCATTCGTCCTCACGTTCGAGGCAGCGTCATGAACCCTAACGATCACCCTCACGGTGGTGGTGAAGGTAAGGCACCTGTAGGCCGTCCCGGACCGAGCACTCCTTGGGGCAAGCCTGCACTTGGTTACAAGACGCGTGGAAAGAAAGCTTCTGACAAGCTCATCGTTAGACGCAGAGGCGGCAAGAAGTAAGGAGGATTACCATGGCAAGATCATTAAAGAAAGGGCCGTTTGCAGACAAAAGCCTTCTGAAGAAGGTAGACGCTTTGAACGCATCGGGCAGCAAAGAGGTCGTAAAGACCTGGTCCCGCCGTTCCACTATTTTCCCGTCTTTCGTTGGACACACGATTGCAGTGCATGACGGCCGCAAGCATGTTCCGGTATATGTTACCGAGGATATGGTCGGTCACAAACTCGGTGAGTTCGTTATGACAAGAACTTACAGAGGTCACCAGGGCAACAACAAAGACGAGAGAAGATCTTCCGCCAACTGATTGGTGCAGGAAGAGTTCACATTGAAAGGAGCGAGGAACTATGGCAAACGGACATAGAACTCAAATCAAGAGAGAGAGAAATGCCCAGAAGGACACAAGACCTTCTGCAAAGCTTTCTTACGCCAGGATCCCTACCCAGAAGGCCTGCTTCGTGATGGATGCCATCAGAGGCAAGGATGTTACAACAGCACAGGGTATCCTGACATATAACAACCGATACGCTTCGGAAGTTATCCTGAAACTGCTTAACAGTGCAGTAGCAAACGCTGAGAACAACCTCGGCATGAACGCTGCGAACCTTTACATCGCAGAGTGCTACGCATTTGATGGTCCTACAATGAAGAGAGTAAGACCCAGAGCACAGGGCAGAGCATACAGAATTCTGAAGAGAATGAGCAACCTTAAGATCGTCCTTGACGAGAAAAAGGCAGAAGAGTAATCAGGATAAGAAAGGAGCCTTAAATGGGACAGAAAGTTAATCCTCATGGCCTGAGAGTCGGCGTCATCAAAGATTGGGATTCCAAGTGGTATGCCGAGGGCGATTTCTCAGACCTGCTGGTGGAAGATTACAACATCAGAAAGTTTCTGAAGAAGAAATTATATAACGCAGGCATCTCCAAAGTAGAAGTGGAGAGAGCTTCCGAGAGAGTTAAAGTTACTGTCTATGCCGCGAAGCCCGGTGTCATCATCGGTAAGGGCGGCCAGGAGATCGAGAAGACCAAGGCTGAGCTTCAGAAGCTCACAGGCAAGAAGATCTTCCTGGACATCAAGGAAATCAAGCGCCCCGATAAGGATGCACAGCTCGTCGCTGAGAACATCGCTCAGCAGCTCGAGAACCGTGTTTCTTTCCGCCGCGCTATGAAGTCCGCGATGGGCAGGACAATGAAGACAGGCGCACTTGGTATCAAGGCTGCTTGCGGCGGCCGTCTCGGCGGTGCTGATATTGCCCGTACAGAGACCTACAGCGAGGGAACCATCCCGCTGCAGACACTGCGCGCTGATATCGATTATGGTTTTGCTGAGGCCAATACCACTTATGGTAAGGTCGGTGTCAAGGTTTGGATCTACAAAAGAATACCGATGCGGCTCAGGCCTGATGTAAGGAGGTACGTTCACTATGTTAATGCCTAAAAGAGTTAAATTCCGTAAACAGTTCCGTGGCAGCATGGCAGGTACCCCTACCAGAGGCACGACAATCAGCTACGGTGAATATGGTCTGGTATGCTGCGAACCCGTTTGGATCCGCTCCAACCAGATTGAGGCTGCCCGTGTCGCTATGACACGTTATATCAAGAGATATGGTAAAGTCTGGAT
>CACZXG010000194.1:0-1078 GCA_902785055.1 uncultured Lachnospiraceae bacterium
GCTCCAGACCTTATCGGGTTCGACCCTCAGTTCCACATGCTGTTCGCCTGAGGACGTCTCCCTTTTTCCGCTTATGGACAGCCTGCCGGCAAAAAAGAGCAGGATACCTCCCAAAACAGATGCCGGAACTCCTCCCAAAAACGCAGGCATCGAGAATCCGTTTGCCGAAGAAACTGACGGTCCGAGGACGGATCCCACAAGGAATACCGCTCCCGCAGCCAGACATGCAATAGTGGGGACGGTAAGCTTAAATCCGCTTTCAGACCCGGATCCCGCTGCGCGATCCGACCAGATCTTCGCGTCACCCGCCGCGCTCAGCATGGGGACCATCATTTTCGCCGCCTGCAGAAGATATCTGGCCGTGTCCCTCACTCTTTCCTCTATACACTCTTCATTGTAGCGCAAAAGGAGCCTGTCAAACTCCTTCTCCAGGACGCTCTGCGCCTTTTCCGGCGTGCCGGCGGCTGCCAGCCCGCTCATAAGCTGTTCTTTGTCAGCTTCCAGGAACTGCATCATTTCCATATCGGAACCCCCTGCGTCAAACTTTTCCATATATTATAACACAGGTGCGATTACTCCGCCTCTACAGGCGGCGGACAGCAGATTTTTTTCTCAGCGATCAGAGACTGTTTTCCTTTCCCCAAAGAAATAGTGACAGAAAGCCCGGCCTTCTGTCACTATGGGAAGTCAAATTTATAGTACACGTTCTGCAGACAGGCTCAGTCCAGATTGGAATACTTGCTCAGTATATGTCCGTACAGGGTGCGCACCGCCGGCGCCATCAGCTGCGGATTAATAGCCGCAAGGCCGATGATCCTGGCCGCGTCGGGCTCCATCCTGTACTGGCGCACATCATAAGGAATGTCGTTCATGACCAGCTCAGGCATGATACAGATGCCGAATCCTGCTGCTACCATGACTACTGTCGCCAGGTCATCCACCACATGGTACCTGGTCTGAATATCGAGGTGGTTCTGCTTCATATAATTCTGGATATCCGCATCTGTGGACTCGCGCTGCACGACGAACCGCAGTCCCGCCATCTCGGCTATGGACATCCTGTCGCCCGGCAGTTCCT
>CACZXG010000194.1:1117-3145 GCA_902785055.1 uncultured Lachnospiraceae bacterium
CCTGTAGAAAGGCCTGATATTGAGGTCTCCGGCGCTGGAAGTCGACAGGAACCCGAAATCCACGATCCCGTTCCTGATCCAGTAGCTCACGTCGTCGTAAGTGCCCTGAAATACCTCGATCTCGATCGCGGGATACAGCTCCCCGAAGGACTTGATGATATCGGGCATCCAGCTCGTGCACACGCTCGAGAACACGCCGACCTTCACGGTGCCCTGTTTGAGACCGTTGAATTCGGCCACTGCCTGCTGCAGGCTCTCTTCGCTGTTGAGGACCGCATTGACATAAGGCATCAGATGTTCCCCGTAGCTGGTCAACGTGACGCCCGCTTTCTTCCTTGTAAAAACAGAGAAACCGAGTTCCTTCTCCATAGAAGAAACCGCGTGGCTGATGGCGGAAGGCGTAAGGCCGATGAGGTCCGCCGCCTTGTGAAAGCTTCCCGCCTCCGCGACGGTCTTAAAGATCTGATAGCTGAGAAGAGTCATTGATTACCTCCCTATAGCCTGCATGAAGCGCAGACTATTCTGTCAAAATATCGCGTTCAGCACACTCTCTGCCGCGGTCTCACCGGGCGCACTCTCTGCCGTGGTCTCACCAGGTTCAGTTCCTGGCACAGCGGTACTGGAGATCCTCCCATCTCTTATCCACTTCCTGTTGGAAGAGCCCGATCAGTTCCTCGTTTCCGGGTTTAAAGAGATGCTTGAACCTGCCCTGCGGCTTCAGGAAATCTTCGATCGGGAGCTTGTTCTTAGGCTCATAGCTCAGGATCCACTTGCCCTCGACAACCTCGAAGAGGGGCCAGTAGCAGGTCTCCACTGCCAGTCTGCAGATCTCCATGATCTCGCTCATGTCATAGCGCCAGCCTCTGGGGCAGGGCGTCATCATATTGAGGAAGGCAGCGCCTTTGGTATAGATGGCGGTCTCCGCCTTTCTGTGCAGGTCCTTGAAATCCCTTGTAAAAGTAGTCTGCGCCACGTAGGGCACGTAGTGCTCCGCGATTATGGAGCTGAGGTCCTTGCGGTACTGTATTTTGCCGTTTGAGACCTTGCCCGCGGGAGTCGTTGTCGTATCCGCGAACATGGGCGTCGCCGAGGACCTCTGGATTCCGGTGTTCATGTATGCTCCATTATCATAACACACATAGACCATATCGTGTCCACGTTCCATTGCGCCGGAGAGAGACTGAAAACCGATATCATAGGTTCCGCCGTCTCCGCCGAAGGTGATGAATTTGAAATTGTCCTTATCGCCCAGTTTTCCCTTTTTCTTTAAAGCTTTATAGGCGGTCTCCACGCCGCTCAGCGTCGCGCCCGCATTTTCAAACGCGTTGTGGATGTAGCTGTCCTGCCACGCAGTATAGGGATACATATAGGAAGAGACTTCCAGGCATCCCGTCGCGTTGCCGATGACTGCCTGGTCTCCCTCGTGGAGTGCCCGCAGCACTGCTCTCACTCCGATCGTCGCCCCGCAGCCCGCGCACATGCGGTGTCCGGGAGCCAGACGCTCGGGTTTTTCCATCATTGTCTTAAGACTGTAATCCTTTTCCTTCATAATACTTTATCGCTCTCTTATATCTGAACAGCGCTCTGAGTCCTGTCACTCTCTGAGCCCGATGTATTTGTGATTCGGCGCTTCTTTGACGCCCTGCGCCACTTCCTCCAGTTCCGCAAAGATGTCCCGGACGTGGTCCACAGTGAAATCTCTGCCCGCAAGGCCGTAAATATAGTTGACTGTGTCGACCATGACCTTGTTCCTGTACAGGCCTGCCGGGA
Organism: uncultured Lachnospiraceae bacterium; assembly: GCA_902785055.1. Classification (GTDB taxonomy): domain Bacteria; phylum Bacillota; class Clostridia; order Lachnospirales; family Lachnospiraceae; genus CAG-791. Next base: position 2,888 of record CACZXG010000194.1, read on the forward strand.
TCTCACTTCCGAGCGGTCCGCTGCATCCGTTGTAGCTCTCGCAGCGGTCCATGATCGCCACTGCCTTGCAGCCGCTCCTGCGGATCGCCTCAGCGATCTCCTTCTCAGGGAAAGGCCTGAACACGCGAAGCTTAAGGACTCCGACTTTGTGTCCTTCTTCGCGGAGCATGTCGACGGCGGCTTTCGCTGTTCCCGCCGCAGATCCCATAATGACCATCAGGTACTCTGCGTCCTCAGTCCTGTATTCCTCAAAGAAGC
>CACZXG010000195.1 GCA_902785055.1 uncultured Lachnospiraceae bacterium
ATGTTGTTGCCGGGTTTCGTCTTGATGATCTGCAGAGCAGGACGAACCGTGTCAGCAGTGGAATAAGTCGCGCCGCCGAGCAGGCAGTCAGCCACGCCCATCTTTACCAGCATAGTTCCGAAATAGTTGGGCTGAGAGAGGATCGGTCTTGCCTTCTCAGGGGTCATGCCTTTGCTCTTTCTGAGCTCGCAGAAAAGGTCAACCATTTCCTCAAAACGATCATATTTTGTGGGATCGAGGATCTGTGCACCGCGAATGTTGTAGCCTTCCTCTTCCGATGCGTCCAGGATTTCGTCCTCGTTGCCGATCAGGATAGGTGTCAGGAAATTGCTTGCCAAAAGACGGGAAGCCGCCTCAAGGATTCTGGCATCTGTACCCTCTGTGAAAACGATCGTCTTGGGATCTGCTTTCAGTTTCTTGATCATTCCACCAAAGCCATAAGCACTCATAAGTAATACCTCCTAAATAATGTTGTAATCATCCTTGTTCTCAATATATCACAAAAAAAGCCCTAAAGACCAAAGATATTGTTTAACTTTCGAGACAATTCGATAGTTATTTTTTTGACATACATTTGCTTCTGCAGCGATCCAAGCACCGGCACATTCTTGACTTAATTCCCTGACTGGTTTCGCATACTTCTCCCGGTATGGTATTATCGGCGCTTCTATGATATACTGCAATGAAGTGCGAAAGCACGCATCGATATGGAGGTTAATTATGAAGATAAGTGAAATCCTCAGATCAGAACCGGTGACTATTTCCATGGAGGTATTTCCTCCCAAATCGGATGTGAAGCTCGATTCCGTGCGCGCCACCGTGCGGGAGATCGCGCGTCTGAAGCCGGCCTTTGTGAGCTGCACCTACGGCGCAGGCGGCGGTACAAGCCGCTATACTGTCGAGATCGCCCAGGACATCATGGAGGAAGGCGTAGCTTCCATGGCCCATCTGACCTGCATCAGTTCTACAAGAGACAGCGTTCATGATCAGATTGGCAGGATAAAAGCAGCAGGTATTCAGAACATTCTCGCCCTCAGAGGAGACATCCCGGAGGGAATGGATTTCCCGAGCCCCCGCTATTATGAGCATGCCATTCAGCTCGTCGAGGAGATCCGAAAGGACTATCCTGAGGCCTGTATCGGAGGCGCCTGCTATCCCGAGAAGCATCCCGATGCCGCAAATAAAGACGAGGACATCCGCCACATCAGGGAAAAAGTTGACGCGGGCTGTGATTTTCTGACAACGCAGATGTTCTTCAACAACTCGATCTATTATAATTACCTCTACCGCCTCAGGGAAGCGGGCGTCACCGTCCCGATCCTGGCGGGTATCATGCCTGTCACCAGCCGCCGCCAGATGGAGCGCTCTATTCAGCTCTCCGGCTGCGTGATTCCTCCTGAGCTCAAAGCTCTGGCCGACCGCTTCGGAGACTCCCCCGAAGCCATGCAGCAGGCCGGGATCCTGTACGCCTCCAACCAGATCATCGACCTGATTGCCAACGGATGCGGACATATCCATGTCTATACGATGAATAAACCCGAGGTCGCTGCGGGAATCCTTAACAACTTAAAGGGAATCATTTGATATCAAATATGCGTTTTACGTTAAAAACAGGGCGTGTGAATCCATTGAATTCACACGCCCTGTATCATTTCAAAGCCACAACGCTATCCGCTTCGCCGCGTGAGGGTTGCCTGAAAGGCAGCCTCTGCCTTCTTTATTCGCGCCTGAGCGCGTCGATAGGATTGAGATTGGCTGCCTGTACCGAAGGCAGAAATCCGAAGATCACACCGATCGCCATCGAGAACAGCACGCTCAGGATGATCGCCGGAATGCTGATCGCGANNNCCGGCAATGCCGCCGAGACTCGTGAGCACCACAGCCTCGGTCAGGAACTGAGCCAGGATCCGGCTGTTTCTTGCTCCAAGCGCTTTTTTGAGGCCGATCTCGTTGGTCCTCTCTGTCACAGAGACCAGCATAATGTTCATGACGCCGATTCCGCCTACTAAGAGCGCGATACTGGCGATCCAGATCAGCAGGCTGTTTGTGCTGTTGGCCAGTTCCTGCTTGTTGCGCGCCTTCTCCAGCAGGTCCTCTGCCTTATAGGAGATCGCGTCTTCACCCGAACCGCTTCCCCCGACTGATTTTTTCATGATCTGCTCGACCTGTCTGCCCACATCGCTCATCTTCTCAGTCGATTCAGCCCTGACGACGCAGTCCTGCGGCTCATCATAATTGTACAGGATCGGCCAGGCCGCGTCCGGTATGAGCACCATTCCATACTCCTCCCGGGTGTAGGTCTCATAATCCCGAAGAGATTCGATCACAGGCTGGAAGTTGTCCGCCTTCCTGACCAGTCCCACAACTGTAAACGGCTCTCCCAGCAGTTCGACGGTACGCCCGATCGGGTCCCTGTCCGGGAACAACAGCTCTGCCGCCTTCTCATCAAGCAGCGCTGTTTTGTGATAATTCTCATAGTCCGATTCCACGAAAGGTCTTCCCTTGTAAACAATATAGCCGACAGTCGACAGATAATGGCTGTCAATTCCGAAGAGGCTTCCCCCCGAAAGAGAATTGACCCCTGCTTTTATCTCCGATGCGTATTTTCGCTTGTAATAGAAGGAAGCGTCGGCTACATCACTCAGCTCCCGGATATCCCTGATCTGCGAGTCGGTCACCGGGATCACGTTGGACGGCAGTCCTGCGTCCATCCAGTATTCCGAATCTCCCTGCCTCAAAGAGATCGTCACGTTATTATTTCCTGCGCCGATCAGGTTCTGCATGATCTGCTCATTCGTCCCCTTTATAGTGGAGACGATGGCGATGATCGATGCGATACCGATGATCACACCCAGCATGGTCAGAAAAGACCGAAGCTTGTGGGACCAGATCCCTTTCAGCGCAAGCCTGATATTTTCACTCATATCCGTTCTCCTTATGCCCGTTCACGGATTTTCTGATCATTCATACAACTCATTGACCGACGCCTGTCTGGTCTTTGCCCCCTCCTTCACGTTTTTGCCGTAAGGGAACGCGATCCAGTCGCTCGGGCTCAGTCCGCCCAGTATCTCATAGCCTGTATCGCTCAAAGAGCCGGTGATAATGTATTGCTTTTTGAGCTTGTTATTCTCATCCCGCTTATAGACATACTTCTTGCTGCCCTCTTCTCTGACAAAGGCCTTGAGCACAGTCAAAGTATCGCTCTGCTTGTTGCCGTTCGAAGAAGTGTAAGAGACTTCGACCCACTCGCCGTTCGTCATCTCCGCGTTCTTGTCGGTCACGACGGCAGTAAAGGGATAATATGTCT
>CACZXG010000196.1 GCA_902785055.1 uncultured Lachnospiraceae bacterium
GCTTCAATGTCCTCCTGTCTGCGCATCCCGCAGATCTTGATCCCGGTCGGCTTTATATCCTGCCCATTCATCTTCTATGGTCTCCTCTCAGGCGTTTGAGCTCCCCGGCTTTATCGGAACTTCTCATGAGCGTCTCTCCGATCAGGACCGCGTCAGTACCGCATGTGCGCAGGACTTCTATATCTTCCGGCGTCCTTATTCCGCTTTCTGATACAAACAGCCTGTCCCGGGGAACCAGCTTTCTGAGTCTCACAGAATTTTGACAGTCTACAGTAAAATTCCTCAGGTCCCTATTGTTGACTCCGATGATCGCTTTTTCCACCTTGAGCGCCCGCTCTACTTCCCTCTCGTCATGGGCCTCCGCCAACACCGAAAGCCCCAGAGCTCTCGCTGTTTTGCCGAATTCGACCAGTTCCTCGTCCGTAAGGATCGCGCAGATGAGGAGAACTGCGGACGCGCCCATCACCTTGGCCTCATAGATCATATAAGGATCTACGGTAAAGTCTTTTCGCAGAATCGGAATCTTCACTTCTTTCGCGATCCCGCGCAGATATTCGTCGCTCCCCAGAAAGAAATCCGGCTCTGTCAGGCAGGAGATGGCCGAAGCGCCTGCCTGCTCGTACTCCTTTGCGATCTCCAAATAGGGGAAAACCGGCGCGATCAGCCCTTTAGAAGGAGAAGCCTTCTTTACTTCACAGATAAAGGACATGCCCGGCTCTGCCAGCGATTTTTCAAACGGGAATCCTGTATCCGCGTTCATGGCAAGCGCCGTCTTGCGGATCTCCTCTTCCGGAAGTTTCTGCTTATTTCTTTGTGTCCGTGCCCTCGCATGGGCTGCCAGCGTATCCAGGATCGTCATACTGATTAAACCTCATTACCTGTCAGATCTCTTCATTGGACACTCGAGCGAATTGATCCAGCACCTCCAGAGCCTTTCCGCTGTCGATCCAGCACCTCCAGAGCCTTTCCGCTGTCGATCATTTCCGCCGCGATCCTGATTCCGTCTGAAATACTGTCCGCTTTATTTGCCGCGTAGATCGCGCAGCCGGCGTTGAGCAGAACTGCGTTTCTCTTTGTCCCTGTGATCCTGCCTTCCAGGATTCCTCTTGTCACAGCCGCGTTTTCTTTCGGAGTGCCGCCTACGATCTCATCCTTTTCCCCTCTGACCATGCCGAAATCTTCCGGTTTGATCACGATCGTCCTGTAAAAGCCGTCTCTCAGCTCACAGACAGTCGTCTCACAGCTGGGAGAGACCTCGTCCATCTTGTCTCTTCCATATACCACGAGCGCGTGTCTGACTCCCATTGAAGAGAGCACCTTGGCGACCGGCTCGCACAGATATTCGTCATACACGCCCAGCATGAAGAATTCGGGTTTCGCGGGATTAGTCAGAGGCCCCAGGATATTAAACACTGTGCGGAATCCCAGCTCTCTTCTGATCGCCCCGACATATTTCATGGAAGTGTGGTATTTCTGCGCGAACATGAAGCAGACGCCGACTTCCTTCAGAAGCTTTCTGCACATTTCGGGCGACTGCTGAATATTGACGCCCAAGGCCTCCAGACAGTCCGCTGCACCGCTGTCGGAAGAGGCGGCTCTGTTTCCGTGTTTGGCGACCTTGACGCCTGCGGCTGCCGCGATCATGGCGGATGTGGTCGAAATATTGAATGTGCGCGCATTGTCTCCGCCGGTTCCGACGATCTCAAGTACTTCCATACCATCGTGTTCCACGGGGATCGCCTTATTTCTCATCGCAACGGCACAGCCTGTGATCTCATCGATCGTCTCGGCTTTTGTGCTCTTTGTCGACAATGCGGCCAGAAATGCCGCGTTCTGGGTGGGGGTCGTCTGCCCGTTCATGATTTCCGTCATCACCGTCTCTGCTTCTTTGAAAGTGAGATCTCCCTTGTTCACGATTTTGATGATGGCTTCTTTGATCATAGTTTCCTCCTTATCGAAGCGTTCAGCGCCTTTACACGCTATTTGCGTCCGTCAGGAACTTTCAATGAACAAAAAGTCCCTGACAGGACAAATACATCCTGTCAGGGACGAATCTCACATAACTGAACTGATCCGCGGTGCCACCCTGATTTACGCAGTACATGTTCACACTGCGCACTCTTGTCGGAATTCAAACAAATCCCCGGCAACTGACGTATGCCTTCACGTCGCATGATACTGAGCCGCTCTGCGGCCGTTGAATGCGCCCTCCGTGGTCCATTTGCAGAGCAGCGTTCTGACCGGCTCTCACCTTCCCGGTCTCTCTGTAAGTGCCCCTTCTGCTTTATCTCCACTTCATCGGTTTAAATCGCTGTTAAGTTAAAGCATTTGAAATAATTTAAACGCTAAATCATCTATTTGTCAACTGCAAATCATAAACGCCCATTATAGGTGATCACATTCCCAGCTTCTGCATATCTTCAAGGATCTCCTCTTCCGTCATTTTACGCGGCTCAGGTTCCGTGATCTCTTCTTCTGTGCTGTCATCTCCCGCAGAAAGATAAGGCTCGAATTCCGGCAAAAGGAGCGTCGCCGCGAGCATAGCCTGAAGGCCGAAACCGCACATCACCCACAAAAAGGCGTAAAGCGGCAG